>DALYDW010000050.1:2005-12680 GCA_031972915.1 bacterium
CTGGAAAATCAACTCTTGCGAATATTCTATGTGGATTTAAAGAGTTTGAAATTGGGGACTACTTTATTAACGGAGTTTCACTTCGTGAACTATCAAAACAAGAAGTTTTCAATCGACTTTTCCTGCTTGAAAAGCCCTTTCTTTTCAAAGGAACCATTCTACAGAACATTATTTTAGATAAAGATGAAATAGCACAAAAAGAATTATCTCAAATTATGGAAAACGCGCCTTACCTTTCAGAGATTTTCCAGTTGGAAAAAGGCTTTTCTACTTATGTATATGGTCTAGATGACGAGTTTTCCGATCGAATAAAGATGATTGTCTCTTTTATCAGGGCTATCTATGCAAAGCCTGACTTTCTTGTTATCGATCAAACTTTAGATGGTTTTGACGAAGAGTTTAGAAGCCATTTTGTTAATTTTTTAAAACAAAAGTGTCCAAGAATGGGTGTCATTCTTTTAACAGCTGATCAAGAAATAGCGAGAGTTTTTAGCCGTAGCCTAAACTTGCATCAAGAGACAGCGTAGTTTTGCTTCTTAATATTTGGAGTCGTTGAATATAAAAGTTCTAGAGTTTGTAGGTATAAAAATTGATTAAGGAAATAATTAAAAACATTGAGTTCGAAAAATACAAAAGTGGAAAAAGAAGTATTTTGTTGCCCAGGGTTATGCATAGAGGCGGTCTTCGGGTTACTTTAATATTATTTTTACTTTTTCTAATTTTTTTATTTCTCCCTTGGAACCAAACAACTCGAGGTTCGGGTCGTATCATTGCCTATTCTCCTAATGATCGCATTCAGTGGGTGGACGCACCAGTTAATGGGCTTTTAGGAAACTGGTTTGTTGAGGAAGGATCTTTTTTAAAACGAGGAGACCCGATTGTTGCCATCAGCGATAATGATCCTAATCTTTTAGAGAGATTGAAGCTAAAAAAAGAAGCTATTTTGAAGAAGGGGGAGGCCGCTCAAGTCGGTGTAGAGAATAGTTACAATAATTATCAGAGATTAGATGCTTTATTGAAAAAAGGCATCGTATCGCGACTTGATTTTGAAAAATCAAAAATTGAATACAACAAATTCCTTGCTGAAGAAGCTAAAATCAAAGAAGAACTTTTAAACATCGAAACGCAAATTGTGCGTCAATCTACCCAAGAGGTAAGAGCTCCACGGGATGGTTACATACAAAGACGTCGTTCCGGTTCGGGATCACAGTTGGTAAAAGCAGGTGATCATCTTGCAATGCTTGTTCCTGAGACAAGCTCCCGCTCCGCTGAGATTTTTATTTCTGGTGAAGATGCTCCATTTTTAAATCCTGGTCAGAAGGTGAGGCTTCAATTCGAGGGATGGCCAGCCATTCAAAGTTTCGGTTGGCCTTCCTTAGCTAAAGGGACTTTTGGCGGGGTTATAGCCTTTATTGATCGTCAATTGGATGCAGATGGTTACTCCAGAATATTGGTCACTCCAGATCCTAACGATGAACCTTGGCCCAAATCGGATCTTTTAAGGCAAGGTGGGCGGGTTTATGCTTGGGTTTTACTCAATCGGGTTTCCTTGGGCTTTGAGTTGTGGCGTAAGTTCAATGGGTTTCCTCCTATTATCTCTCAAGATGATCTTTATAAAAAACTTGATAAAACGGCACCAGACTTAAATAAAGATCCAGTTCAATCAACAAATGGTCTTTCTGACAAATCTTCTACAAGTGAAAAATCTAATATAAATAGTAATCAAATCTCTGAATGAAACGATAAACCCCTGTGTATGTTGCCAAAGACCTTTACAATCGTTCTTAGCTTTTTAGCTTCTTTCTTTTTTTTAACACAGAAAGGAACAAGCGCTGAGAAATTGACTGTCAGTCAAGTGATTCGGTCTACCATGCACAATTATCCTAAGTTAGAAGAGCAATATCAAAAGTATAAACAGGCCCAAGCGGAAGTTTTAAGCTCAAAGGGAGTTTTTGATCCAAGTTTAACTGCAGAAAGTCGGTTAGTTGTAGGAAGCTACTACGATAATCAATTTTTGGATGTGAGCGTCAAACAAAAGGTGCCTTTGTGGGGCATAGAAGTTTTTAGTGGTTGGAGAAGAGGCCAAGGATTATTTCCTGTGTATGATGAAATCTTAGCAACTAATAATGCTGGAGAGATTTATGGTGGACTTAAAGTAGCTCTGCTTCGCGATGGTATAACGGATAAGGAAAGAACTAATATCGAAGTGGCCAAATTAGTTAGTGAGGAAGAAAGTTTAGAAAATACCAGTCAGCAAATTTTATTTACCTATCAAGCTCGCCTCCATTATTGGAAGTGGTTTATTGAGGGTCATAAGCTGCAAGTTTATAAAGAGTTGCTCGAAATTGCTAAATTTAGACAAAGCGCCATTGGGGAATTGGTTAGTCTTGGTATAAAGCCAGAAATGGACCGGTGGGACAATGATCGCTTAATTGCTAAACGGGAAGCTTTATTGGTAGAATCCGAACAAAATTTCCAGCAGGCAGCTTTAAAACTTTCTCTTTTTTATCGAGATAAGGAAGGAAAACCCCTGGTTCCTAAAGCAGAAACGTTACCCAGTTTAAATTTTATTACTAGAGAGGTAGAACAGAATCGAGTTTTTAGCTTATCGACCGAGGATTTGTCGCTTATTTTAAAAAACCATCCAAGATTAAAAATAGATCAACTCAAAATTAATCAAGTGGAAAAGAAATTAAGATTAGCTAAAAACCAGGTGCTTCCTGGTCTTGATTTAGGGGTAAGGTTATCCAACGATTTGGGAGACGATGGCCCTCCTAGTGTTAATAATGAAGAATTGAAAGTGGGGCTTTCCTTTGAGATGCCCTTACTCAACCGCGAGGCTAGAGAGCAAAAAAAGATAGTGGCTCTGGAGGCAGAGCGTCTCAGGGTTAGCTATAATTTTCTTGTAGAAAAAATTAAAACCAATATTGAAGATGCTATTCAGCAGAGCACTAGATCTCGGGAGAGAATTAGCTTAGACAAACGTCAGTGGATTTTAGCTCAAAAAGTCCAGCAGTCTGAAGAAATTAAATTTTATTTGGGATATAGCGACCTCCTAGATGTAAATCTAAGAGAGGAATTTACTACTAGTTCAAAAATCGCTTATTTAGAGGCATTATTGAACCATCAGATAGCCTTAGCTAATTATGATTTATCGATTGCACGCCCTCCCCAGTTTATCTGAAGTGTGATGTTGAGTCGTCGGTGCTGAAGGAATTGACCTTTCCTCAGTAGCTGATACTCCCTGAGAGTTAGCTTTTCAAAGTTGATTGGTGCTTTCTTTGCAAACTCGATCAATAAACTCGTTCGGAGAAAACCCTTTCGGTACGGAATGTGGTCTCATTGAATCGGATTAGCTCCGATTTAGTCTGACACATTGTAAAAGGAGAGGTTACCTTGTATTTGGGAAAAAATACATCTGCTTTAAGCAGAGAAAGAGGTACCCTCGAATAAAAAACGACCACCAATCACCCAAAACAAATAGTACTTTTAAGACTGACCAAGGAGCTGGGTGGATTCTGTTCCTACTAGAAACCAGCTCAATGAAGTTTAGCTTCTCAAAAGAAAATGCTTTAGGCGTTGCTCGATGATTGCGTGGAGTTGGCTTTTTCTCTATCGAATTTTTCTAGCCCCTTAAAACATAAAATCAACGCACGGAGCCTTATGAAAATCCTCCATACATCCGATTGGCATATTGGTCGTACTCTTTATGGCAGGAAGCGCTATGAGGAATTTGAAGCATTTTTAAATTGGTTGGTAGAGATTCTTCAAAAAAATACGATCGACGTCTTGTTAGTAGCCGGGGACGTCTTTGATAGCAGCATTCCGAGTCATCGAGCCCAGCAGCTTTATTATCGTTTTTTGTGTTGTGTGGCAGAGTCATCTTGTCGCCATGTTGTGATCATTGCGGGAAATCACGACTCGCCTTCATTTCTCAATGCGCCAAAAGAGCTTCTCAAAACTCTCGATGTTCATGTTATTGGAAATATCACCCAGGATCCTTCCGATGAAATTCTGGTGCTTTATAATGAGCGAGATGTTCCCGAGTTAATGGTCTGTGCTGTTCCTTATCTTCGCGATAAAGATATTCGAGTGGTGGAGGCCGGCGAAGGCATAGAAGATAAAGACCGAAAGCTTCTTGAGGGCATTCGTAACCATTACGCTATCGTTGCTGATCTAGCCAAGAAAGAATGTGAGAAACTTGGGTCGACTGTTCCTATCGTAGCCATGGGACACTTGTTTACGTCGGGTGGGCAAACCATTGACGGTGACGGTGTTCTCGAACTTTATATTGGATCTTTGGCTCATGTGACGGCCTCAATTTTTTCTGAAATTTTTAGTTATGTGGCGCTTGGGCATCTTCATGTTCCTCAAAAGGTAAAAGGCTCAGAAATCATCCGGTATAGTGGCTCTCCAATTCCCATGGGGTTTGGCGAAGCGAAGCAACAGAAGAGCGTTTGTCAGGTTGAGTTTCAGAATAAAGATGCTGCCATAAAATTGATCGAGGTTCCGGTATTTCAAAAACTCGAACGTATTAAAGGAGATTGGAACCCTATTTCAAGTCGCATTGCTGAGCTTTCTAAGATGGCTTCTCCAATTTGGCTCGAAGTCATTTACGAAGGTGATGGGTTGATGAGCGATTTAAGTGAAAAGCTGGCTGAGATGGTAGCTGGCAGCTCGGTAGAAATTCTTCGGGTAAAAAATAATCGTATTATCAATAGCGCATTGGGCCAAATGTATGAAGGCGAAAACCTCGATGATTTAGATGAGAGTGATATGTTTGCAAAATGTCTAGCTGTTCATGAAGTTCCCCAAGATCAAGCCGGTGAATTATTTGTCGCTTACGGAGAAATTCTGTCATCTCTTCGCGAAGAAGACCTACAAGCCGAGTAGCGAGATTCTCGATGAGAATACTACAAGTACGTTTTAAAAATTTAAACTCTTTGGTTGGTGAATGGGAAATTGATCTCACGCACCCTTCCTTTCTTGCGGATGGGATCTTTGCCATTACCGGCCCGACGGGTGCGGGTAAAACCACTCTTCTCGATGCCATTTGTCTTGCCTTATACGGAAGAACTCCTCGACTCAGTAGGGTTACCAAGAGTGAAAATGAAATCATGTCTCGGCAAACCGGAGAGTGTTTTGCCGAGGTGACCTTTGAAACCCATCAAGGGCGCTATCGTTTTCACTGGAGTCAGCGTCGAGCTCGCGCAAAGCCGGGTGGAGACCTTCAGTCTCCTCGACACGAAATGATTAATCCCGATTCTGGAACCATTATTGAATCTAAAATTAAAGAAGTCGCTGAGCAGGTCGAGTCAGTGACAGGTATGGATTTTGATCGATTTACTCGATCTATGTTGTTGGCTCAGGGAGGCTTTTCTGCGTTTCTTCAGGCCTCACCGGATGATCGAGCTCCGATTCTCGAACAGATCACAGGTACAGAAATTTACAGTCAGATCTCTATCCGTGTTCATGAACGATATCGGGAAGAGCGAGAAAAACTTAATCGGCTTGAGGCTGAAACCGCTGGAATTATTTTGCTTGAGCCCGAACAAGAAAAAGAACTTAAGCAGTCTCTCGAAAAAAAACAGAATCAAGAGACTGAGCTTAGAATTCATATGTCCAACGCGGAAAAGGGCATTGCTTGGCTTAGTGCAATTGGCGATCTGAAAAAAGAAATTGCCGATTTGGATGAGCAAGAGATTGCACTGCAAAGCGAAATCAATGAATTTGAGCCAGACCGTGAGAGACTTGTTAGAGCTTCGAGAGCGGCTTCGTTGGATAGAGAGTATGCGACTCTTGTAGTCACTCGAAATAATCAAGCAGACGATCAATTAACTTTAAAAGAAGAAGAAAACTTGCTTCCTGGATTAGAAGATTCCTCCAAGGAGCAAGGCGAGTCGCTGAAGTTGGCAGAGCTAAAAACCGTTGAGGCTAAAAAGATTTTAGAATCTTCCAAGCCTGCGTTGCAGAGGCTTCGTCTTCTCGATCAGAAACTTATTCATCAAAAAATGAATGTCACAGAAACTGAACGGTTTTGTGAACAAGATGCCGAAAAAATTGATGCAGATAAAAAAGCCAGACTTCAAAAACAAGAAAAATTCATTGCGACCCAGGAGACCCTAAAAAGTATCGATGGGTATCTCAAAGAGCATGAGCAGGACGAATGGTTGGTAGCTAACCTGGTCGCTGTTGAAGAACAGCTGAAGGGTCTGCTTTCAAGTCGAAAAGAAATCTTACAAAAAGAAAATGATGAGAAAAAATCTGTTCATGTCTTGGAGCAAGCTTCGCAATCGCTCGAAAGCTTGCAAAAGCAATCCGCCATTCAGCGACAAGTTTTGGAAAAAGTTTCGAAGCAGGTTCAGCAAGACAACGAGGTTTTAAATGAGTTGTTGGGGGGGCGCTTATTGCGAGAGTACCGCGCTGATCAAGAAAATTTACTGCGTGAAATGGGATTTTTTAGGAAAATAGCAGAGCTCGAAGATTATCGGGCAAAACTAGAAGACGGAAAAACTTGTCCGCTCTGCGGTGCAACCGAACATCCTTTTGCGAAAGGAAACACTCCTGTCCCTGATGAAATCGAGCAAAAAATCGAAGCTCTTGGCAAACAAATTGAACAAGCCGAAAAACAAGAGGTCATCATTAAAAAATCCGAAGCAGCTAAAGATTTGGCCCGCCAGAATTTGGAGGATGCCGAAAGGCGAACGATGCTAGCGGTTCATGAAAAAAAGACCGCCGAGCAAGCTCTTGCCGAGATAAGAGAGACTCTCAGAAAACTCCGTGCTGATTTTGGCGAACGTGTTCAGGAGGTTTCATTAAAGCTTTTGCCGCTTGGTATCTCGGAGATTTTCGAAACAAATATTGCGTCGTTGCTCGATATTTTGAGAGCTCGACTTAGGGAATGGCAACTGCACATTAGAAAAAAGTTGGATATCGAAAAACAGCTTGCCGATCTCGATAGCGAGGTAGCGGGTTTAAGCGCTGTTATCCAAAGCCAAAAGAGCGCTCTGGTCAAAAGGCGTGAGCACTTGGAGGTCTTGAAAAAAGAACTCGATGCTGGAAACAACGAGCGAAAGCTAGAGTACGGTGACAAAAATGCCGATGACGAGGAGCAGCGTTTGAGTCAGGGACTTTTTGGTGCTGAGAGTGAAGAGCGGCAGGCTAGGGAGAAAAACGAAATCCTTCAGCAAAATTGGAATGTCGCAAAGGCTCGTGTCGCGTCCCTTAAGCAACGTATCGAACAACGGGCCCTCGATTTAAAAGAAAAAGAAACCAGCTTCATTGCAAAACTTTCGACTGTAGAGTTTTTAAATGAACAACAGTTTGTCGAGGCTAGCCTACCTTTTGAGCAGAGAGAACAACTTAGGGCCAAATTTGAAGAATTGCGTGAACGTCAAAGTAATCTCAAGGCTAGGCAAGAGGATCGAAAAAGACGTTTGGCTACGGAAATAGAACGAAAGCTTACCGAAATATCTCTAGAAGATCTTCAGTTTCAACTTCAGACATGCGAGGTCTCTCTGAAGGAGCTTATCGAGACTGTTGCTGATTTTAAGCATAAACTTAGTGTGAATGCAGTCGCCAAAGAGCGCATTGAAGAAAAACGAGGAGTCATTGAGGTTCAGAAAAAAGAGTCTCTGAGGTGGGGAAATTTGCATCAATTAATTGGTTCCGCTGACGGTAAGAAGTATCGCAATTTTGCACAGGGACTGACCTTTGAAATTATGATAGGTCACGCTAATCGACAACTTCAAAAAATGACGGATCGCTATTTGCTACTTCGTGACCCGATTCAGTCTCTGGAACTTAACGTGGTCGACGCCTACCAGGCGGGGACGATTCGCTCTACGAAGAATTTGTCCGGTGGTGAGAGCTTTATCGTTAGCCTATCCTTGGCCTTGGGATTATCCAACATGTCTAGTAAGAAGGTTAGGGTGGATTCTTTATTTCTGGATGAGGGTTTTGGTACGCTAGACGAGGAGTCCCTCAATATCGCACTCGAAACTCTAGCGGGGTTGCGGCAAGACGGTAAGCTTATCGGCGTTATCTCCCATGTGCAGGCTCTTAAGGAACGAATTAGCACTCAAATTAAGGTGGTCCCTCAAGCTGGAGGCAGAAGCCAAATCTTGGGCCCTGGATGTCGTCGCAACGAGTTTGTCTAGTGCAGAACAAAGGGCGAAAAATGGAAGATTAGGTCAATCCAAGCGTTGATTTTTCAATTTTTAAAAAAAGCGATCCTGAACAAGGAATGTTTTAAGCCTCTCCGCTATTCTTGCTTAAAAAGATTTTTTTGCCGTTCACAATGAAGCTTGTGGTTTTTTAGAAACGCGATGAGAATACGACTTCCGTTTTAATTTTCAGGAGGCTTCATGTTAAAAAAAGTTCTCATGGCGTTTGTGGCGCTTAATCTTGTCATTCCTTCTTTGAGTTTTGCTCTGGGCGAGTGCCGAGAAGATCGGAAGAAATTTTGTTCTGATGCGGGTTTGAACGAAGACAAGATTAAAGCCTGTCTTAAAGATAATTACAAAAATTTATCGGCCCCTTGTAAACAAATGATCAATGAAAAAATTGAAGAAAAGATTGAGAAAAAATTGGAGAGCCAAAGTTGATGAGTTTTTTGGGGCTATTCCTTCGCTGAAAGGAATAGCCCTTCTCTTATTCGCTCAGTTTTCTTACACAACGCACTGTGAGTAATCCATTTTTGAAGTAAGGAAATTGATTGTTGAAATTGAAATTGTGATACCACGCCAGAATAGATGGAAAGCTTGAGGCTTCAGTTGAAGTCCAGTAGGATTCTCCTTCTAAGAGCGAGCCAATGTTACCGTTTTCCGCCAGATTGCTCTGCATGTTTTCTGTCGTGGGATTTTCGGTAGTGCCGCAGCCTCCGTCTCCGTAACTCATTTCGCAAAGAGATGGTAGGTACCAATCTTCGTAGTTTCCACCTTCATATTCCGCACAAATTCCAGCGGCATAATAGTCAGGGTTTACCGAGGCATAGTAGTCGATGAGAATTGCGTTGTTGCAAGAACCTTCGGTGGCGCCATTGCAGTTGTCAGGGGGAGAGATTGATGTTTCCAGAATGCCTGGGATATCATCAAAAATTCCATCGATTTCGCTAGGGCCGTTTCCGTTGGAACTCCAGAGTGCCCCGTTGGGATAAATGCCCGATTGATCGCTGAGTGCTGCTACCTTACCATCAATGCTGGAGCTGTTGGGGGTGGTGTCGTTGATATCGAAGAGATAACCTGCCTGATAGACGCTTCCATATTCAAGAATGGCAATCGAGCTATGGACTAAGTTGGTGTTGTCGCCGCTCGCACTTAGTATGGAACTTTCGGGATTAAGCTCTCCTGGAGCGGCGTTGGATGTATTTCCTGGAATTAGGGTTAAAACGCAGGAAACCCCTGCTTCGAGATTTCCGCAGCTTTCAGGTGAAATGCTGCTTCCTTGGGGAAGGGCGGGTGAGATGACATAAGAAACATTGTGGGCTGTAGAGTTGCCCGTATTGGTGAGGGTGAGGATCCGGCTATTTCCGTTTATGGCTAAGGCCAAAGCGTTGAGACTAATCTCAAGATTTGTAGTCGCTACGGGAGTGGGACTTGGGCTGGCATTTGGAATGGGGTCATTTTCTGCTCCACCGTTTTGATCTTCGGGAAGTACGGCAGAAAAGAATGCTGTGCAATTGTTGGTGATGGGTCCGGTAGTATAAACGTTGCCTTCCCATGCCCCTGTGGCGCAATTTCCCACCACGATGGGGGAGAGTATGTAACCTGCTTCTGGGGTTACGGTAAAACTCTGAGTTTCGTTGATGGGAAGGGTTTGAGAACCTTCGGGATCAAAGGTGACATGGCTGCCTTCGGGGGTGACGGTGTAGTTATAGGCGTCTCCTGCAGGGCCACAGGAAGAAACTAGCCACGGTAAGGATAACATTAAACTCAAAATTACAAGCTTGAGTCGTGTTGAAAACCACATTGCGAATTCCCCCCTCGATTTGTTCAAAATAATTGAAAAAAACCTGGGTGGCTATCGAAGAAAAAAACGATCTTAGTTTTATTTGAAAACTTTTTCGGTAGAAGGGTTAAAAAGGTGCGCTTCTATGCGTTCTAATTGTTTTTTTAAAAAATAAGAGGCCATGCAGTCATCTTCGTTATAGCGGAGAATTTTTGCTTTAAGTTCTTTTTGTCCATTCAGATAATCGTTCATCCATACAATCGAGGCAGCTCCACTGGCGTCGCTCGCGTCCCATTGAAAACCAAGATGGCGACAGATGTCTTTGATACTGTAGCTAGAGAGGGGCCAGTCGGTTTTTTCGTTGATGACGGAGAGCAGATCGATGGCTGAACCTCCTTCGCCAAAAAGTAATTCAAAAACTTCCAAGCCTAGGCTTGGGTATTTTCCGATCAATCGCTTAAGCGTGGTCTTTTCATACGGCGAATAATGATAGACAGGGGCACCGGGATATTTTTTGAAAAATTCAAAAAGTGCTTCGGTGATTTGTTTTTCTTCGGTCCTCGATTCGGCAAAAAAGGCATGGTACTTGGGAGGCTTGTCTTGTTCGGCGAGGACCAATCCATGCAAGTAAACAAAATCTTGTGTGGGGTCGTCTTCAATGTCGTAGTGAATTTCCACAGGATGTTTAGGGAAATTAAGACTTCCATAAAGCGCGTGTTGTTTGGAT
>DALYDW010000050.1:12748-13002 GCA_031972915.1 bacterium
AAATAACCTTTGGCTTTGAGCTGACGAACTTGGGTTTTCAGAATTTCAGGATCTTGGCAAGCCAGGTCGTCAGTGGTTTTAATACCTAAGGTGTACAAGCCCTGTTGCATAGCGGATCCGACGTAATAGACTTGGGTGCAGTCGTTGTGTTCGGTGATCCATTGTTTACAGGCCGATTTCCATTCACACATTTTACAGTTGGCGCTGAGAGCCGGAGTCGACTTGGCTTGATCGTTTTTTTGATAGTTTAAGAT
>DALYDW010000051.1:0-12942 GCA_031972915.1 bacterium
AACGTAGTTTTTGTCTAAAATCGTCGTCTGTGAGTTCTTCGCTCCACTGCTTAAGGGTGGAGTCTAAAAATTTTCGATGGGTCGTTAACTTTTGAAAATCATCAAATAAAATTTCGCTAAGGCTTGTGGGCGTCTTCAATTGGAGAATGGAGGCCAAGGATTGAAAGTTTCGCAGCGAATGAAATCGTTTGAGCCATAGAGTATCGGCTACCACCAAATGGTTAAGTGTTCCCAAGATAGATCGAAAAAAAGCTCCACGGTCCTTCAGCAGTTCCTCTCGTGTCAATTTTGCTGAGGCTTCGTAGATTTTAAGGTTCATCCACTCATTATAGGTGGCCATTAATAATACATGGTTATTAAGAGAGATTGAGATGCGTTCCATGTTTCCTCTTAAGTTTTCTCTCATCGAGGGGTGCGTAAAAAAAGGCCACCCCGTTTTCAGGGTGACCTTTCTGCAATTTTTCTTCATCGAGACTGGAGTGAGAGTACTCAGTGTCTCAGAGCTCGACTAGCATATTTTCTTTAGATTAACTTTCTGCCTCACAAGAGGTTTCTTCGGCGTTTTCGTCGTACCATTCTTGTTCCGCACCACAAGTGCCCGTAACATAGCAGCGCAAGGCAGGCTCTTCGTTGACTTTGGGTTCGTTGATTAACGAATCCAAAACTTCTCCGAAAATGACCGCGATGTAGTTAGGTACGGTGGTTGGATCCACTCCAGGCAATAAAAATTGCGAGCAGATATTATTGGGTAAGCGATTGGTATTGATATTGCCATGAGTCAGTGCATCGTAACCTAGCGCGTAAGCCACGGGATCCGTTGTGCCTGTCGTCAAATGGTCGGCGGCGTTTTGAGAACAGATGTCTTGAAGAGCGATGTTGGTCGCACCCTCTAAGGTTGAGGCCTCTCCGTTGGCGTTGGGGGTAGCTAGCTCATCCAGCTCACTGTAGAGACTAGCTATCTTAATGCCAGGATAGGTTGTTGTTTCTGAATTAAGAGCTTCGGTAAAATCGGTGCCTGGTTGTTGTTGTTGCAGCGAAGGAGCGCAACCTCCGGCACAGAAGGGAATGGTGGCGGTGGTACCATTGTGCACACCGGCTAAAGTGACGAGTTTAGAAACTTTATGACGGATGTCAGGCCAAAAACGAAGTGCCCAGCGAGGCACGATTCCGCCCTGACTAAATCCGACAATTCGCACTTTGCGGCAGGGACGTTGATGGATTTTTCGAATTGCATGAACGACATACTCCGAGGTTTCTTGGACATCATTCATGCCGCGGTTTTCACCTAACTCAACGGTGCAAACTGGGATTCCAGAAGGCTCAAGAGCCTGTTTCCAATTCCAACCGTAATTGGCTTCGGCCGACAATCGAGTGCCTGGAATGAGTAAAACTGGTGATTTCGTTGCCGATTCTAAATCTTCGGGACAGTTCAGCGCCGCATCCAGTTGGGCTTCGGGAATTTCCAATGCTGGTCCTGGCTGATCCAGAGAGGCAAAGTCCGCTTTGGCAAGGGAGGGGGTAAGCCCAAAAGATCCGGTTAGGGTTAATAGGCACGCACTCGTGCCTAGAATCGCACGCGCAAGTTTCATGAGGAACCTCCTTAAGTGAAACGCTAGGATCGATTCTTGTTATTTATTTTTTAGTTTATAGTTTGGAACCAGGGAGAAAGGGTAGGGGCTCACCTAGGAGACTGTCAAGCTGCTTTATTTTTTAAAAAAACACTTTTGAAATTTTCTTGAGCGGCGGATTTTTTGCCATAATCTTTTTACCTGATAGCATCAGGATTTTAGTAATCGATTGCACGAAAAACTGCAGAGCGCTTGATCAAAATCAAATTGAGATGAATATCCCTTTAAAGATCGAAGCGAAGAAAACAAAACGTCTCTCGACGCTCTTTAAAAAAAATAAAAAAACGAAGACGATTTTAGGGCTGTCCCTTCGGCGTTGGTGCAAAGCGTGGATCACTTTCGCCCGAGCTTGTACCATCGGCAGGCACATGGCTTGAGCTTTCTAGATTATTCAGGGCATCGTAGGTGTGCTTTCGATCGGCGTTATAAAAACTCACAGAGCGAAAAGAACGCAGGTCGACATCTTTGTCAAAAAAGAGATCGATGGTTTCGGAGTAACCCACGGAGATGCCAACGGGATAATCGATGAGCGTTTGCACTTTAGAGGGAAGTCGGGTGAAGAGGCCGGGGTCTTTGATTCTTAAGCTGACAATGGCCTTTCGAGTTTTGCCGTAGGCGTCGGTCAACTCCCAGCGATCTTTCAATGGATTGAGTCGTAATACGTCGGTGCCTTGATTGGTGACAGCCACCGTGAGCATTTTATAACCGGGAATCAAATTATCGAGACGTGGATCGTAGTTGGCGTCGATGGTTAAACCTTCTTTAAAAAACTCCATCCGTTTGGAGGACTCAGCCTTGGCGCTTCCGCTTTCCCGGGCCGAAAAACAGCTGGTGAGCAAGCCCACGGTTACAAGGGGGATCAACAGGGAAATAACGGGTTTTTTCATAAGTTTCTCCATACGGGAAGTCCGCTCTTCGAGTTTTATTAATCTTTAAAGTCTTCGAAAAAGCGACGTTGTGGACAGGATTTTTTAGGGACCCGTCCTCGGTGCAGGGGCCACCTAAGGCCTTTCGCTATTTTTTTCAAGGTCGGAAAATCCGGGGATCTTTTCGTGAAAATGGCAGGCGATTTGATGCTCTGCTGTTCGATTTTGGAGAGAGGGAATCTGTTCGGCACACAAGGGGGCCGCATAGGGGCAACGAGTGCGAAAACTACAGCCGCTCGGAGGATTGAGCGGTGAGGGGACGTCTCCAGAGAGCAGAATTTTTTCTCGGCGGATCGTGGGGTCGGGAACGGGAACGGCGGAGAGCAGGGCGTGTGTGTAAGGATGCCGGGCGGTTTCTAGTTGTTGAGCCGGCAGTTCTTCTACCTTGTGTCCTAGATACATGATGGCGATGCGATCGGAAATATGACGTACCACTTTAAGGTCGTGGGCGATAAACAGGTAGGTCAATTGCATCTCGCGTTGCAGATCGGTGAGCAAATTGATGATCTGGGCCTGGATGCTGACGTCGAGAGCGCTGACAGGTTCGTCGGCTACGATAAGCTTGGGGTAGAGCATCAGGGAGCGAGCGATGCCGACCCGTTGGCGTTGCCCTCCGGAGAATTCATGGGGATATTTTTTAAAATCGGCGGGATTGAGCCCGACTTTTTCGAGAATTTCCAAGGCCTGATGTCGGCGGTTGGATTTTTCTCCGATGCCGTGAACCGTCAAAGGTTCCATCAAAATTTGCCCTACCGTCATGCGGGGATTAAGTGAGGAATAGGGGTCTTGGAAGACCATCTGAAATTTTGTGCGCAAGGGACGGAGTTTTTTTTCGCTAAGTCGGGTGATGTCTTCGCCTTCGAGGCGAACCGTGCCCGAAGTGGGAGAAAGGAGTCTCATTAAAATTCTAGCGAGCGTGGTTTTTCCGCAACCCGATTCGCCCACGAGCCCTAAGGTTTGCCCGCTTGGAATTTGTAAAGAGATTCCGTTTACTGCATGAATTTTTCCTCGGCCACGGCCTAAAAAACCCGAAGAGAGGGGAAAGTGTTTTACGATGTCTTGGGCTTCTAACAGCATGAGACGTTTCTTTCTCAGAGCTAAAAATCTTTTTTATCTAAAAACGATCAGGTGTTTAAACAACGGGCTTCTTGTTTTTCTCCAAAATAACGAAAAAAAGGAAGTTTTACTCGACAACCGGGAACCACCAATGGACAGCGGTCGGAAAATCGACAGCCCTGTGGCCACGATCCCAGCGGTGGCACGGTTCCCCCAATAGTGGTGAGGCGGGCTTCGTTATTCGAAAAAAGTTTGGGAATGCTCTCTAAAAGACCCACCGTATACGGGTGTTTAGGCATGGTGAAGAGCCGTTTAACCGGGGCTCTTTCGATGACTTTACCTGCGTACATCACCATGACATCGTCGCAAATTTGGGCGACGACGCCCAAATCGTGGGTAATCAAGAGCACGGACATATGCATGTCCTCAATGAGTTCGTGGATCAGTTCAAGAATTTGCGCTTGAATCGTGACGTCTAAGGCCGTGGTGGGCTCATCGGCGATAAGAATATCGGGTTGGCACGACAATGCCATGGCGATCATAACTCTTTGGCGCATTCCACCGCTCATTTGATGGGGGTAATCGCGAATTCTTTTTTCGGGATCGGGAATACGAACCTTGCGCAACATCTCGATGGCGATTTCTTTGGCCTGCGACTGGCTTACCTTTTGGTGCAAAAGGATGGCTTCCATGATTTGAGATCCCACCGTAAAGACGGGATTGAGTGAGGTCATGGGCTCTTGGAAGATCATGGCAATTTTATGGCCACGAATCTTTCGCATTTCGTTCTCATTGAGTTTGAAAAGGTCAATTCCACCCTCGGGTTCTTTTTCTTGCCAACCGAAAACCGAGGCCGTGAGATCTATTGTTGGTGTGGACTCGGACCCCGGAAAATCGCTGTCCTTGGGTTTGGGATGGACGTTGCTTGGTGAGGAGATTGAGGAAGATAACTCGGGAACGTTGCCGTAATAGAGCGCTGCTCCTCCGGTGATTTTTCCAGGGCGGTCGATCAAACGCAATAAACTCAGGGCCGAAAGGGTTTTTCCGCAGCCTGATTCGCCTACCAGGCCCAAAACCTTGCCTTGACGCAGAGAAAAGCTGACGCCGTCGACGGCGGCCACTTCTTGTTGGCCCACGGGGAAAGTAACTCTTAAATCTTTGACCTTTAGGATTAGACTCATAGTCAGCGACCTCAGCCTGAGCGGAGTTTAGGATCCAAGGCGTCTCTCAAGCCTTCTCCTACTAGATTAAACGCGGTAATCGTAACAAAAATTGCGGCTCCCGGGAAAACCGTCAACCACCAAGCAAAATCCATAAAGGCTCGGGATTGATTGAGCAAGTCTCCCCAGCTCGGGGTGGGAGGTTGGACTCCGAAACCTAAAAACGATAGAGATGACTCGATAAGAATGGCCCCCGCCACCCCGAAAGAAGCTGTAACCAAAACAGGGGCCATGGCGTTAGGGAGCAGGTGTCTAAATAAGATTCTCCAAGTTCCCATGCCTCCCACTCGGCAAGCGGAGACAAAATCTTGGTCACGTAATTTAAGAAATTCGCCGCGTACCAGTCGGGCAATGCCGGTCCATCCGGTAAGTCCAATGATGATCATGATGTTGTAGAGAGAGGGGCCTTTGACGGCTAGGGCGGTGAGAATCAAATAGAAAGTGGGGAAGCAAAGAAAGATTTCTGTGATGCGGGAGAGCGACCAATCCCAGCCACCCCCAAAATAACCCGCCCACGCACCTAAAAAAATTCCGATTAGTGTGTAAATGGAAACGGCCACCAGCCCCACCGAGAGCGAAACTCGACTGCCGTGAATCATGCGACTGAGGACATCTCGCCCTTGTTCGTCGGTTCCGAGCCAATGATAGGGGTTGGGAGCCAGCAAAATGGCGTCTAGGTCGTAGTCGTCGGGAGAATAGGGAACTGGGGCATAACGTACCGAGGCTCCCGATTTTTCGAGAACATCGTAGTTGAGGTCTCGAAGTTCGGGATAGAGATTCAAACCCTGAAAGGGCCAAATTTTTTCCAGGATGGGAAAATAAATCTTTCCCTCGTATTTGAGGTATAAGGGAGTTCCGTTGGCCAAAAAAGGTGCCAGTAGGGCGATGGCCACCGTCGTCAAAATTAAGATGAGTCCCAGCCTATTGAGAATGCTCCGGTTAAACTGGCGTCTGACCCCGGCCCAATAGGAAGTGGAGGGGAGTTTTTCATTTTGGGGCGAGGATGGAATTGTTGTTACCGCCATGCCGTGATCGAGGGAAGTTTAAGTTCCCTGCCTCCCTGAAAAACTGATTCTGGGATCGACGAGGGTATAGGCCAAGTCGCTTAACAATAGGCTAACTAAAGTCAGCAGGGCCGTGATGGTGCTGATGGCCATGACCGTTGGATAATCGTAAGCGAGAGCCGATTCAAAGGCCAATCGACCCATGCCAGGAATATTGAAAATCTGTTCGATGATCACCGACCCTCCTAAGAGGGCTGGCAATAGGGTGCCCAAAAGGGTGACGATGGGGATGAGTGTATTGCGAAAAGCGTGTCGCCACAAAGTGCCCCGTTGTGATACGCCCTTGGCGCGGGCCGTGCGCACGTAATCTTGCTGAAGTACTTCCAACATGGTGGAGCGGGAAAAACGAGTGAGGTAGGCGAAGGAGCCGTAAACCATGGCGGTCACGGGCAAGACCAAATGCCAGGCGAAATTAAGGGCTTTTTGTGGGAAGCTCCATTGCTCGGCTCCGTCGGAGAGCAGTCCTCCGAGAGGAAACCAATTGAGGTAATCCCCTCCAGAAAAATACATCAAAAGCAGAATGGCCACCCAAAAACTTGGCAAAGAGTATAAAACAAACAGGACGAGCATGAGTGCTTTGTCGGCGAAGGAATCACGGTGAACCGCCGAAAACACTCCCAGGGGAATCGAGACAAAATAAACGATGAGTAATTCGAGCAGATTGAGGGTTAAGGTAATCGGTAGTGCCTCGGAGATTTTTGCTAGGACGGGTCGATGATCTTTGAGGGATTCTCCAAAATTGAATCGAAGCAGCTCGCTGATCCAAATTTTATACTGAATGCTGTTTTGACCGATGAATTCTAAAACTTTGCGACTCATCCAGGGTTTGTCCTGAGGATCGCTGCCGTGCAGTTTTAGTGTAACTCGGTGAATGAAGTTTTCGTAAGCCGGTGGAAGATCTACCTTAAGGCCGTAGAGCTTCATGGTTTCGTTCATGACCTTTCCCGACAGGGCTTCGGCCTTGAGGCCCTGGGCTCCGAGCAGCTTTTGCGAAACAGGGTTGCCTGGGGCCAGGCGGATCAAAAAAAACGTGATCCAGGTGATTCCCAAGAGAGTGAAGGCCATGGCGAGCAGTCGTTTAAGAATATAAGTAGCCATCAGTCCTTTGATACCTTCCATTCGAGAATATCCAGCCCCCCTTTATAAACCTCGACATCGGTAAAACGCCGGTTGCGGGCCACCAGGGCCGGCCCCGTGTAGAGAAAGGCATAGGGTTGTTCTTCGTAGAGGATCTCGTGAAGCCGGTGGTAGAGACGGGCCCGTTCCTGTTTGTCGAAGGTTTGTCGCGCCTGGGTCATGATCTGATCGGCCTCAGCATTTTTAAAACCGACAAAATTAGAGCCTTGATCGCTTTGGGAGGAATGCCAGACTTGATAAGGGTCTTCGTCGAAACCGAAGGCCCAGGCCAAACTTACGGCGTCGAATTTTCGATTGTTAATTTGTTGCACAAAAGTAGCCCAGGCCATGGTGCGAATGTCGAGTTCTATCCCCGCCTCTGCGAAATCTTTTTTGAGTATGGAGGCCAGCCTTACATAAAAATCGGCTCCTGCGGGAATTAGTAATTCAAATTTGAATTTCTTGCCGTCTTTTTCTCGGATTCCATCGTGGTCTTCATCGACCCAACCGGCTTCCTCCAGCAGGCGTTTGGCCTCGTTGGGGTCGAAAGCGAGGGGGGGGAGTTTGTGATTGTATTCGTAGCCAAAGACCCAAAAGGGGCCTGTGGTGATCTTCCCTAAGCCAAACTCTAATTTGTCGACGACGGCCTGTCGATTGATGAGATGGGCTAGGGCTTTGCGCACGCGTTTGTCTTGAAACAAGGGGTTGCGTAAATTCCAGGCGATGTAACGGTAACTGGGGGTGTAGTACTGATGTTTAACGAAGTTTTTTTGAAATTTTTCCGAATCGGTTTGTCGCACCCATTGGATGGGGCGCAAGGAGGCCAGATCGAGTTCACCTTTTTTGAGAGTTTGCAGTGTGACCGTGTCGTCGGGAACGATCTTAAAAAGAATTTTTTTCAGGGCGGGCACATGGGCCTGGTCCCAATAATTTTGATTTCGCTCGAGTAGAATGTGTTTTCCCGTTTTCCATTCGACAAAGCGGTAGGGGCCGTTGCCCACCGGGGCTCGGTTAGCTGAATGGCTGTTGAAATTTTTTCCATCGGAAAAAATGTGCTTCGGGAGAATGGGAATTCCTCCGACAAATTCTAGCGCCTTGAAATAGGGGACAGCGTAGGTAAAGCGCACGGTGAAGTCATCGAGCTTTTCTACTTTGGCAATATCTTTGTAGTACACTCTAAGGTGGGGGGCATCGACTTTTTCGTCCATGATGCGTTCGAAGGTGAAAATTACATCGTCGGCGGTGAGGGGTTTGCCGTCGTGCCAGCGAACATCTTGGCGTAGATGAAACGTGTAGGTCTGTTGGTCTTCGCTGATTTCCCAAGAGCGAGCTACCTTGGGTTCGAATTCGAGGGTTTTGTTGTTTCGTTTGATCAAACTATCGAACAGAAAATCATTGATGCGACCCGCGTAGGCGTCGGTAGCGGTCAATAGGTTAAGAGTATCGGGTTCGCTATTGAGATGATAGAGCAGTGTGTTGGGATCTTTGGGGTCGGTGACCTCACAAGCTACGCCACTCAAGCTCAACAATAAGACGAAAATTTTCAACCATCGGCCCATGTTTTCCCTTTTTATCCCCGGACCCTCGAAAACGCCGCATTTAAGTAATGGGGTGGAAAAAAATAAAGGCCACAGTCTCCGTAAACGATTGAAATGTCAATGCCTGAGTCATGGCGCTTAAGGTGATGTTGATGGAGAAATATCCAGGGAGAAATCGAATTGAGGAAGAACGGTAAAAGATTGAAGCCGGCGAAATTGTACTGCGATTTTTATCTTGGGCTTTGCAAACGAAAAACGAAGTTGCCGGGCCAGTTCGCCTTGAGGCGTTGAGGTCCATGCTTCGTAGTCGACCTCGTAGCGCAATTTTCGGCAATCGTCTTTTCGGTAGAGGGCGAGGCGGCGTAACTGTAAAGGGCTTTGTGGCAAAGGACTCGCCGTAAACCAGGCCTGGACTCGCCGCCATTGAACAAAAATTTCCCCTTGAGTGAGGATGATTTGCTCGGGACGTTCTTGGGTTTCTAGAGGAAGTTGTGGCACGAGCAAGCGCAGAAATTCGCCAACGTTGAGGGGAATGCTCAGAGATTTTTGGAGGTCGTTGCTTCCTTGGGGAATCTGCTCGAGGCTTGCCGGATCTTGGGGATTGAGCCACGACACCTGTTGGCCGTCGGCAACCCAAATAAATTGGGATTCTCCTATTTTGTCGAGGAAGACGAGCTTGAGGCGATCGGGAACACTGGCCAAGACCGCCGCATCGAAAAAGCGCTTTTTTCCTCGAGCCTGAATCTCCACCTGAGAGAAGCCTTTAAGACCCTGCAGTTCTTGTTGCTGTCGCTGCCAGGTTTGTATTTTAGACCAGAGTTCTGGGTTGAGAGCTGATACGGTTTGGTTTTTTTGATTTTTTACCCCGCAGGCGGTGCCCACCACGAGAAGCATCAAGATCATCAACCGAAAAAAAAGCAGCGACTGGGAGTTGCGAAACAAGGGTGAGCCGTAAAAACGGCGAAGAAGATTTTTTAAAACATGCATGACGGAAAACTTATGAAAAGAGCAAGTGGAAGGTTTAAAGCTCGGGAGCATCGGGTAAGTTGAGGTTACTCAATTTGGTGCGGAGGCGTTTTTGATCTTCGAGTTCTTTGTTGGCCAAATTAGGTGTCTGAATGGTGGTTCCCAAGGCTTGTTGAAAATAAGTTTTTGCTCGATCAACTTGCCCCAGCTGAAAATAAATATCGCCCAGATGCTCTAAAATGGCAGGTTCGTTGGGATTAAGTTGGTTAGCCCGTTCTACCAAATCGCGGGCTTGCTGAACTTGGCCCAACTTAAAGTAGGCCCAACCCAAAGAATCTAAAATATAACCGTCATCGGGTTTTAACTGATTGGCCTTTTGCAGCATGGTCAGGGCTTCTTGTAGTTTTAACCCACGGTCGACATAGCTATAGCCCACGTAGTTTAGTGCCAAGGCGTTTTCGGAATTGATGGTGAGAATCTCCTCCATGAGCACCATGCTGTCTTCGAATCGTCCCATTTGGTCGAGGAGCACACCTTTGGCAAAGAGCAGTTTTTCGTTTCTAGGAAAACTCTTTAAGCCTTTGTCGTAGGTGATCAAAGCCTTGTTGTAGAGTTCTTGCTTGGCGTAGAGCGTCCCCAAAAGTTCGAATAGCTCAGGAATGTCCTTTCGTTTTTTAAGGGCCTCTTGGGTTGTACTCACAGCCTCCGCGATGTTTTGAGTCTCCTGGTAGACCAAGGCGAGACGGACAACGGCGTCTTTATACAGGCTGGAGTCGGTGGGAACCTTTTTGAATAAACGAATAGACTCGGGATAATTTTTATTTTGGGCCTCTAAAATACCCAGGTAATAAGCCACTCGATCGTTGTCGGGATTCATTTCCATTATTTTTGAGAAACGGCGAATGGCTTCGGGGTAATTCTCTTGTTCGTAGTAAAGCAAGCCGATGCGTAATTTGGTGGAAACATCTTGAGGCGCCAGTTCTTCCATTCGTAAAAAATATTGCAGAGCCTCGTCGTATTTTTTTTGATCCATGGCGATACGAGCCAAGGCCATTAGGCTGTTAAAGTGATCGGGGTCTTCGTCGAGCAGTTTTTCGAAATACGGAATCGACTTGGCTTCAGTTTCAGGTTTTTCGGCGTACAACGTGGCTAGGTAGAACAGGCCTTGAATGGAACTGGGATCCCGAGTGAGAAGTCGTTGCAATACGGCGATGGCTCCCGGTGAGTTTTCTTGAAGAACGTATTCGCGGGCCGCCATGGTATAACACTCTTCGAAATCGGGTTGGAGACGAATGCAGTTTTCGTATTCTGCTAAGGCCTCCAGACTTTGTTTGCGTACGGAGTAGAGCTTGCCTTTGAGCAAGTGGGCTTCTGGGTTTTGCGGATCGATGGAGACGGCTTTCTCTACTTCTAAATCGGCTTGGTTGAATTGCTGACCTTCGGCCAAATGGCGGGCCAATTCCATATGCAGGTAAGAAGACTGCGGATCGGCTTCTACTGCTTCGGCGAGAGACGTGAGGGCCTCGGCATCTTGGCTGCGTAATTTGTGTAAGCGTGAATCGATGTAGTGGAGCACCGCATTGCCCTGGGGTTGGATTTCGGAGGCACTGAATAGGCGGGACTCCTCAGCCGTAGGGGTCTGGGGGGGGCGGGACTGCTGGGAATGAAGACTGCAAGCACCGCACAGCGCCACTAGACCGAGACTTGTAAAAAGATTTTTTCCCAATTGTCTCACAGTTTGGATCCTATCTCGGCTGGAGGGCTCTTGCCAATTGCGCTTCTTTGCCCAGCTTAAAAAGAAGCGTCACTTTCCTTGGGACTTTCTCTCATTTCTGGCCCCGGGTTTTCAACCCCTTGTGTGGCCCAGAGAAAGAATTCTTGGTTGCCCTTTTCTCCTGTAATCACGCAGGGGGCTTGCCCACGAATTTTTAAGCCAAGACTTTCGCTAAATTCGCTTATTTCTTTTACAACGCGTTGCTGGATTTTGGGGTCGCGGACGATTCCCCCTTTTTCGATGAACTCGGATCCCGCTTCAAATTGGGGCTTGACCAGCATGAGCAGTTGCCAAGGACCGGGAATGGCCTGGAGCAGGGGGGGTAAAACCTTCGTGAGAGAAATGAAAGATACGTCGATAACGATCCAGTCGATTTTTTCTGGAAGGTCCTCTGACCTTAACTGGCGCACATTAAAGTTTTCTCGGGCGATCACCCGAGGATCTTGTCGTAAGCGAAAATCGAGTTGATGGGTTCCGCAATCTAGGGTGTAAACCTTGCGGGCCCCCCGTTGCAGAAGGCAATCTGTAAAGCCTCCCGTAGAGGCCCCCACATCCAAGCAGGTGGCTTCTCTTGGGTCCAATCCAAAGCTGGCCAAGGCTCCCTGAAGTTTGACCCCGCCACGACCCACGTAAGGATGGTCTTTTCCTGTAAGGCGAATTTGTGTGGCGTCGGGATCGAAACACTCAGAGGCTTTTAGCACCCGGCGTTCGTTGGCAATCACTTGTCCCGCCATGATCCAAGCTTGGGCGCGCTCGCGGCTTGGCGCTAGGCCTTGTTCTAACAGCAGAAGGTCGATGCGGATTTTTTTTCTTTTTTTCTCAGTAGGTGCAGCGGACAACGATGAATCCTTCCTGGGTGAGGCTTACCGATGGGGACGCTTGACCTTAAGGGTTAAGCCCCGGCGAGGCGTTGGTAGGCGGCCAGGACCATGGCTTCGGTACTCGACCAATCGATGCATTTGTCGGTGACTGAAACCCCGTATTTGAGTTGATTCAAGTCTTGGGGAATAGCTTGGTTGCCTTCGTAGAGGTTGCTTTCCACCATCATGCCGACGATGCCCTGGTTGCCTTGGGCCACTTGTTCAATTACGGCCTCGAAGACCTTGGTTTGGTTGCGGTGGTCTTTGTTGGAATTGCCGTGGGAACAATCCACCATGATCTTATCTCGCAAGCCGGCCTGGCGCAGCTCAGCCTGGCATTGGGCCACGCTGGAGGCGTCGTAATTGGGCTTGGCTCCTCCCCGCAGCACGATATGGCTGTAGGGGTTGCCTCGAGTTTTGTAGACAGAAATTTTCCCATCCGAATTGACTCCAAGAAAACTATGGGGGCTGAGGCTCGATTTCATGGCGTTGATGGCCACCTGAATATTTCCGTCAGTTCCGTTTTTAAATCCCACTGGCATAGAAAGTCCGCTGGCGAGTTCGCGGTGGGTTTGGGATTCGGTGGTGCGGGCTCCAATGGCCGACCACGAAATCAATTCGGAGAGATATTGAGGGACGATCGGGTCGAGGGCCTCGGTCGCCAAGGGCAAGCCCAGATCTGTTAATTGCAGAAGCAGGCTTCGACTCAGCTTGAGGCCTTCTTCGATATGGAAGGAGTCGTCCATGTGGGGGTCGTTGACCAGGCCTTTCCATCCCACGGTGGTTCGAGGCTT
>DALYDW010000052.1:0-12719 GCA_031972915.1 bacterium
CGTCTTCGGCCCATGCCACCAATGGTTTGCAGGTTTTTGGGGTGGGGCCCATTCATCTTTCGATGGGGGGGGCGGGTGTGGCTAAACCGCTCGATTCTAATGCCTTGTATATCAATCCGGCGGGGATGAACGATGTGGGCAATCAGGCCGACCTCAGTTTCACGGTGGCCTTTCCCGATAGCTACATGGGTACTTCTTTGGCACCGGCTGGAAATCCCGACGCGGTCAATGTGAAGAGCACCGACGATGCTTCGTTTGTGCCATCCGGTTCTTTGGTGTTTAGCACCTTAAAAAATAATCGCCTGAGTTTGGGGGTTGGCGCGTTTTTTTCCTCGGGATTTCAGGTTGAATTTCCCGTTTCTCGATTTCCAACCTCTTTAACCAACAATCTCTACGATACTTCTGCTCGTTATGCCAATTTACGGATTATCCCTGGGGCCTCGTTTCGGGTCTTGGATAATCTCTCGGTTGGGGTGGGAGTCGACATCAACTACGCATTTTTACATAGCGATAGCGCGGTTCTGCAACCTGGTTTTCCTGAAACGACGGGGCGTTCCCGGTTTGATTCGGCTTTGGGTATCGGGGGGCGTATTGGTGTAATTTATGTTCCCCATTCGATGGTGCAGCTGGGAGCCATGTACGTGACTCGGTCTCGTTTCCAAAAATTTGATCGTTATACCGACCTTTTGGGGGATACGGGTTTGGACCAACCCCAACAGGTGCATTTTGGCATCACGGTCATGCCTTTTGAAGGCGGGATGTTCGCGACAGATTTTCGTTGGCTTGACTGGTCGGGAACGGGAATTTTAGGCAGAAGCATTGCCGCGGGTGGCGTGGAGTGGCGGGATCAATACGTATTTGCCGGTGGCTTTCAATACGATTTCGATCCTAGCTTTGGTTTTCCCATTGCCTTGCGGCTCGGCTACAACTACGGACGTTCGCCCATCACGGCTTCTGGAGTCTTTCGTAATATCCTAATTCCTACGGTCATCGAACAACACTTTACCGCCGGCTTTGGCATGATGTTGGGAGAGCATGTCGGATTCGACGCGGCTTATATTCGTGAATTTCAGAATACCGTCACCGACGATGGTTCGGGTTCACCGGTGGGCACTGGGTCTTTCGTGGGAACGAGCGCTAATGCTTTTTCTGTGGGCATACGAGGAACCTGGGGGCAAAAGGGTCGGCCTCCCATGGCGGAGTAGCCAGAAAAATTGGGTGCGAACTGCTTAGCCCCCGCTCCTTTTGGAGCGGGGGTTTTTTTTATCAAGGGTCACCTTGCATTTTCTTCCGCTTCCCTTTAGAAAAGCCCCCGCATTATGGATAAGATCGTCATTCAAGGAGCGAGGCCCCTGCGGGGAAAAATCAAAATTTCCGGCGCGAAGAATGCCGCCTTGCCCATTATGGCGTCTACTTTGCTCACCGAGGGTAAAACCGAAATCACCAATTTGCCAAAACTAGCCGACATTACGACCATGACCGCATTGTTGGAGAGTTTGGGGCTCGGTATTGTACGTCGTGACGGGCGCATTCTCGTTCACGCTAACAGTTATCGCGGTTACGTTGCGCCTTACGAATTAGTCAAAACGATGCGGGCTTCCGTTTTGGTATTGGGGCCGCTCTTAGCCAAGCGGGGTAAGGCTAAGGTCAGCCTTCCGGGAGGATGTGCCATCGGTGCCCGGCCCATTGATCTCCATCTGAAGGGTTTGGAGGCCATGGGCGCGAAAATCAAAGTCGAGCATGGCTATGTTGAAGCTGAGGCAAAAAGATTAAAGGGAGTGACCTACTACTTCGATACGGTCACGGTGACGGGCACCGAAAATTTAATGATGGCGGCGACTTTGGCGGAAGGGACCACAGTGTTGGAAAACTCGGCTCGCGAGCCTGAAGTAGTGGATTTGGCCCAGATGCTCAATGGTTTGGGGGCCAAAGTCACGGGGGCGGGCACTTCCACGATTAACATTGAAGGGGTGGAAGCCTTGCAGGGGGGCAAGTACCGGGTAATGCCCGATCGTATCGAGGCAGGTACCTTTTTGTTGGCGGGATGCTTGCCTGGAAGTCAGGTTTGTGTCGAAGGGATGAACGCCGAACATGTCGATGCCCTATTGGTGAAGATCCGCGAAACCGGTGCTAAGGTGGAGGTCTCTGAAAACGCCGTTCAAATAACTGCCCCGCGACGTATCAAGCCGGTTGATATTTCAACGGCCCCCTATCCGGGCTTTGCTACCGATTTGCAGGCCCAGTTCATGGCCATTCTCGCGGTGGCCGACGGAAGTTCGGTGATTCGCGAAAATATTTTTGAAAATCGTTTTATGCATGTGGGAGAGCTGATCCGCATGGGGGCTGATATCAAGCTGGATGGAAACTCGGCGGTGGTTCGGGGGGTGAAGGCCCTTTCCGGGGCTCCCATTATGGCCACCGATTTGCGGGCTAGTGCTTCTTTAGTGTTGGCGGGTTTGGCGGCAGAGGGTATCACGGAGATTACCCGGGTCTACCATATCGACCGGGGTTACGAAAAAATTGAGAGAAAATTGAGAAAATTGGGTGCAAGGGTGAAGCGAGTCAAGGTAAAGTACTAGGCTTTTTTTATGAAGACCTTACGTTCCTCAGATCGAAACTTTCGTTACGAATTCGAAAAAATCCTCAAGCGCGGTGACCAATTGAAAAAAGAGGTCCAACGCGAGGTCGACGCCATTTTGGACGAGGTCCGTTTGCGGGGGGATAAGGCGGTTCAAAAGTACACCTTAAAGTACGATCGGGTAAACGTCGAACCCGCAAAAATGCTCGTTAATAAGGCCGAGATCAAAAAGGCCTATAAGTCCTTGAGCAAGGAACAGCTCGATGCCTTAAGTTTTGCGGCGAAGCGCATCGAAGACTACCACAAAAAGCAAACTTACAAAGACTACGAGATCAACCACGATGGTGTGTTGGTGGGGCAGCGGGTGTCTCCTTTGCGGAGGGTTGGGGTTTACGTGCCCGGTGGCAAGGCTACCTATCCTTCCACGGTTTTAATGAATGCGATTCCCGCCAGGGTGGCTGGTGTCGAAGAAATTATTATGGCCACTCCTTTTGTCGACGGAGAGTGTCACCCCGGAGTTTTGGTCGCGGCCGACATGGCCGGGGTCCATCAGGTTTATAAAATGGGTGGGGCTCAAGCCATCGGGGCCATGGCCTACGGCACGGGTCAGATAAAACAGGTCGATAAAATTGTGGGGCCAGGTAACGTTTATGTAGCCCAGGCGAAACGGGTCGTCTTTGGTTTGGTCGATGTCGATATGATTGCCGGTCCCAGCGAGGTTTTGATTGTGGCTGATATGGACGCGCCACCCGCATGGGTCGCGGCCGATATGCTTTCCCAAGCAGAGCACGATGAAAATGCCCTGTCGGTGTTGGTGACTTTCAATTCCAATTACGCCCATCGAGTTGAGGGTGAAATTCGACGACAGTTGCGTAACTTAGAACGGCGCAAGATTGCCGAAGCCTCGATTAAGAGTCATTCCTTCATTATTGTCGCGAAGAATCTTGAAGAGGGCATGGAGTTAACCAACGAGGTGGCTCCGGAGCACTTGCAATTGGCCCTCACCGATCCAGATAAAGCGTTGCCTTTGGTAAAAAATGCCGGGGCCATTTTTATGGGCAATTACACCCCCGAGGCCTGTGGTGATTATTTGGCAGGACCTTCCCACGTTTTGCCTACCGCAGGTACAGCCCGTTTTGGGTCCCCGCTGTCGGTTTTTGACTTTTTGAAGATCAGCTCTATTGTGCGCTTTACGCCCCAGGCCGTCGAAAAGTTCGGCCCCACCATCCAGACCTTGGCGACGATGGAAGGGCTGACGGGGCATGCCTATAGCATCGCCGCTCGCTTAGAAAAGAAGGTTCCTTCGGGAGAGGGTGAAGCAAAGCCGGCAAAAACCGCTTCCGAGACGAAAAAAAAGTAGGACATCCCCCTGCTTGAGGTTTTGAGGGGTTCCTATGGTGATTCCACGTTCCTTTTTTCTTCAACTCATTGAAAAAGACCTCTCCGAGTTCGAAGAGTTTCTCCATCAGTCGAGCGATGAGGAAGTGCGTCAACTGGTGGAGGAGTTACACCCTGCCGATATTGCCGATATTGTCGAAGAAGTCGACGAGCAGAGCCAGACTCGCTTGATGGGTTTGCTCAGCACGGAGCTAGCCGCCGAGGTTTTGGCTCTCGTGGAGGAGCATCATCAGGCCGACGTGGTCGAGGCCATTCCCGATGACAAGTTGCCCGGCATCATCGACGAGATGAATACGGATGATGTGACCGATATTCTCGACGACCTCCCGGCAGAGGAAGCCGAAGAAATTTTGGAGGCCATGCCTCCAGAAGAATCAGCCGAGGTTCGTCAGCTTTTGAGTTATGGCGAGGACACGGCCGGCGGTTTGATGCAGACCGAATTAGTTGCGGCCACTTTAGATACCACTTTGGGACAAGCCATCCAACAAGTGAGGAATAGTTCCAAGAAGGTACACGACATTCATAACGTTTACGTCGTGGACGGTCGTGGTGTTTTAAAAGGCGTCTTGCCCATTCAAATGTTGATTCTCGAAGAGCCCGAACGAAAAATTTCTGAAGTGATGGAAACGCATTTTTTTTCCGTGGGTGCGGATCGAGACCAAGAGGAGGTCGCCGAAATTTTTCGCAAGTACGATATTTTGTCTCTGCCCGTTGTTGATCGCCATGGGGTCTTGTTGGGCAGAATCCTCGTTGACGATATCGTGGACGTTATCGAAGAAGAAGCCAGCGAGGATATCTACCGTTTAGCGGGCGTTGATGTGGAAGAGCATGTCGACGATTCTCCTTGGCGGTCGGTGCGATTGCGGTTTCCTTGGCTCTTACTCAATACCTTGACGGCCCTGGCGGCGGCGGGGGTAGTTTATTTCTTTCAAGGCACCATCGAAAAGGCCGTCATTTTAGCGGTGTTCATGCCCGTGGTCGCGGGGATGGGCGGCAATGCGGGAATCCAATCGCTGACCGTGATTACCCGCGGTATTGCTCTCGGAGATCTCACCTTAAACAACGCGAAGCGGGTTTTGGTGAAGGAGATTACCGCAGGGATCATGAATGGACTATTGGTAGGGGCTATCTTGGCACTTATCGCCTACCTTTACGCTGGTAATCCTGTGTTGGGTGGGGTCTTGGGGTTGGCTTTGGTTTGTAACTTGTTTGTTGCAGCCATGGCGGGAACCGCCATTCCTTTGCTTTTAAAATGGGCCAAGCTCGATCCCGCCTTGGCTAGCGGGGTTATCGTTACGACCTGTACCGACATGGCCGGCTTTGCCTCTTTTTTGGGTTTGGCCACTGTGTTTCTGCACTATCTCACTTAATGTCTAACTTGTGTTTTTTATGGTGTGTTGCTCGTGAGTTTGGACGCAAGCCGTTTCACGTTTTTTGAGTGTCGAGGACCGTCAAAAAAAAACCCCTTCGAATGACGAAGGGGTTGAAAGTCTTGCTATGATTCTTGAGCGTTGCGCAGAATCAATAGGCTTCCATGCTAAAAACATCCCAAGGAGAAGTGCTATTCCAATCGAGATCTTCCCCTCCCTTGGACCAGTCGGGGAATAGGTTGTAGTTCACTCCACCGAAGCTGAAGTCGTTGTAGTTTTTGTTGTCGACAGTGCCTTCGCCTACCACGGATTTTTCAGGGTAGAGGGCCTGCAACAACTCGACGGACCTATCGCGGATGGCACCGAGATAATTGCGGAGGGGCTCGGTGCTTTGTCCGGTTAGATACTCATCGGTCCAGTAGGAGGACATTTCGTTGAAGCGAACCTGAAGCTCTTCGTCGGCCCTACAGAGAAACTCCCACACCTTCTGATTGGGTACGGAGGGAAGATAGCGCAGGTCTAGGCCAATTTCCTCGGCCAAGGCGACGAGATCTTCGGCGCTCATGGCCATGCCCGTTTCGGCGCGCAATTGGTTAGCCACCTCGAGTTTTTGGTCTAAGGCAGCCTGTTCGGTTTCGCTCAGAGACTCGGCTTCTTCTGTAGCCTCGATTTCGACCTCGCTTAGGCCCAATTGGTTATCGAACTCGTAAGCCACATCGTCGATGATGAGGGTTTGGTCGGGATTGGCGTAGAGTCCATCCTCGATATCGCCCGAGCTGGGCTTGCGCACATCGAGACCGAGCCCTTCCCAGAGCAATTCGCCCAAGCGGTCGCGTACGCCTTTCCAGTCGCCGTTTTGTACGCGGTACTTCAGCGTATTGTCGTGAAGTGCGATGAATTGCAGAAGTTCTTGGGAAGGAGGAGGACTGCCGTATTGAATTTCTTCCAAGAGATTGGCTGGGATGTCTTCAAGAGCAACGGCAGGATCCGTGAAGCTATCCAAAAACTGTTGAACCTTGGCGCTATCGGACTGGGTGGCACCTTCGTCTTCTACGGTACCCGAGCCGTTGAGGAAGAAGTTTTCCCAACCTTCGGGAATTTCGGCCACTGTTGTGTCGAGATCGGCCCGAGCGGGATTGCCATCGGTTTTGATGTTGAGCGAGCCAGAGCCGCCGGGGAGATAAGCACCACCGGAACCTTCTTTGAAGGTAACGTTGTTAGGATTGGCCCAGAGCTGCACTTGCATACCCGCGGCTACCTGAATGGTGGTAACCTTGCCGTCTTTGTCGGTGATGGTGACCAGATAGCCCCCGTCTTTGGGTTCGACGGTCACTTGGTCGCTATTCATGACTCGGATTTCAGAATCGGTGTAGGCCACGTGATGGCTAACGCCGCCAAAAGGAGGTTCGAAGCCGGCTACGGTTCCAGCGACGCCATCGTAGGTCATAGTATCAGTGTCGGCATTGTATTCGCCCCATTCGGGAATGCCGCCGTTGGTGGAAAGCCCACCTTCGACGAACTCGCCGATGGTGGCAAGGCCGTTAGCGTCGTGCACGTTATCGGTTTTGCCGCCGGGCATATTGATTTTAATATCGATATCATTGAGGTCGCCGTGGACGCGGTAGGTGTCTTCGGCGCCGGTAATACGATGCTTGGCGGTAATTTTAATGATTTCTTCGGGGGGTTCTACCGAGGTATCCAAGACCTTTTCGATGGTGACATCAACCGCATTAGAGGCCACGTCTAAGATGAACTGGTCACTGAAGACGTCACGGACTTGACCGTCGCCTAAGTAGCCCAGATGGGTCTTGCCGCCATCGTAAAACAGGGTGCCGTCGGGACCTATAACGCCACCGAAAGGATCGTTGTAGCCACTATTGCCTGCGGTGCCTGAAGTGCCGCCCAGCTCATTGCCCCAGGTTCCCGAGGCGACTCCACCCGATAATTGGCCGTAGGCCCATTGCATTTGGTTGAGAAATTCTTGCCAGGCCGCTTCTTCGGGCATTTCTTCGATGCCTTGCTGGACATTTTGGTAATAGAGATAGGCCTCCTCGTACCAAGCGGCCAATTCTTGATTTTTTGCCGCGCCCCCCAAGGACTTGGTGGCTGTTTGAGGGGTTTGGTCTTGGGGAAGCCCGAGGGTCTTGCTAACCCCATGGCTTTGATTGACAGAAAAACTCATGATTTCGATCCTCCTTGGTGCCTACCGCGAACGAAAGGCCATCTGAAATTAATGCCAGGGGCGTGCCAAGCCTTAACCCGGGATGTAAAAATTCTAAACAATTGAATTTACTTTAAATTGTTCATAAAGTCTAGGTTTGCTTCCATCTTGGGGAAGGGATTTTAAATCACTTTTTTTGAAATTTTGTGAAGTTTGTTGATGAGGGCGGTGGTGGCCGGTCCCCATAAAAAAATTTCTCCGTGAAGGAGAAAATAAAATGGGTTTGCTTGGCGAAAGTGTTCGTATCTAATCGCCGAGCGTTTCCGTCTTTGACTGGTCAACTAAGATTAGGTGTTTCAACGAGAGGGAGGTTCTTGCCACGTGAGAAAAATAAGTGAAGGTGTTTATACCTGGAGTGTGTTCAACCAAGAGAAGGGGCTCAACTTCAATGGGCTTTTTTTGCAACTGCCTTCGGGAAACCTTTTGGTGGATCCGCCTCCACTGAGTTCGGAAGAGGTGCTCCAAATCGAGGCTTTGGGCGCTCCGGTGGCCATCTACCTCACCAACAAGCATCATACCCGTGACGCTCAGGCGCACCGGCAGCGTTGGGGGGCCCGTCTTTGGGTGCCCGAAGACGATCAAGCCTTGATGGAAATTCCGGTCGATGGCACTTATTCCGATGGAGAGTTGTTAGCGGAAGAACTCGAGGCGATTCGTATTCCCGGGGCTAAGACGCCCGGAGAATGTGCTCTCCATTGGCCGAATAAAAAAATTCTGATCGTGGGCGATGCCATTATTTCTAAACCCGAGGGTTTGGTACTTTTACCCGACGAGAAATTTAAAGATCCCGCCCTAGCTCGATTGGGACTCCGAGTGCTTCGTGGTCTTGATTACGACATTTTATGGGTGGGAGACGGTGAGCCGCTGATGCACGGCGCCTCAGGTGTCGTGGAGAAGTTTTTGGATCAACTCAATCCCGCTTAGGGGCTGTCATGCGAGTGATTACCTTTGGTACCGGCGCTGGTCGCCCCACTTTACACCGAGCCGCTTCTGCCGTTGGTTTGGAGATTCAAGGCGAGACCTTTTTATTCGATTGTGGGGAGGGTACCCAATTACAACTTATGAAAAGCCCCTTCAAATGGGGTAAGTTGGAGGCGATTTTTATCGGTCATCTTCACGGGGATCACGTCAACGGATTGCCTGGTCTTTTAGGTACTTTGAGTCTTTCGGACCGAGTGGCTCCGCTTCGAGTGTTCGGCCCGAAGGGATTGAAAAAATTCATTGGGGCTCTGATGGAGTGCCAATCCACTTCGCTTCACTATCCACTTTTGTTGGAAGAAGTGGATAGTCCTGGAAAGATTTTCGAGAGTAAGACGGGGTGGGTGGAGACCCATCCCTTGGAACATTCCATAGAATGTTGGGGTTATGTGTTTCGTGAGTGGCCTCGTCCCGGTCATTTTAATGTGGAGCGTGCGGAGCGCATCGGTTTGGACCCCGGGCCACTACGGGCGAAATTAATTCAAGGGGAGGCGGTGTCTTGGAAGTCGGGAGAGATCTTGTTGCCTGAGGATTTCGTGGGGCCCGAACGTCCTGGACGCTCTATGGCCTATTGCTTGGATACACGACCTTGCGCTGGAGCAGTTGATTTGGCGAAAGACGTCGACCTCTTAGTCTACGAGGCAACCTTTGCGGCCGCGATTCAACAAGAGGCTCATGCTTACGGGCATTCGGCTTCTATTGATGGGGCCGAAGTGGCTAAGGCCGCTGGAGTTAAACGATTAGTCCTAACCCATTTCAGTCAGCGTTACGGAGATGTGCGTGCTCTGCACAGAGAGGCCGCAGAAATTTTTCCCGAGACATTTATGGCTCACGATCTTGCGGTATTCGAGATTCGCTAACAAACCATTTTCCAAAAATGACCGTTCGCTTTTGAGATGACGCTCAAGCGATGCGAGAAAATCTAAGAGGATTCGATAAATGAATTCTTTTAGATTTAGCTGGCGTTGGCGGCCGCCGCTTGGGCGCGCCCCAATTCGATCATTTTGGGTAGACTAGAAAGCCCGTCGGCGACGGCCGAGGGCTCATAACCGCAATGGGTCATGCAGTTGGCGCATTTTTCGTTGCCGCTCTGATGGCCGTATTTTTCCCACTCGGTAGCTTCCATATATTCTTTGAAGGTTTTAGCGTAGCCTTCGTTGGTGAGTAAGTAACAAGGTTTTTGCCAGCCGAAGATATTGTAAGTGGGCATTCCCCAGGGAGTGCATTCGTATTCTCGTTTGCCTTCTAAAAAGTCGAGATAGAAGGGACTATTGGAAAAATCCCACTTCTTGTTGTGCTTTCGCTTGTAGTCCATCAGCTTTTGAAAGAGGGCACGAGTTTTTTGTCGATTGAGAAAGTGGTCTTGATCGGGGGCTTTTTCGTAACTGAAGCCAGGAGACACGGTGAGTCCTTCGACGCCCAATTCCATCATGTGATCGAAAAGTTGAGCAAGGTTTTCGATGTCGTGGGTCTCGAACACCGTGGTGTTGGTAATGATTCGGTGCCCAGCGGCTTTGGCCGCTTTAATGGCCTTGACGGCGATATCATAGGTGCCGGGACGATCGACGCAATGGTCGTGATGTGCTCCGTAGCCATCCATGTGAATGCTGAAGGTCAGGCGTTTGTTGGGTTTGAATTTGGGCAGATTGCGCTCGAGTAAGAGGGCATTGGTGCACACAATGACATAACGTTTTTGAGCCAATAAACCTTCGACTATTTTTTCCATTTCAGGATGAATCAAGGGTTCACCGCCGGGAATGGTCACCATGGGGGCACCGCATTCTTTGGCGGCATTGAGGGCCTGCTCGACACTGATATGCTTTTTTAAAATTTCATCGGGGAATTGGATTTTACCACAGCCTGGGCAAGCGAGATTACATCGGAACAAAGGTTCAAGCATGAGGTTTAGAGGGTAGCGTTTGCGACGCAGGACGCGCTGCTTGATGAGATATTTTCCGATGGCAAAGGCTTGGTGAGCGGGGACACCCATAAATGTTCCTTTTCTTATTCTTACAAAAATCCAGAGAAGGGAGCTGGAGTCTATAGGGAGATCCCCGGGAAATGACAACCTCTTTTTCAGGGGCTTGATTGGTAGAAACGTTTTAAATATCATGAACTTTGCTGATGTTTTTAATTTTTTTTTCGGGAGAGCCCATGTTTTGGGATCCTAAAACCTACCAAAAGTTTGCCGGGGAACGTTCGGCGCCCTTCGAGGATTTGTTGGGTTTGCTGAAGCTTCGGTCCAATGTGCGGGTGGTGGATTTGGGATGTGGTACCGGAGAATTGACAAGGCGTTTGGCTGAGTATTTTCCCGAAAGCCGGGTTTTGGGCATCGATAGTTCTTCTGAAATGCTGGCATTCGCTTCGACGGAAGGGGTTCCTGGCTTGGAATTTCGCCGGCAGAGCATCGAATCGTTTAGCGAGCCTTGCGACGTCATTTTCTCTCACGCAGCTCTGCATTGGATCTCGGATCATCCGGCCTTATTGAAACGACTATGGGGTTTGCTACGAGTGGGTGGGCAATTGGCGGTGCAGGTGCCGTGCAACGAAGACCATCCCAGTCAAAAAATTTTGCGAGAGTTGGCCGCCACGGAACCCTTTCGCGAAATTTTGGACTCTTGGGTGCGTATTTCTCCGGTGCTGTCTCTTCGTGAATACGCCGAAGAACTTTTTAGTCTCGGTGCCCAGGAGATCACGGCCATCGACAAAGTTTATCCGCATCTTTTGGCGGATGCCGATGCCATGGCCACATGGCTGGAGGGCACAACTCTGGTTCCTTATGGGGAGCGACTCGGGCCTGAGTGGGGAAAGAAATTTTTAGTCGCTTATCGACAGCGGCTTCGCGAGGTCTTTCCCCAATCTCCCGTATTTTTTGGATTCAAGCGGACGATTTTTTCGGCGGTGAAGGCTGTAGAGTAGCATTCATGGGAGTGTGAGCGGTTTTTAGAACTGTAAGTTGATTCCTAGGCGAAAGGGAAACTCCACCGCGATAAAAAAAGTTCTTATGGGCACTTGGAAGTTCAAGGCGATTTTATCGGTAAACCAGTAATTAAAACCTGCCCCTATTTCAAGAAAGGGATAGATAAGGCCATACGAGAAAAATAAAAAAAGTATTTTTTGAGAGCATAGTAAGGGCAAGCGTGAGTTTTAGCCGATACTTGAAGAAAGGCAAGTTTCCAAACCCGAAGAGGTGGGAGGATTGACTCCCAAAAAGGCTCTCGACTTTTTGGAGGAGTCTTCTAACGCTAGGCCTGTCGTTGAATACCCGAACTCAATGGTTGCAATCCAAGGAAAGTATAGAACTAGCCTTAAAATCTCGAACAATACTTCTGTGCCAAGTCTTGGATGTAACGTACTTCGGTATCCGAGTATTCCGCGCTGAGGACTTGCATTCGGTTTAAAGTTTCAGCGCAGAGTTGTTTGCCCTGCACCGAGTTTTTACCTTGAGCTTCGTTATCGCCTTGTCGTGGGGCCCAGGCACCGTAGGGGCGGCTTCCGGGTAGTGCGGTTTTTTCTAAGAGATTGGCGAAGACCATGATCAGCCGAGCTTTGCTAATGTTTTCGCGACCGTAGCGGGCCAATTCTGGCAGGGATACCTGAAAGCTTTCGTTGCGGTTCTGTCCGGTTATGGGATCCTGAAATTCGATGTTGAGCTGTAGCCTATCGGTTTTTGCTTTGCCTTTTAGATCGAGCAAAAACAACTGTGAGCTATTAGCAAAGTAGTGGATGGGCTGGACTTGGGCTTTGTCTGTGCTTACTTCTTCTCCGTAAAAAATTTCGAGATGTAGGCCTTCGGGTAGTTTGGTGAGAAAGTGCACGTTACGGGCTGTGGTCTCCAAAAGACTGAGAAAGTCTTCACCAAATACTCGAGGCAAGGCTGATTCCAAACCCACAAACAGATAGGCGCCCTTGCCTTGGTCGGTTAATGTGTCGAGCAATTCATCGTTAAAGTCCAAACCTACACCGACACCGCTTAAGGCAATTTGTCGGCTGTCGTAGTATTTCCCGATGGAGGCCATGAGTTCGGGAGAAAGTTGGCCCGTGTTGGCGATGGCGTCGGTGATGAGCAAGACACGGTTAATTTTTTGCGGATCATAAAATCTTTCAGCCAATTGATATCCCGTTAGAAGTCCCTCGTGTAGATTGGTTGAGCCCCGCGGAGTGATTTGTTCGA
>DALYDW010000053.1:0-12533 GCA_031972915.1 bacterium
AACCACAATCTTATCAACCTAGCCCCGAGGTTTTTTTTGTGCCTATCGATGCGAATGCTTACGGGGTCTACAAAAAGCCCTATCCACAAAACAAAACGAAAAATCTAAACTTAAAAAGAAAAAATTATTCGTTTACCTATCGTTGTAAAATCCCGTACCCTTGATTTTCATTTCTCAATAATTGAATCAGGGGGGGACGGACGATGCTCTATTTTAGAAAAGCGCTTCTACTCTTGCTTTTTTGGGGATTGACCTACTCTGGCATGCTCGCTTGTTCTAACTCGGACTCCGATTGCCCCCTACCTCCACCCTTTTGCGGAGGAGACTTTGTCTTAAACACCGAGATGACCACACCGTATGGACCCGCCTGGGCGGACATAAGCTCCCCTCCTTCAGGTTGGGCCACTTGTTACGGCCCTTACGCACTTTGTTATTACGCACAGTGTGAGCCCAGCGCCGCAGACGGCAACACCGTCGCCGACTGTCCCTGCTATCAATGGTTCGGCACCAATCATGTTCTGATTAACGCCATTTTGAGCTTGGGTCTCTACCAAGAAACCCTAGCCTTCTGCACCGACAATCCCGAACTCTGCAAGCAACCCAATCAGGCCCCCATCTGTCAGGCCATCAATAACGGCACCTATATGGAAGGCGCAGTATCGGTTTCGACCTTTAGCTTTTATCGTGCTGCCCAAGAGCCCATCGGAAGCACAGATTGTACCTCCGATCCCGGTCTCTACGCCGGATGCATGACATCACCATGCTTCGGAGAATCTTTTCCCGGACCTGACAACACCACCATGATTCAATGCGACTGTCCTACGTACGACGGTCCCTTTCAGGCCACGAAGTCGAATGTCTCTTGCGACATTTCTCCTTTGGTTTACTCAGCAGCTTATAATCCCTATCCCCCCCCTTCTTCTCCTTGCGATATGATCGACGGTTGCATTCCCGACGCTCCCGAAGACGAATGCGGTTGTGGCCTGTACCAACCCGGAGTCACCACGCTACCACCTGATAGCGGAGTGGATTGTAACGAGGTGTGTAACGAATACGATAGCTGCACCAACTCCAACGATGTTCAGCTGGGTTATACTTGCGACGCCACGCTCTGCACTTCTGACGAAGGTAATTTGGTTTTCGAGGCCTGCATGGGATTACAAAACTGCAACCTTTCCGAAATCTTCAAAGCAGAACAAGCGGCCCAATGCAGTTGCTGCGCTAGCCAACTCTGTAATTGCTCCGCCAACGCCATCACCAATCAAAAAATCGGTGAACTCAACACGCAACAGCGCAACGACGGCGAAACTCCACAGTGCGACATCAACGGAACCTTATGTGGCTCTTAAAAAGGCGTCTCTATTTGTTTTGAAATTTTTCTGGAGAACCAGAGGGAACTTCCACTTGCTCAGCCTTGGCATCCGCTAAAAGGGTCTCTACGACACTGGGATCGGCCAAAGTGGAAACATCCCCTAAATTGTGAACATCTCCCGCAGCCACCTGTCTCAAGATACGGCGCATGATTTTGCCACTACGTGTTTTGGGCAAAGCTGGGGCGAACTGGATATGATCGGGCTTGGCAATAGGGCCGATCTCCTCGGCGATGTGTTGGATCAATTCACGGCGCAAACTGCGATGAGGTGTGATTCCCGATTTTAGGGTTAGAAAGGCGTAAATTCCTTGTCCTTTAATTTTATGGGGAAAACCCACGACGGCAGCCTCAACCACCTTGGGATGTTTAACGAAGGCGCTTTCCAATTCAGCTGTTCCTAAACGATGCCCCGAAACGTTGAGCACATCATCTAAGCGCCCCAAAAACCACAAATAATTTTCCTCATCCCGATGGGCCCCGTCTCCCGAATAATAGCGGCCTGGAAATTTAGAAAAATAGGTTTCCCGCAAGCGCTCCGCCTGGCCATAGACACCGCGAGTCATGGCGGGCCACGGCGCTTCTAAGACGAAATACCCCCCTTCACGCCCCTGCACATCACCGCCTTCTTCGTTGAGAATCGCCGCCTTGACGCCAAAAAAAGGCAAGCCCGCCGCCCCCGGTTTCATCGGCATAATACCGGGTATCGTAGTTACCATGATGCCACCGGTTTCGGTCTGCCACCATGTATCAACAATGGGACAACGTCCTTGGCCTATTGTATCGAAATACCAAACCCAGGCTTCGGGATTGATGGGCTCTCCCACTGTTCCCAGCAGTTTTAAACTGCTCAAATCGTGCTCCTGGACCCATTGAGGATCCTCCCCCATCAAGGCTCGAATCACAGTAGGAGCCGTGTAAAAAATATTTACTCGATGTCGCTCGATCATTTCCCAAAAACGATCGGGATGAGGATATTGAGGAACGCCTTCGTACATCAAAACCGTCGCTCCATTAAGTAAGGGACCGTACACCAAGTAAGAGTGGCCCGTGATCCATCCCACATCAGCGGTGCACCAAAAAACTTCTCCCTGACGATAGGCGAAGACATAACGAAAGGTCGTCGCTACAAAAACCATGTAGCCGGCCGTGCTATGCAAAACTCCCTTGGGCTTTCCCGTAGAACCACTGGTATAGAGAATAAACAGCGGGTCCTCAGCATCCATGATTTCAGCTTCGCAATGGGGAGAATGGCCGGAGACCCACTCTTCCCAATCGTAATCTCGTTTAGGATGCATGGAGATTTTTTCTCCCGTGCGCCGCAACACCAAACAAGCCTTGACTCGATGCCCATCCTCTTGAGCGAGCCGCATCGCTTGATCGGCCTGATATTTCAGTGGCACCACTTTTTCTCCGCGATACAGACCATCTGCCGTGAGCAGATACTCGGCGCCACTATCCACAATCCGTTCTTTTAAAGACTCATGGGAAAAGCCGCCAAAAATAACGTTATGAACAGCGCCGATCCTGGCGCAGGCCAAAAGTGCCATGGTCAACTCGGGAACCATGCCCAAGTAAATAGCAACTCGATCGCCGCGCCTGACGCCCAAAGCCTTGAGCCCGTTCGCCAATCGTCCCACCGCATCGTGTAATTCCCGATAAGAAAAGCGCCGCGCTTCTCCGGGCTGATTTCCCTCCCAGATTAAGGCTATTTTTTCTTCTCCCTGTTTTCCATGGGGCCCTTTTTCTTCAAAATGACGATCAAGGCAATTAACCGCCAGATTGGTTTGGGCCCCCTGGAACCATTGCGGAGCTAATTCGTTTTTCCAGTTTTTCGAGAGAACTTGTTGCCAAGGCCGATACCAAAAAAACTCCTGTCCCAAGGCGCCCCAAAAACCTTCGGGATCCTCCAAAGATCGACGATACATGGTTTGATATTCTTCGAGGCTATTCAAGTGAGGATGAAAGCCCGCTTGTTCTGCGATCGCAAATACTCGTTTTTCGGAGTAAATATTTTCGATGAAAGACTGACTCATGAAACCTCAAAACAGAGGCTCTGCCTGAAGCAGGCCCTGCAACAGGGGTTCGAGGACTCCTGCGCTGAAGGGAATTTGCAGTCCCCCGAGGGCAAAAAACTCCTTCAGCGGATAACGTCCCCCCAGACGACATAACTTCAAATAATTTTCTAAGGCTGCCTGGGGATTCTGAAGACTTTGGCTCCACAACTGCCAAGCTCCCACCTGGGCAATGGCATAATCAATGTAATAAAAGGGAGCCCTGAACAAATGCAATTGCCTTACCCAGCGATAACGCTGCCAATCTGGAGCCTGAGAAAAGTCGATCTCGGGTAAGTATTTTTCTTCCAGAGATTTCCATAATTCTCCGCGCCCCGCGGAGTCCATACCCTCACCCGCATAAACCCGGTGCTGAAATTCATCGATCATGGCAATGTAAGGTAAAAGCAAAATGCTGTCGGCAAAATGCCGTTTACGAAATCGAGCCGCATCCTCTGGAGAAAAAAACTTTTCGTAATAAGGATAGGCCAAAAACTCCATTCCCATAGAATGCACCTCGCAAGCCTCTAGCGTTGGCCAACGCAATTCTACCTCTTCGATTTCGGCGCTTTCCCAAGCTTGAAAAGAATGTCCCGCTTCATGCAACAGAGTGGTCACGTCCGTGGCCTCGCCCACGGAGTTCAAAAACAAAAAGGGAACTCGATAGTCAGAAAAATCGGTGCAGAAAGCCCCCGGGGCCTTGGCCCCACGAGCTTCCAAATCTAACAAGTTCCACTGCAAGGCTCGACGAAAGTGAGCTCCCAAAGCAGGAGATAAACTCTCAAAAATCTCTAACGCGGCTTGGGGTTGCTCGCTTATTTCTACCCGCAAAGAGCCCAACTGCCATTGAGGAAAATAATCTAGATCTGCAATGGCTACACGAGATACCCCCTGAGCCTTGGCTTGGGCCCGGTGAATTTCCCGAGCCAAAGGAACAACTGCACTCACAATATCCTCACGCAATCGAGCCACTTCTTCGGGACCATAACCAGTACGTCGTAACTTTTGGTATGCCAGTGGAATAAAATTGGCGTGGCCCAAATTTTTACCCATCTGATTTCGCAAGACCAAGGCCTGGTCAAAATAATTTTCTAAGGCCTCACGGTGAGAGAGAAACCACGCACTGTAGCTAGAAAAAGCGGCTTCGCGCAAAGCTGCATCGGGAGAACCCGAAAATTTTTTGTAATGGGCTAGGGGATAGCGTTGGCCCTCTACCGTAAGAAATGCCGATCCCGTGAGTTTAGTATAATCGGCTAACACTTGGTTCAATCGGGTCTCCAGCTCGACATTTTCTTTATGGAAGGCCTCTTGCTGAATCTTGAGAATTTGAAAATATTGCTCGCCCAACTCGTCTTGCAACTGGGAAAGAAACGGTGATTTGAAAATCAGCTCTCGAATCTGAGCTTGATGACGATCAATAACGGGCTCAACGGTCTCACGCAAGCGGCGATGCTCCGCCTCGATGGCGGTGTCTTCGGTATGGCACTGAAACGCCAATTCACTCACCTCGAAATGGGTTTGAAGATGGGACTTCACCTCGTTCCACAACAACAAGGCCTGACGCCAATCTTGAAGTGATTGCGCGGCCTCCATGGCATCCATGCACTGCCGTAACCACAGCGCCACCGCATCGGGCTCGAGTGAAACGACTCGTGTTTGAAAAAGTTGTTTAGGAGGAAGTGGTAAGTCTCGAGTGTATTGTTCTAAAATATTCATCGCCATTCACTATAGTCAGAGTGAGGCCAAGAATCACCTCTTAAAATGGCTCTCCGCAAAAACAGACTTTTCTCCAAAAAGACAACACCCTCTTAAGGCAGGGAAAAAGTCATGGGTGCTCAATTGGATTAGGCGAAAGGATCCTGCAAAACAATATTCTGCTCACGTCCGGGACCCACTGAAACCGAACTCAGCGGTAATCCCAAATGCCCTTGAATGAACTCGACATAGTTTTTAGCTTGAGCGGGAAGGTCTTTCCATTGCCTTACCCCGGCGAGGTCTTGATCCCATCCCGCCAAGGTTGTGTAGACCGGCCGCACCTTTTCGAGATCTTCTACTCGGCTGGGAACGGTCTGAAGAGTTTTCTTTCCCAAACGGTAGGCCGTGCACACCTGAATCTCTTGGAGACCACTGAGAATATCGAGCTTGGTCAAAATCAAGGAGGTCAAACCGTTCACCCGCATGGCATGACGAATGACCACCAAGTCCAACCATCCACAGCGCCGAGGGCGTCCTGTGGTTGCCCCAAACTCACCACCCTTTTGCCGCAAATACTCGCCCAAATCGTCGTGGAGTTCGGTAGGAAAAGGCCCCGACCCTACACGCGTAGTATAAGCCTTGGCCACTCCCAAAACCTTCTGCAATTGCCCCGGCCCCACTCCCGATCCGCACGCAGCATAACCAGCGACGGTATTGCTGGAAGTAACAAAGGGATAGGTTCCGTGGTCCACATCCAAACTCGTTCCTTGAGCCCCTTCGAAAAGCAGATTTTTATTTTTCTGAACCTGATCCCAAATCATCTCTCCTGTATTGGCGACGAAAGGTTTTAGTTTTTTAGCTACCTCCGCATAAGACTTTACGAGCCCCTTGACTGAAAAACCTTTTCCTCCCAACACCTCACGCAAGTAACGATTACGCTCAGGTAAGAGTCCCTTGAGCCGTTCGGCAAACAAATCGGGTTCGACAAATTCTCCCATGCGAATACCACGTCGGGCCACCTTATCTTCGTAACAGGGGCCAATACCGCGTCCAGTGGTTCCAATCTTACCCGCTCCCCGAGCCTGCTCCCGTAACTGGTCGATGGCTTTATGGTAAGGCAAGATCACATGGGCCATTTCGCTGATACTCAGGCGTTCTCGCGCTTTAAGATGTCCCAACTTTTTAACGGTGAGGATTTCTTCCCAAAGGATTTCAGGATCCACGACGACACCGTTACCGATCACACAGCGTTTTTTAGAGTGCAAAATTCCGGAAGGAATCAAGTGCAAGACCAATGTTTTTCCATCGACGACCAAGGTATGTCCCGCATTGTTTCCTCCCTGAAATCTCACCACCATATCCGCTTGAGAGGTCAACGCATCGACGATTTTACCTTTACCTTCGTCTCCCCATTGGGTTCCCACGACCACGATATTGGGCATGAACGGCCTCGATCCCTATTAAAGATTGATCTCTTTGACCGAGAGAATATTGGGGAGTTGCCTTAATTTCTTTAAGACCTCCTCATCCACGCTCGAATCCACATTGTAAAGAGCTAGAGCCTCTCCAGTTTTTTCAGAAAGACCCAATTGCATACGCGAAATATTGACTCGGTTTTCACCTAGAAGAGTTCCCACACTGCCGATCACCCCAGGACGATCGATATTGCGAATCAATAGAATATGGCCTTCGGGTAGAGCCTCCAGATAAAAATCCTCAACACGAACAATGCGGGGATTCTGCGTCCCAAAGATGGTTCCGGAAACACGAAATTGCTGGCCTCCCTCGGTTTCAACAGTAGCCGTCACCAAGGTCGTAAAATCGCCATTTTCGGAAATTTTGGACTCCACTACCTTAATTCCACGCTCTTTGGCCAAAACCGGCGCATTGACGTAATTGACGCTGCCTTGATGGCTCAGTTGAACCTCAAGGAAACCCTTGAGGAAGCAAGCCGTCAACGATGCTACAGGATATTGGGCAATTTCTCCCGTGAACTCTAAAGTCAGTTGGCGCGGAGCCTCTTCCTTCAAATGAGCGAGCAAACGACCCATTTTTTCTGAAAGAGTTAGGTAGGGCTGAAGAATTTTGGCTAGTTCCCCCGAAATAGAGGGGTAGTTGACCGCATTACGCACTTCGCCCTTGGTAAAAAAGGCCACGGTTTGTTCGGCCACTTCGATGGCTACGTTGACCTGAGCCTCATCCGTGGAAGCTCCCAAGTGGGGGGTACAAATCACCCGAGGATGCAACACCAAAGGATCTTGCGCTGCAGGGGGCTCTTGTTCAAAAACATCGAGCGCCGCTCCAGCCACCTTGCCCGACTCTAAGGCGGCCAAAAGATCTTTTTCGGCAACCACACCACCACGGGCACAGTTGAGGATGTAAACGCCGTCCTTCATCTGAGCAAAGCTTTCGTGATTGATCAATCCCCGAGTCTTGTCGTTTAAAGGAACGTGACAAGTGATAATATCGGCACGGCGATACAAGGTGGGCAAATCTACAAGCTCAATGCCCATCTTCGACGCAGCTTCGGGAGTTAAAAACGGATCGAAGCCCACCACCTTCATTTTAAGGCCCAAGGCACGGTCGGCCACAATCTTACCGATGTTGCCGACCCCCACGACGCCTAGAGTTTTATTGCACAGCTCTCGCCCGACGAACTGCTTTTTTTCCCATTTACCTTGCTTCATGGTCATGGTGGCTTGAGGAATCATCCGGCTAACCGCAAACATCATGGCCAGTGCGTGTTCGGCAGTAGTGACCGCGTTACCACTAGGCGTATTCATAACGATCACACCGTGCTTACTTGCGGCGGGTAAATCAACGTTATCCACACCGATACCGGCCCGCCCCACTAATTTGAGTTTCTTCGCGGCCTCCAATACCCTCGGGGTAACGGTCGTGCTGGAACGAATGATCAGGGCCTCATAATCGGCGATGATCCCGATCAGTTCGTCTTCCGAAAGACCGGTCTTCACATCCACTTGCAGTTGGGAACAATCCCGAAGAATTTTCAAACCTTCTTCACTAAGCTTATCGCTGACTAAAACCTTCATGATGGTTTTATTCTCCCGTAAGAATTTGTAAGGCCACACCCACACCCGCACCAGGTTTTACGGAGTGACCCAACTGGTTAAGCGCCGCTTCCACCGCCGCCAATACGGCTACGATATCCATGGGATCGTAGTAACCGATATGCCCCACCCGAAAGATCTTACCTTTCAAATCGTCTTGGCCACCGGCGATGGTCATATTGAATTTCTCTTTGAGGATCTTGACGATCTTACCCGCATCCACTCCCTCGGGGGAAAACACCGCCGTCACTGCGGGCGAGGGTGCCTCGGGAGCCAACAACTTAAGCCCCATCGCTTTCAGGCCTTCACGAGTGGCCTCCGCCAAACGATGATGCCGCGCAAAGAGATTTTCTAATCCCTCCTCACGCATCAGCCTCAACACTTCTTGTAATCCGATAATCAAAGAAACTGCAGGAGTATAGGCCGTGGTATTTTTCTTGAGGGAGGCCAGCTCTTTTTTGAAATCGAAATAAAATTTGGGCAAATCGCTTTCTTCGGAAAAACGCAAGGCCTTGGGACTTAAGGAGGCAAAAGCCAAACCCGGGGGCAACATAAAGGCCTTTTGGGACCCACTCACTAAAACATCGACACCCCATTCGTCGGTGGGAATATCAGTAACCCCCACTGCCGTAATGCCATCGACCACCAAGGCGGTGTCTGGAAGATTTTTAACCAATTGGCCCAACTCCTTTACAGGATGATAAACCCCGGTTGAAGTTTCCGAACCCGTTGCAAAAACTACGCGGTAATTTTTTTCCTTAAGCTTTGCCTCGACGAGCTTAGGATCGACAGCTTGTCCCCACTCCACCTTGAGCACGTCGTGCTTGAGACCATAGGCCTTACAGATTTTCCACCAACGCTCGCCGAATTTACCGCCATCAATGCACAAAGCCCAATCGTCCTTACGCATCAGATTGATCACCGCGGCTTCCATGGCACCAGTGCCACTGGCAGCGAAAATCAAGACCTCATTTTCAGTCTTAAAAAGCCACTTCAAACCCTCGCGCACCTCGGCCACAATTTTTTCAAAAGCGGCGGTACGATGGTGAATGATGGGCATGGCCATCTTGGTGAGAACACTTTCAGGAACCGGAGTAGGCCCGGGAGCCAATAGTCGATATCGATACATGAGAATTTCTCCAAAAAACGGGCGGGACCTTATCGGCCCCACCGAATACCGTCAAGACCTTAGTCAACGAGGTCAGAGCTTCCTCTAAGCACGTCGTAAGGCTTGTAATTTAAGACGCAAAGCATTGAGACGAATAAAACCCTCCGCGTCTTTTTGGTTGTAAACCGTATCTGCCTCAAAGGTAGCCATGGCTTCATCGAACAAAGAGGCCTTGGCCTTGCGACCCACTACCCAGGCGTTGCCTTTGTAAAGTTTTAATCGAGCCACACCCGTCACAGGCCTCTGCACTTCATCCATAAATTTTTGCAAGGCTTCACGTTCTGGAGCGAACCAAAAACCGTTGTACACCTGGGCTGCATAGGTTGGGATGAGAGAATCTCTCATCTTCAATACTTCGCGATCTAAGGTGAGGGATTCCACCGCACGATGGGCCAAATGCAACAAAGTGCCACCCGGAGTTTCATAAACCCCACGGCTTTTCATCCCCACAAAGCGATTTTCCACCAGGTCGACGCGACCAATGCCATGCTCTCCCGCAATGCGATTGAGTTCAGTCAACAGCGCGGCAGGACTCAATCGTTTTCCATCTACAGCCACAGGATTACCCTGTTCGTATTCGATCTCGAGATACTGAGGTTGGTCGGGCGCTGCTTCGGGGGAACGAGTTAGTAAAAACATATCCTCGGGAGCTTCAGCCCAAGGATCTTCTAAAATTCCGCCCTCAAAGCTGATATGTAAAAGATTGCGGTCCGAGCTATAAGGCTTTTCTTTAGTCACCGGCACGGGAATACCATGCTTTTGGGCGTAGGCAATGCAGTCACTTCGGCTTTTTAGGTTCCACTCGCGCCACGGAGCAATCACCCTAATGTCGGGTCGCAACGCATAACAAGTAAGTTCGAAGCGTACCTGGTCATTACCCTTGCCGGTGGCGCCATGGGACACAGCGTCCGCTCCCTCGCGTTCGGCAATCTCCACCTGTTTTTTCGCGATCAAGGGACGCGCAATGGAGGTTCCTAAGAGATAAATTCCTTCGTAAACAGCATTAGCCCGCAACATGGGAAACACAAAATCACGAACAAACTCTTCTTTGAGATCTTCGATATAGATTTTGCTCGCACCAGTCTGAATGGCCTTTTCTTTAAGGGGATCAAGTTCTTCCCCCTGCCCGAGATCAGCTGAAAACGCGATAACCTCGCACTCATAATTTTCAATCAACCAACGAATGATAACCGAAGTATCCAAGCCACCCGAATAGGCCAGGACGACCTTGTTGACCTTGCTGCTCATGAAATTTAACTCCTCACTCCCATCAAATGTTTTAGGATCGCCTTCTGCATATGAAGCCGATTTTCAGCTTCTTCAAACACAAAACTTCGAGGTCCGTCTAAAACTTCATCTGTAATTTCTTCACCGCGGTGGGCCGGCAAACAATGCAAGACCATCACCTCTGCTTTAGCATGGGTAAGCAACTGTGAATTGACTTGATAAGGATGAAACAATTGACGCTTATCTTCGGACTCTTTTTGTCCCATAGAAAACCAAGTATCGGTGTAAAGTACATCGCAACTCTTCACCGCCTCAACCGGGTCACTCATCAAATGAACATGGGGATGTGAGGCCATCTGTCCTAGAATTTTTCCCGAGGGCTCATAACCACGAGGACAAGCCAAATTCAAGTCAAAGCCCAACACCAAAGCGGCATTAATCCAACTATTGGCCAAGTTATTGCCATCTCCCACATAAGTGACTTTAATTCCCTCCAGTGATTTTTTTTCTTCCAAAATAGTCAACAGAGCCGTCAATACTTGCACAGGATGAAAAAGGTCCGTTAATCCGTTGATAACAGGAACCGAGGCATGAGCCGCCATTTTTTCTAAATTGGTTTGACTAAAGGTGCGCAAGACAATGCCTTGCACATAACGGGATAACACTCGGGCTGTGTCTTCGTAAGTCTCACCCCGCCCCAATTGGCTCGATTCACTGGTTAAAGACAACGCATGGCCCCCCAGTTGCAAAGCGGCAACTTCGAAGGAAACCCGAGTTCGAGTAGAAGACTTTTCGAAGAGTAAGGCCAACACCTTGCCCTTTAGACAATTTTCCTCTTTTCCCTTTTTCCAACGAGCCTTCAAATCAACGGCCAACTGGAGAAGTTCTAAAATCTCAGACTTACGAAAATCGAGCAGAGTCAGGAGATGACGAGGAGTGTTCGTCGAAGTCATGGGACCTCCACCGTGGCCAGCACTTCACGCAATAGCGCCAGCCCTTCATCAATTTGTTCACGCTCAATCACCAAAGGAGGCAGGAAACGCAGCGTGCTCTCTTGCACACAATTGAGAATTACCCCACGCTTCAAGCCCGCCTCCACTAAAGGCCTACCGGGAACGCTTAGATCCATGCCCAAGATCAGCCCCATGCCTCGCACCTGGCGCACCACAGAGAAATCCCTTTGTATGGCCTTCAATCCCTCCAAGAAATAAGCCCCTTTTTCTGAAACTTGAGCAAGCAAGCCACCCTCTATCAAGATTTCCAAATTCTTTTTCGCGACCTCACAAACGAGGAAATTTCCCCCAAATGTCGAGGCGTGAGCCCCCAACCAAAAAGCGTCAGCCACCTGTTGCGTCGCCAAACAAGCTCCAATGGGCAATCCCGCCCCTAGGGACTTGGCCAGGCTCATGATGTCGGGAGATACGCCAGCATGTTCGTAGGCGAATAAGGTTCCTGTCCTCCCCAAACCGGTTTGAATCTCATCGAGAATCATCAGCAAACCGTGACGATCGCAAAGTTCTCGCACTTTGCGCAAAAATTCGGGAGCCGGCAAATTTACGCCACCTTCTCCCTGTACGGGCTCCAACATAATGGCGCAGGTTTGAGGCCCAATGGCCGCTTCCAAGGCCTCCAAATCGTTGAAGGGCACATGACGAAAACCTTGGAGAAAAGGATCAAAACCCTGTTTGATTTTTTCCTGACCGGTGGCCGCCACCATGGCCAGGGTACGCCCATGAAAGCTCCGCTCCGCCGTAAGAATCTCGTAACAATCGGGACCGCGCTTTTTCTTACCGTAAGCACGAGCTAGCTTGACAGCAGCCTCATTGGCCTCGGCACCACTATTAGAAAAAAATACCCGATCGGCGAAAGAAAGCTCGCAAAGTCTTTCTGCTAGATTGGCTTGAGAGATTCCGTAAAACAAATTGGAGGTATGCATTAAGGTCTTAGCC
>DALYDW010000054.1:0-12401 GCA_031972915.1 bacterium
AACCGGTGACCTACTGATTACAAATCAGTCGCTCTACCAGCTGAGCTACGTCGGCCTTACCTCACTAAAAAATCACCCCGAGAGGAAGAACAAGCCAACGAAACTCCAAAAACTCAAGATCCACCCAAACTCCCTCTCCTAACCCCAACTCACCACACAACCCGACCGGCTTCGTTTTTTAGCACAAGCTATGAAAGAGCGAGAAATAGCCCAGAAGACTTTGGTTAACTTCTTGAAATTATTAGGAATTTCAGTTAATTTTTACCATGCAAGCGCGCTCGGGGCCTTTCAGGAACGTGCGTCTATATTCGTCCTTCCACCCCCTGTCAAGCCGAAATCCCCATAAATCTCCGCTCGTTCGGAATCCGAAGCAATAGCCCAGCCCCCCTTTAATCTTTACAGGAGACGCCGAGTCTGATTTTTGCTCAAAATTATGCGCTCATCGCCTTTTTAGCCAAAAACAGACAGGCTGCCGCTGTGGCAGAAACATTCAGGCTGGATATTTTTCCCGAAAGAGGAAGATGAATTAGAAAATCACAGGTTTCTGTGACTAAGCGCCGCATTCCGGTGCCCTCGGCCCCCAAAACCAAGATGGTTTTTTGCGGCCAAGAAAATTGTAAGGCGTTTTCTCCCGGCCCCACAGAGGTCCCCACGACCCAAAATCCTAATTTTTTAAGAGACTCCAAACTTCTGACCAAATTGGTAACCTGAAAAATAGCCAGGTGCTCTGTTGCCCCCGCCGCTGCCCGGCACACTACAGGGGTAATCGCGCAAGAGCGGTCTTTAGGCAACAAAACCCCCTGTACGCCACAGGCCTCAGCGCTACGCAAGATCGCTCCTAAGTTTTGCGGATCTTGAATTTGATCTAGAGCCAATACCACAGCAGGCCCAGAACACTCGCTTTGTCGAGTGAGCCAAAGGGCGAAATCTTCGTAGGGGTAAGGCTCAACTTCCGCAGCCCAACCCTGGGTCTGCACACCGGGGAAACGCCCTTCAAACCAAGCTCGGGAAACCTCAGAACTTTTGACACCAAGCTTCTGAAGTCGCTCTCGCAATTCTTGAAACGATTCATCGGGTTTGCCACCCTGAAGATGAAAAAACTGCCTCAAGGAACGCCGCCCAGCACGTAAAACCTCTAGTATGGAATTTTTCCCGTAAATCAATTCGGACAAAACGAACCTCCTCCCCCCTCTTCACTCAGCCAGGAAAAAAATCCAAAAGAAAAATATTCTCGAAATCCTAAGAGAATAAACCTGCCTCTGCTTTGGAAAGGCCACGGGACTGCAACGCCTTTTGCTCGACCAAAGATTCTTCGAGAAAACGCAATCGCTCAGGAAAGTGCCGAGCCAGATAATCCCTGGCTTCGAAATAAGCCTGCCTGCAATCTTCTAAACGATCGCTTAACACCTCTCGTTCCAACAACGATCGAGACTGCCCCAACTCTAAAATTAAAGATTCATGACCGTAAGAGCTATTTTGCAACAAAAGCTCCATTTCCTGCAGTTGGTTTTGCAGCGGGTCCTCGTCTTGAATTTGAGCTAAAACCTCTCGCCCATATGCTAAATCTAATGTCGCCATAAGCAGCCTCCTTACCCTGAGACAAACAGCAAAAAATTTGCCAAATCGGACCACAAAAAGCAAAAGAACAAACCATTGATTTAAAAAGGTTTTTTATTAAAAAAGGACGCTATTTTTCAAAAACGTAAAAAAAAAGGGGTGGACAGTCTCCTCTTTTGGGGAAACTTTCCCCCGCCGCTTCAAGGCTAAGGACTTTTCGCCCGTCTTCGTTTTGTGATAGAGGCTGACTCCCTTTTAGAGGAAACAAGGAATTATCATGAGCCAAAAGCAAAAACCCACTCTGTACCAATACGCCGTATGTCCTTTTTGTTGTAAAGTGAAGTCCATCCTCTCTTACAAGCAAGTACCCCACGATATCGTCGAGGTCCACCCACTCAATAAAAAGGAAATTGCCTTTTCGAAAGACTATCGAAAAGTGCCCATTTTTGTGAACGAACAGGGCCAGCAAATTAACGACTCCACTCCCATTATGCGCTTTATCGACGAACGCTATCAGGGCCCCAAAGTTTTCGAACAGGACCCCAGCAAAAAGGCCAATGAAGACCAGTGGCTTGATTGGGCTGATCAAGTTTTAGTAAGAGCTCTCCCTCCGGTGATTTATCAAAATATTCCCGATGCCCTCAAGGCCTTCGACTACATCACTCAAGAGGGTAAATTCAGCTGGTTTCAACAAAGGACCATTAAGTACTCCGGAGCCTTGGTCATGAAACTGGTGGCCAAAAAATCGGCTAAATCCCAAGGGATCGCCCATCCGCAAGCCCACCTGACATCTTGTCTAAAAAAATGGGGGGAAGCGATAGGAACTGGACCTTTTCTTGGAGGCGAGACTCCCAACGGAGCAGACTTGGCTGTCTTTGGAATCTTAAAAAGCATCCAAAATATGCCAGCCTTTGACTTGATTGCCCAACAGCCCCAGGTTTTAAAGTGGTTTGAACGATTGGAAAAAGTCACGGCCAAGGCAGCCTAACCCGCTCTGTCCAAAAAACCCCACTCAACCAAGGCATCCGCCCAAGAAGCGCCTTCCCCACCCCTTATTTGAGGAGGTGCCACAGCGTCACGGCCAAGACTCAGCTTTCGATCGGTTCGCCCGGCGCCCTGAGTTCCATGGCAAGGGCATGAATGCTGCCCTGCAAAAGCTCTCCCAAGACTTCGTAAACCCGGCGGTGCCGCTGCAAAGTGCTCAGCCCCAAAAACTTTCGCGAAACCAATCGTAAACGAAAATGACTGCCTCCGGACACATTGCCCGCGTGCCCACGGTGCTGCTCACTCAAATCCGCGATTTGCAAAAGCTCGGGATCGAAGGCCTGATGCAAGAGCTGTTCTATCTGTTTCTCCAAAGGGTTCATAGACTCCTCTCTTTGCAACAATGATCGACAAGAGCCAAGAGAATTGATAGTCCCCTGCCCCCGCGACGCTAAGAGTAAGAAAGGAAAAACGCCATGGGGGAAAAAGGTTGGAGCATTGAGGATTCTCTCAAGTTTTACAATATCGAAAACTGGGGATCGGGTTACTTTGGTGTCAACTCGAAGGGGCATTTGTGCGTTTATCCCTATCGTAGCCCCGAAGTCAGCATCGATATCATGGAAGTCATCGATGACATCAAAGAGAAAAAATTGGGCTTCCCCTGCGTTATCCGCTTTCAGGATATTCTACGCTCTCGGGTCGAACAGCTAAACGAGTCCTTCAAAAAACAAATTGAAGAGTATGAATATAGCGGCAAGTACTATGGCGTTTATCCCATCAAGGTAAACCAGCTCTGCGAAGTCGTTGAAGAAATATTAGACGCGGGAAAGCCTTACCATTTGGGCTTGGAAGCGGGCAGCAAAGGAGAACTGCTTACCGTCTTGGCACTCAACCGAGACCCTGAGGCCCTGACCATATGCAACGGATATAAAGACGCTACCTATTTGCGTATGGCCCTTATCGGACGAAAATTAGGCCGCAAGGTTATCGTCGTCATCGAAAAACTCTCCGAACTTCCCCTGCTTTTGGATGTCGCCGAAGAAATGGGAGTCGAGCCCTACATCGGTCTACGGGCAAAACTAACCACTCGGGGTGCGGGTCGTTGGGAGAACAGCGGTGGAGATTTCGCCAAATTTGGGCTCACCGTTCCTGAAATCATGGAAGCCCTCAAAATCATCAAAAGCCGTGGCAAAGAAGAATATCTCAAACTCTTTCACTTTCATGTGGGCAGTCAATTAACCGACATTCGCATGGTTAAAGAATCGGTTCGGGAAGGCGCGAGAATTTTTTCCAAAATTTGTAAAATGGGCTTTCCCATTGAATATTTCGATGTGGGCGGCGGTCTCGGCGTCGACTACGACGGGTCACGCACTGCCAGCGATTCGTCTATGAATTATTCCTTGGAAGAATACGTCGAAGACGTCGTCTACAATTTGCAACAAGTGTGCATGGAAGAAAAAGTTCCCGAACCCAACATCGTCAGTGAATCGGGAAGATCCCTGGTTGCCCATCACTCTTGCATCATCGTTCCCATCTTTGATCACATTGAGGTGGGGAGCCGGTCTAATAAGCTGGAAGAGTCCACGGAAGAAGCCCCAATCGTACGAGACATGCGGGAAATTTTCGAAGGGATGAAAAAGAAAAATATTCTATCGGCCTTTCACGACGCCCAAGCCAAAAAAGAAGAAGCCCTGACCATGTTTAAATTGGGCATTCTTAGCTTGGAGGATCGAGCAAAAACAGAAAATCTTTTTTGGGAACTGTGTCGAAAAATCATCCGTCTGCAAAAAACCATGGCGCATCGCCCCGAAGACACCTCCATGCTCAGTTCTCTTTTAGCCGATCAATATCTGGCCAACTTTAGCTTGTTTCAGTCGGCTCCAGACCATTGGGCCTTTGACCAACTTTTTCCGATTACCCCCTTGCATCGTTTAGCAGAACAACCCTCCCGAGAGACTACTTTGGTGGACATTACCTGTGACAGCGATGGAAAAATTGATCGTTTTATCGATTTGGTCGACGTGAAAGAGACCCTCACCCTCCATACTTTAAAACCCGGGGAGCCCTATTATGTAGGCCTCTTCCTCATGGGGGGATATCAAGACATCATGGGGGATATGCATAATTTATTTGGGAGAGTTCACGAAGTGCACGTCTTTTGTGACGACGAAGACCCCGATGATTATTATCTAGAAGAAATCATCCCTGGAGACACGGTACGAATGGTGCTTTCGAGGTTACAATACTCTCCGGCAGAATTAATCAAAACCGTGAAACAATCCATCGATAAAGAAGTACGCCGTGGCAACATCAAACCCAAAGAAGGCGTCAAACTAATCGACTTCTTCGAAGAAACCCTAGACGGTTACACTTATCTGCACACAGACTCCATGAGTAAACGGAAGGGATAAGTTGATTCAAGGCCCTATCATCACCATCAAAATCTTTTACGACTTGGCAAGAAGGCCATTGAATTTTATCCTGAGCTTCGTGACAGTTTGAAAAGGTCGATGAGGATTCATGGCATTGAAAAATAAAAAAATCATTCTGGGCGTTGGAGGAGGCATTGCCGCCTACAAGGCCTGTGAGTTAGTCCGTCGGCTTCGGGATCGAGGAGCCAATGTCCATGTCATTCTCACCCGAGCAGCGCAAAAGTTTGTTACCCCCCTTAGCTTTCAAGCCCTTTCCCAACATCCCGTGCACACCGATTTGTTTGACCTTACCGAAGAATCCCAAATGGGTCATATCGAACTGGCCGATTCGGCCGATGCTCTCGTCTTCGCCCCCGCCACCGCAGACCTACTAGCGAAGTTAGCCCACGGCATGGCCGACGATCTCCTTACCACGACTGCCCTCGTCACCCGTGCTCCAATTTTTCTTGCTCCCAGCATGAACGTCAATATGTGGGAAAAAAACGTCGTGCAAGAAAACCTACAGAAACTGCGTGAACAAAACATGTGGGTGATTGATCCCGAAACGGGTTCTCTGGCTTGTGGTTGGGAGGGCCAAGGTCGTCTGGCAGAGCCACAAACTATTGTTGAAATTATCGAGCGCTATCTTTCGCAACACAACTTACACTTAAACTCGGCACTACGCGGCAAACACGTTTTGATCAATGCGGGACCCACCCGGGAATATCTCGACCCGGTGCGCTTTCTCTCCAACCCCAGCACCGGAAAAATGGGGTTTGCCTTGGCTCGGGCGGCCCATCACCGAGGTGCTCGAGTCACCCTCATTACGGGACCCGTGACTTTACCCACCCCCCAACAGGTCAAACGCATCGACGTAGTCAGCGCACAAGAAATGCTTGAGGCTTGCCAACAAGAATTTACAAACGCCGATGTTTTCATCGCCACCGCCGCTGTGGGAGATTATCGCCCCACCGAACCACGCGCCCAAAAATTGAAGAAAAAAGACGAAATACTTCAGCTCCAGCTTCATCCAACCACGGATATTCTAGCCACGCTTTCGAAGCTAAAAAAAAACAATCAGTTGTTGGTTGGATTTGCAGCGGAGACCCAACATCTTGAGGAGTACGCAAAAACCAAACTACTGGCAAAAAAACTCGACCTAGTGGTCGCTAACGACGTGACTCGCCCCGAAAGTGGTTTCGCCGTGGACACCAACGAAATATTTCTTATGGGGCGAGATGGTGTTGCTGAAAAACATCCATTGATGAGCAAACAAGAGGCCGCTGAAGAAATTCTCAATCGGGTGGAAGAGCTTTTAAATTTAAATCAGTCGGTTTCAGTGGAGAGCATCGGTAATAAGGGGTAAATCGGTGGGCTTATAGAGCCCCTTCTCAAAACTGACTCGAATTTCTTCAATAAATTTTTTGATCTGCTGGGGGCTTAACAAACCTCGTCGCTGATAGTTTTTTAAATCACGCACCATTTCCTTGGCATATAGCAACTTGAGATTACCCGACGGGTCGGCATTTCGCACCCTCGCCGCTTCGGGGTCCTGAAAAAACTCGACCAAAACTTCACAACACAATCCTACAAAATGGCCAACCTCTTTATCTCCCAAAGGAAAGGCACTGCGCCGACTTAACAAGGCAGAGGCCTGACGCCATTTATTCATTCTTTGCAAAAGCATCAGACTATTGAAAATTCGTTTATTCGTCTTAAAACCAAAAAGCGTTCGCTTTAAATTTTGCGCAAGAAAGATATCGAACTCTTGAAAATCTTCTTGGGCAAGATCCTGCAAATGTTGCCAAACCTGATGCGGCATTTTTTCATCAAAGCGCATTTCCCAATAAGTATGCCTCAATGTCCTCGCTTCATAAGAAGCGATGATCTTGTAAGGTACATAGTAATTATGGGCCACAGTATCCACGGCCAAATGCCCCAGATAACCGTAAAGAAAAGCCCGATCTTGATCTCGTTTTGCATTTTGCAACAAAGAGACGGCCACTTCCCAATGGTGGCAATGATAGAGTTCTCCCGCGTACTTTTTGGCAAAAATAATATCGGCTGCAATGGTCCCGTAAAGAAACACCTTGGGGTATTCACGAAGTAAACAAGCGATTCCTGGAGCCAAAAGGGCTAAATTTTCTAGGGCGTGCAAGGCGTAGGTTAAATGGGCGCCCGGGCCCCAAGCCCACACCGATCTTGGAAAAATAAAGTAGACAACAAGAATGGCAAAAAAGTAGAGGGTCCTCATAGTTTTAAAAAAATCACCCCATTGGCTATTCTGGAGCTTCAAGGTACCTCGTTGATGACGAAAATGGAAGCGCTCCTCCGCAAAAAACTAGAAGCTCTCTATCTTTCGGGAGAGCGGGAGATTTATCAAGTGGCCAAGTCACAGCACTCCGAGCCATCCCTCACCTCCCCCAGTCGCGAGCCCCCCCTCTCTTCTCCAGTCCAAAAAAACGTGGGGCTCCAAACACTGCGCGATAATTTGGCAGATTGTCGACTCTGCCGACTCTGCGAAGGGCGGAAAAATATCGTCTTTGGCGTGGGCAGCCCCCACGCCAAGCTCATGTTCGTCGGCGAGGCCCCGGGGAGGGACGAAGATCTTCAAGGCGAACCTTTCGTAGGTCGTGCTGGCCAACTTCTCAATAAAATTATCGAGGCCATGGGGCTCAATCGCGAATCTGTCTATATTGCTAATGTCGTCAAATGCAGGCCCCCGGAAAACCGCAATCCAGCCCCCGACGAGATCAGCACCTGTGAGCCTTTTTTGCTACGACAAATCGAACTCATTCGACCCAAGGTAATTGTTTGCCTCGGAACCTTCGCCGCCCAAACCCTGCTCATGACCGAAGCCAAAATCACCTCTCTCAGAGGGGTATTTCAATCTTGGCCCAATAAAATTGTAAAAACACATTTCGAAACCCCTCTGGCAGAAAACAGCATTCTCGTTATGCCAACTTACCATCCCGCCTTTTTGCTACGAAACCCCAACATGAAGCGTCCCGTCTGGGAAGACATGCAAAAGGTAAGGGACGAGCTGAAAAAATAAGTCAAAACAAGCAACTGTATTTTTTATAGTACGAAAACTCTCACAGTACTCTTCTTGGTCCTATCAACAAGACTGGGTAAGGCATCATGAATCCACCCCTCTTCGATATTATCCCCATCGCAAAACCCGATAGACGAAACACAATTTCCACCGCTGCCACACCGTGTCTGGCTATACAATGGGACAACTTCGTCGCTTACGCCCAAACTTGTTTTTCTGACGATGCATGGGCCCACTTCGTAAAACCTTTATTATCTCGACTAGAAAATTCTAACTGGAGTTCTTCTCCCGAGAGACTCGGCGCATTTTTGTATCGAGAGGCTCGACGCCAAGAAAAAAATTACCCCGATCGTGCTCAAGGACTTTACTGCCTGCTGAAAGGCGCGCACACAAGTACCGATGTACTTATCTTTCCCTTCGAAATACGAGCTAAGGCACAAAAACGGATCGCCATTTTCAATGGCGACGGCACCTGGGTGGATCGTCTCGAAAATGCGGCCCCCGTCTTTCTCTCCGGTGTGAGCAATCCCCTATCTTACGCGAGCATGTTTTTGGGACAAGGGGCTTATGGGTTAACTCGCTTAGGCATCTTAAGCCGCCTCAACCGACTTCCCGCCCAACATTTGTTACGAAACGCCTGGTTCGCCAAGCCCCTCACCACCGTAGGAGCCGCTTTCACCGAAGCGGCCCTTACCGCTCTTGGCACCCAAACACTACACGCCTGGTTGAGTCCCCATGCCCAGGCAGATCTCATGCCTTTTGGAGCTAGCATGGGAGACGCCTTAATCACTTCGCTGGCATTACGAAGCAGCCATGCCTCGACCCGGCCTATTCTACAAAGCACCTGGACGAAAAAATCCTTACCCCGCGTAGTACAATCCAACTTAGGCCACGGCGTCGCCATCTTAGGCATTTATGGGGCGCATTACCTTTCGGCGCATTATGGCTGGCGCGCTTCCTCCATAACACCATGGACCGATTCCCTAAACACCTACATCCATATGCACACCATGGGAAAACTAAGTCAGTCCTTCCTTGGTAAGGGACTGGAAACCCAGCTCCATCAACTAGAGTCCCAGTTTTTTTACGATGCAACGCCCTTTTTTAAACTGATCCCGCCCCTCAATTTGCGGTTTCCCCTTGGTCTGAGACCAGCTCTCACAACGCCAAACGCCGGAACACATCCCTGGGGCCAGAGGATGCTCATGGCTGGTATAAAAAATCCGTGGAAAACAGACGAAGCTCCAACCGAGGCTAAGCTTCCGTCACGGTCCATGGTGCCAGAACAACCTCGTGATGAAGATGGAGCACCCGCTCCCAGGAATCATACTCCTAGCTCAGCCTTAAGTCCTGATGCCAGATTCGTCCAAATGATGGGGCAAACCGACAACCGGCCTATTTTCTCAGCCCGCAACGGAACTGAAATTATTCCGGGAATTTTAGACATCCATGCTTCTCAGATCCTCAAAGCTCGCCTGATGGAGTCTTGTGATTTGCTCCTTCGCCTCCACGAGGTTAACTACGATACCACGTTATGGTGGGGTCCCACACAAACTGCGATATCAGAGGCTCATGCCATTCTTCGTGCACTCGACGAAACCATTGCCACTACCCCGCATCAATCTTCCTGGAAAGAAACCCAAGCAGCCTATGGAAAACTTTGGAGCCTATTGAGAAAAATCCGTTCCCAGGTTCCCTACTATAACGAGACTACTTTGGAGGAAAATCCCGAGCTATTCGATACGCGAGAGGCTCAACACTCCCAAATTCGCTCCATAATCGAATCCATTTATCAAAGCCAAAACCGCTTAGTTAATTTTTTAGATAATGGCCAAGCACAAGACCTAACAGACCTTCACCACCATGCCCTCGAGGCTCACCAAAAAATTATAGAAACTTTCCCTCAATCCGCCTGGGATACGGTGCCAAATCTCGCTCCCCACTATGATGACATCAAGGGACTCTCCCCTTCTCGGTCAGCAGGAAATTTTCTTGATTATGAGCGCATCAATCACGGGAGGGCCTTCGATCTCCCGAAAAACTACCGCCGCTCCGTCGCATTTTTAGGAGACAAAGATCAATTTCGTCCCTCTTTACTGAGACACCAATCTTTTCTCCTTTCCGAAGATCCCTTAAATCTCATCACCGACATACCCCAACTGCGCCATTTGTCTTATTCTGGACCCACTGGATGGGTTGATACCGCCTTACCCAAAAAAGTCTCTTTTTTGGAAGCTCACTTTCTATTGAATCAGGGGCAGCTCCAATCTCTAGGAGCAGATGGTTTCACCGAAGGGTTACTAACCAAACTTAAACCCGGTGGCGTCGCACTCGTCACCGTACGTAACGATGAACTGACAAGTTTCAATGTCTGGCTTGATCACCTCGAACAACGAAGCGACTTACAAATTTTACGAGGAGAAAGAGAGCAAGAAACCTACCCCACCTCGGCAAATAACAATGCAAACAACACCTCGATCGATCAGATTCATTACGTGATGATTCGAAAACTCCCCGAGTCTTTTTAAATTTTAAATTTTTTAAAAAGATACCGGAACACCCCATTTGGAGTATTTTTGGCAATTTTACTCAAGCCTTTACCGTCGGAAAAAACTAGCTTACCAATATCTTTAGCCGGGGCCCGGTCTGCAAAATAAATTCTTTTGCAGGTGCAAACATATCTCCATCGATCATGTAGGGCAGCGCCTGCGGCATTTCGATTTTCATCTCGCCAGCGGGAGCCTCCAATAATTCACTACACCGTGATTTTTTTCCGACAAACATAGAATAGACGTTATGCAGAACGTGTCGAGGCGGCAGAGAAAAACCCACGGCATGAAATTTTTGATATTCCTCCGCGTAATGAAACACCCGAAACCTGAGCCCCAAAAGGGGAATGCTGCCCGCGTATAAAGCAGACCAGTTTGCAAAGGGCCAACGTTGGCCATCAATCCAAACTTCCGCGTCAAAACGCGCAAACATCCGCCGAGCAAAGGCTCCATTTACAAGAGCTGAACCGATGGAACGAAGTAAGGTCCAACTGGCTTTGGCAGGAGAAGGCGTCCAGCCTTGATAATAAGACCGCATGAAACGCTCGACGACGCCCAGCCCAAACAAGAAACCGTATTTACCGTTGATCTTCATGAGATCTAACTCGGTAGTCTCAAAACTTTGCCCTTCATGATATTTGTAAATCAAGTTGCTCAAAATCTCCTCGGAGTGCCCTTTGATCTTGCAAGCGTTCGCTAAGGTATTCATGGTACCGCCGCGAAGGAAGGTCACTTGAGGCAAAGGCTTCTCTCCGTAAACTTCGATAAATTGACTCAAAGTCACGTGATGGGTGCCGTCACCGCCACCAATAGCAAGAATATCGATATCGCGGGTTTTAAAGCTCTCAGCCACACGCCGCAAATCATGTAAATCATGAGTCGTTTGGTAACTGGCCCTATCCCCTACAACAAAACTCAGACGCTGCAGCTCATCCGGGTCTTCTTTATATTTTTTTCCATGGGGATTAACCACGATTCCGATGCCAGCCATGCCATTCCTTTCTTTAAGGAGACGAAGTTTCTGTGGTGTAGCAAGGCGCTGCGAGATGCAATATTTTTCTCGCCTGAGGTACACTCGCAATCGGTCTTCCTAATTCCTTCGCCATCGAAACCACTTTTTCCACGAGCTGTGCATTGCTTTGGGCCATCACCCCTTTTTCCAAATAGAGGTTGTCCTCCATCCCCACACGAATATGTCCCCCTTTTATCAAGGCGAGACGTAGCATGGGAAATTGCCAGCGACCAATCGCTGTCACCGACCAAGTACATTCCCTAGGAGTCTTAGAAATTAAAAAATCGAGATTTTCTTCCGAAGCAGCCAAGGCACCTGGCACTCCTAAGACAAAATTAAAGTGAAGGGGCCATAAAAGCCAAGACGCTTGAGCAAAATTTAGGGCGGTCTCCAGCATAGCCACATCGAAGATTTCCAGTTCGGGCTTGATGGAGCGCTCTTGCATTGTCTGAGCTAATTTTCTCACCAGTGGAACGGAATTTAGGAAGACATCTTGACCGAAATTAATGGAACCCATCGTCAACGAAGCCATGTCGGGAAATGTCTCCAAAGGACGCAACCGATCTTCAAGGCTATCCCCCAGAGCACCTCCGGTAGAAACCTGGAGAATCGCCGGACAGACACGGCGGATCTTAGTCATCACCTCAGAAAAAATCAGCGCATCGCAAGTGGGCCGGCCTTGTGTGTCGCGAACATGCAAATGCAAAATCGACGCACCAGCTGCCACTGCACCGCAAGCCGAATCAGCGATTTCTTCGGGAGTCAGAGGCAAATAAGGAGCCTGTTGCCGAGTGAGTTCGGCCCCCACCAAGGCACAGGTAATCATGACGGCT
>DALYDW010000055.1:0-5412 GCA_031972915.1 bacterium
GCGAGGCCTGTGAGGACGCACAAACCCCATTGCAAACACTGGAACACGCACTCCATCCTTGGGTGGCCTTTTTGATCATGCCGCTTTTTGCCCTGGCCAATGCAGGAGTTTCTCTGCACATGAACATTGCAGAGGCCTTGTTCCAACCCGCCGCCCTGGGCGTTATTCTCGGTTTATTCTTTGGCAAACAACTGGGGATCTTCGGTTTTTCATGGATTCTCATCAAAACAGGATTGGCTTCGCTCCCAACTCAAGCCTCGTTCCGACAACTCTACGGCATCGCTGTGCTCGGCGGCATCGGCTTTACCATGTCCTTGTTTGTCACTGGCCTGGCATTTCAAGATCCCGTGCTCATCGATGAAGCTAAGATCGGCATTCTCGCCGCGTCTCTGTGCTCGGGCATCTTTGGGATTCTCTACTTACGATTCCTGTTGCCAAAAACAAAGGCCGAATCTTGAAGGCCTAGCGAGCCTAGAGAAAGGGCCGCGACATGAAAAATTTGCGGCTTCCCATACTTCCTATCGACGAGCACCTAGAGAACATCCTAGCAACGCTGCAAAGGAATTCCTGTGTGCTACTCAAGGCACCTCCTGGAACGGGCAAAACTACCCGCCTCCCCCCCGCCTTGCTACGGGCACCGTTCTTAAATTCAAAACAAGAAATTTGGACCTTAGTGCCAAGGCGTATCGCCGCCAAACTCGCCGCCCATCGAGTCGCAACCGAAATGGGAGAGTCCCTGGGTGAAACCGTGGGCTATCAATTTCGTTTTGAAAAAATCGTTGGACCGAAGACTCGTCTACTCTTTCTCACAGAAGGATTACTCTTAAGACGTTTGTTGCAAGACCCGCTACTATCTCGGGTTGGAGTCGTGTGCTTAGACGAATTTCACGAACGCCATCTCTTCACGGATCTCGCCCTAGCCTATCTTCGAGATTTGCAAAAGCAACGGCGGCCCGATTTAAAAATCATCGTCATGTCGGCCACCCTAGAAACAAAAACCTTAGAAACTTTTTTAGCGCCCTGTTCTACCCTGAGCCTGGAAATTCCTCACCACCCGGTTAAGATAGAATATCTCAGTCCAAAAACCGGCGAAGAAATTTACCCAGCCCTCACCCGAGCTATTAAGCATAGCCATCAAGAATATCCCCAAGGAAACATTTTGGTCTTTCTACCCGGGGTCCAGGCCATTCATCGAGCCACCGAACTTGTGAACCAACAGTTTTCACGACAACGGCATTGCCTTCCACTGCACGCCTCTCTTTCCCCGGAGGAACAAGAAAAAATTTTTGCGCCGAGTTCTTTGCCCAAAATCATCCTTGCCACCAACGTGGCAGAATCTTCCATCACGCTAGAAGGAATCAGCACAGTAATCGATTCTGGCCAACATCGCCAAGCAAGCTTCAACTCGTGGAACGGCCTACCCGCTCTACACACTAAAAATATCAGTCGAGCCTCAGCCATTCAAAGAGCGGGCCGCGCAGGAAGAACAGCACCGGGCTTAGCAATCCGTCTCTACTCTCAACACGATTTTCTATCATGGCCCGAATTTGAAAGTCCCGAGGTCGAACGTGTCGATCTGAGTCAAAGTTTATTGGAACTCTTCTCCTTGGGTTATTCAGATCCTAAAAATTTTCCCTGGCTTCAGAAGCCTCATCCTGATCGCTTACAAAAATCTCTCGATTTACTTCAATTATTGGGAGCTTTAGAAAAAAAACCAGAGGGGCACGCACTCACTACCCTCGGTAAAAAAATGGTGAAACTTCCACTCAACCCCAGACTATCTCGATTGCTTTTCGAAGCTCAGATTCACGGAGGGATGCGCGAAGCCTTGTTAACCGCAACCTGGCTTTCCGAGGGAAAACTGCCTTCGGGAGATTTTTTAATATGGATTGCAAAGCACCCGCTCCCAGGTCGACTTCAGGCAGTTCATCAACAATTATCCAGTTACTTTAAAAAAGACGATTCATCGGCTTCCTCACCACGCGATCCACAAACTCGACTTCTACAAAGTCTTCTCCAGGCCTTTCCCGATCGCATTGCAAAACGTCGTCCCTCTCTCCAATACGAACCCAAATCAGGATCCTATGAGGAATGGTTGCTATGTGGCGGAGGATCGGCTTGGCTTCCTAAAAATCAAGTAGACCCCGGAGATTCTTTTTTATTAATTTTGGAGGCACAAGAAAGTTCTCACCACGGCCGCCTAAAGGGAAAAGTTCATGTTCACAGCTGGATTGGCCTGGATCCAAGCTTCTTACTAGAATTGGAAAATGACTTACTTGAAGAAACCGTACAATACAAATGGGATCCCAACTCAGGAAAGGTTTGGAAGTTTTCCCAGCTCAATTATGGACAGTGCGTCTTAGAACAAAGCAAAGGTCCCGCAGATGCAACTCGCGCCCATAAGATATTTTTTCAAGAAGCCTTTGGTATCGACCTCGAACGTCTCGAAGAAATCGGAGCTCACGATCTTTTAGAAAAACTACAGCGCCACATCACAACCGAGGATTTAAGCACCTGTTTATCGCAAATAGCCTTGGCAAAAAAATTGAGCGGAGCCCTCAATCTTCCCGAATTACACGGAAAAACCTGGGGAGCTTGGCTAAGAAATATTTTTTCAGAAGTTCAGGATCTCAAGGGATTAGAACAACGCCTAAGTAGTTTTTCACTGCTACAGCAACTTCCCCAAGAATGGTCCAGTCAATGGTTGAGAGTGTTCCCCCAACATATTGCACTACCTGGACGCAAACAGGTTAAGATTCACTATCCCTTAGGGGGAGTCCCTTACATCGCAAGTCGCTTACAAGATTTTGTCGGACTCAATGAAAGTCCAAAAATATTTTCGGGAAAAATAACGCTCACTGCTCATCTGCTCGCTCCCAATGGTCGTCCTGTCCAGGTCACCCAAGACCTACCTAGTTTTTGGAAAAACACCTACCCAAGCCTAAAAAATCAACTAGCAAGACGTTACCCACGGCATCCGTGGCCTTAAAAATCTCTTTTCTCAACTGATAAAAACGAAAAGCAAACGCTTCAGCCGAAAATCATTCCTCCGTCACCGCGGCAAAACTTGAAAAATGGCCCATGAATTCATGGTTTTTTCAATTTGGCATATTTCATGCTTCAGACGAACGGCATGAACATAAAAGTCTCACCAAAATTCTTATTCTTGATTTATTCCCTCTCAGCTCTGCTTTTATCCCGAAGCGGCCTGGCGTTTTGGCGAGACATTCCTCAAACGCCACTGCCCACACTGCAAAATTTAGAAGAAATCGCCCTACGCTACGCAGGACTCGATCCACAGCGGATTGCAGACTGGGAACACGACGCACGATGGGCCCCCGCACTTCCCCGACTTCAGGTGGGATGGGAGTCCAACCTAATCAACCAAAATACAACCGTCATCCAAGATAGCGTTTCCGTTACCTCGTCGGGTGTCAATATCGGTCCGGCCTCTAACCGCCTAGATGCAGATTTTAGCAATAACCAAGGCATGGAGGTGAGAGCCTTGTGGGAATTGCGTGAGGTGTTATTTAATCCCGACCAAATACTCATCTCACGCGAGGCTCGAGATCTCTACGTCTTTCGCTCCCGACTTCGCGAAGAACTCCAACAGGCCTATTTCACTCTAAAAGAAACCTTGCAGCAGCTCCAAAATTTTCCCCAAGCAAAACGAGACCCTTATCTTCAAATTAAAGTCGAACAAGCTATCGCCAAACTCGACAGTCTCACTGGGGGAGAATTTTCTAAGCTATGGCAAGGCGACACTTCGACAAGTCAATCCCCTACATTGTTTCATTCCGTCAGAAAGGCTCAAAAATGAAGTGGATCAAAATTGTAAAAATGCTCAGCTTAGGATTTTTTATCCTCACTCTGTCGGGCAACGGCCCTGTTTCTTGCGCTAGTTCAAATGAATTAGGTTTTACCTCCTTGGCCCAACGCCAACCCTTCGTCACCGATTTACAATTTCAACCCGAATCCGAAGACTCAGGAAAAGCTGTCTGGAAGCTTTTTTTTTCTCAAAGGCTCGATCTTAAATTCATCGGTCCCCAATCTGTTGCTCTATTACAGGGAAAAATCTCCGAAGAATTATTCGACGATACCCATCAACTCATGGATAAAATCGTCACAGAAAAACTTCCCCAGATTCGCCTGCAATATGATCTCGCAGGAGAAGAAACGACGTTGGTAATAAAAACCGAAGAATATCTACCCCCAGGACTTTACACTCTGATAGTCACGCCTCTGTTACGCTCAGTAGAGGGCATTCCCTTCAACCAAGATCCAGGCCAGCAAGCCATTGTCTTTAGGGCAAGCTATCGCATTGGAACCGAAATCGAAGCTAACTCACAGAACGTTGCCACGCCTTCCCCAAGCCCACCTCAAGAGGCCCCTCAATACGGACCCGAACCCGATTTTCTAGTTCTTCACGAAATACTCTACGACGGAATTTCTAGCGAAGTTAACGGAGAAGCTTTTATCGAGCTCTATGGCACTCCCCATGCAGATATTTCAGGATTTCAGCTTCGTTTAATCAATGGCAGCGACGGCACAGAAACAGAACGCATCGTGCTTCCCACCCCCGCCCTCATTGATGCATCGGGGATCTTCCTCATCGCGGATTTAAAAACGGGTTCTGAAGAATTGGGACAAATAGAAAACGCTCACTTCTACGATCAATTCGATCCACAAAACGGCCCGGATGCCGTTCATCTGCACGGACGAGAAGGTCTGCTTTGGGATCGCCTACAATATGGCGTCGGTGCCATCGCAAGCACTCCCGATGGGCTCGAGCTAGCCGAAGGACAATCCGCACCAGACGTCAACGCGGGACACAGTCTATCGAGAAAAAACGGACTAGATACAAATGACAACTCAAAAGATTTTTTCGATCTCTCCCTACCCACACCAGGATTTCTGTGATTACAAAAAATGAAAAAATTGTGGCCCGCAAAAACAGATCATTCTTTGCCAGGCTTCGTCAGACGCTGCAACACCTGAAGCATTTCATCAAGGGCCCGAGCACGGTGAGAAACACGGTTTTTGGCATTAACATCCCATTGAGCCAAGGTCTCTCCGCCCCATTCAGTCTGAAATACGGGATCATAACCAAAGCCCCCTCGCCCCGAGGGAGCTTCCGCAATCCAACCTGGTAATTCTCCTCGGGTCACATACTCTTCCCCCTGCGGACTTCTCAAAACCATCGTGCAACAAAATCGCGCTCGACGTTTTTCAGCAGGAACTTCCCGAAGCTCTTCCAACAACTTCAGAAGGTGTCGCTCCGATGGAAGACCGAGTCCGGCATAACGAGCCGAATGCACTCCGGGGCGTCCTCCTAAAGCGAACACCTCTAAACCGCTGTCCTCGGCCAAAGCCCAAAGACCCGAAAACTCCGCTGTCAATCGAGCCTTATCC
>DALYDW010000055.1:5460-12290 GCA_031972915.1 bacterium
AGGCTAAAACCACACGCATCATCGCCCCACTCCCTTAAGAATTTTTTTCTGAACTTCAAACACTGTCTCCATACCCGTTTGGGCCAAGCCGAGCAGTTTATTCAACTGTGCGCGGCTAAAAGGCTCGGCCTCAGCGGTTCCTTGTAATTCGATAAACTTCCCTGCTCCGGTCATCACGACATTCATATCCACTTCGGCCTGAGAATCTTCCTCGTAACAAAGGTCAACGCAAGATTCACCTTGGACAATGCCTACACTCACGGCTCCCACATTTTGCGTCAGCGGCCATGATTCCAATAACCCACGTTCGAATAAATTATGACAGGCTAAAGCCAGGGCCACATAAGCTCCGCTAATCGCTGCACAACGAGTTGAACCATCCGCTTGCAACACCTCACAATCCACAGCAATGGTACGTGGCCCCAGTTTTTTAAAATCAGTGATGGCGCGCAAGGCTCTTCCCACCAAACGACTGATTTCCTGAGTGCGACCACTGAGCTTTCCCTTCACCGACTCACGAGCAGAGCGCGTGTGGGTGGCCCTAGGCAACATGGCATATTCGGCGGTTACCCATCCCAAACCTTTGGCCATGCGCCATTCGGGAACTTTTTCCTCGACAGAAGCCAAACACAAAACCTGAGTGTGTCCTAAGCGAACCCAACAGCTCCCTTCGGCATAACGGTTCACATTTTTTTCTATACTGAAATCTCGCAATCGATCGGGACTTCGCCCATCGGGACGGTGAAATTTGGTTTTTCGTACCATGCTAACTTCTCCTGATAAGGATTTTTCTCTCGAGGGTATCGTTTGGAAAATCCCTGGGCTAAAACACTCAGTTTATTTTTTAACTCAAACACCACGGCTTCGCGTTGAAGAGAGGTCAAAGGGATCGAAGCAAGTAGCTTTTCCAAAGCCCGCACCCGAAACCGATCCATACCCCAATGCCTACGACTGAGTTGATCTTCATGACCCCCTCGCTTCACCACCAAAGCCTCGGGCAAAGTCTGAAACGGAGAAAGCAAAGTCGCCCGCAACCAGAGCTCGTAATCTTCGCAAACTTCATAAGAAGCATCGAATCCCCCCAACTGTTCAAAAAATAGTTTTTCTAATAAAACCGAAGAGGGAGAAATCAAACACAGCTTCAGGCATGAAAGGAAAATATCTCCCGAGGGCTTAGCGTGCTTGTTTCTAGGATTGACCCGAAGCCCATGACGAATCCAGATTTCCTCAGACTGACAAAAACGAAATTCAGGGTGTTTTTCTAAAAAACTAACCTGAACTTCTAATTTACGCGGTAGCCAACTATCGTCAGAATCTAAAAACGCGATGTATTTTCCCCGAGACTGACTGACTCCATAATTGCGTGCTGCCGCCGGGCCGGAATTTTTTTGGGTAAAAAGCCGTAACCGAGCTCCATAATGGTTTTGCAAGTAGGGTATCGTGTCGTCCGTAGAGCCATCATCAATCACAATGACCTCAAAAGAAGTCAACGTCTGCTGAAAGACCGAATTCAGCGCCTCTTGTAACAAGAGCCTACGATTGTAAGTGGGAATGACAACAGAAACCGTGGGAGAGGCACTTGACAAAACAAACTCCAAAACACCGTACCGGACCTCACTAGGGTAAAAGGCTCGGCTGCACCGCCTTTATCCGTCGCGGTCCTCGATGTTCCTCGGATGGCCCATCAAAAAACGGGAGGCGGTCCCATGTCGGGAATATACTCACCATAATTTTCTTCTAGTTCTTCGAATAAGGTATATTCGTTGAAAAACTTTAATTTTGCCGTACCGATGGGACCGTTGCGTTGTTTTCCAATGATGATCTCGGCGACGCCCCGCTCTGGTGTGTCTTTGTTATAGACTTCATCTCGATAGATAAAAGCAATAACATCGGCATCTTGTTCGATAGCACCCGACTCGCGCAGGTCGGACAATTGGGGACGCTTGTCTGTGCGCGACTCCACGCTTCGATTTAACTGACTCAGAGAAATCACGGGAATATGAAGTTCTTTAGCAAGAGCCTTTAACGAACGACTGATATCACTGATCTCCCGCTCACGGCTTTCCTTACCCTCACCACTTCGCATCAACTGCAAGTAATCGACCACAATCAAACCTAAGTCATGCTCCTTCTTCAAACGACGAGCCTTAGCTCTCATCTCTAAGACGCTGATCGCCGGAGTATCGTCGATGAAAATAGAAGTTTGGCTCAACATACTGGCTGCCTGAATCAACTTCGACCAATCCTGTTCACGCAGAAAACCACCTCGCATCTTGGAGGAGTCCACGCGAGCTTCCGAACAAAGCATTCTTTGCACCAGCTGCTCTTTTGACATTTCCAGGGAAAAAATTGCGGCCGCTTTTTTGCTTTCCGCAGCAGCTCGCAAAGCTACATTCAGAGCAAAAGCCGTCTTTCCCATGGAAGGACGACCCGCGATGATAATCAAATCGGAAGGTTGAAAACCACTGGTCAACTCGTTGAGTTTTTTATAACCCGTCGGCAATCCGGTTACAGAAGCGCGATTCTCATAGAGCTGTTCGATCGCCTTGACGCTTTCTTTAACAATCTCTCGGATGGGGGTAAAGGCCTGCCGGATATTGCGCTCACTGATTTCAAAAATCGCTTTTTCGGCCTGATCCAAAAAGTCTTCGACATCCTCGCAACCACCATAACCCTGTTCCACCAGGTCGGTGGCCGCGTGGATTAAAGAGCGCAACATGGATTTTTCGCGGATAATCTTCGCGTAATGGACCACGCTAGCACTGGTGGCCACCGCGGCGACCAATTGAGCCAAAGTACCAGCCCCCCCCACAGACTCTAACTCTCCCATCGTATTGAGTTCGTGGGTCAGGGTAATTACGTCAGCAGGCTCGCCCCGTTCATAAAGACGGATACAAGCTTGGTAGATTCTCTGATGGGATTTTTTATAAAAGTCTTCGGGTCTTAATAAATCGACCACCTTGTGGAAGGCTTCTCCATCCATCAACAAGGCCCCCAACAAAGACACCTCGGCGTCTAAGGCTTGGGGCGGCAATCGATCACCCGCAGAAAAGGCGCGGGCAGCGTGAAGCGAAGGTTCCGACATCAGTTCTCAGTTTTTTTCACCACATGGACTTTTATCGCTGCAGAAACATCTGCGTGTAATTTAATTTCCACGTCGTAAGAACCTAAATGCTTCAAAGGGGATTCCAAGAGAATTTGATGCTTATCTACAGAAACAGATTTGAGTTTTAAAGCATCGGCGATGTCCATCCGGGTCACCGAGCCAAAGAGGCGTTCTCCCGAACCGGTTTCTTTTTCGAGAGTGACTTCCAACCCCATCAAACGTCCCGCAATGGACTGAGCTTCTTCTCTAACCTTCAGAGCACGAGCTTCAATCACGCGACGTTGGTGCTCCATCGCCTTGATGTTGTGCGGATTAGAAGGCAATGCCTTCTTTTGGGGGATCAAAAAGTTTCGGCCATAACCTTCGCGCACTTTAACTACCTGGCCGGCTTTGCCTAAATTAGCAATATCTTCAGTCAAAACTACTTCCATGACACTTACCTCCTAGGCCCATTGACGGCCAGCTTTCTAAAATCAAACCAAGAATCAAAAAATCCTAAAGCCATCAGCAACATGCTAAGTGGCTGGATAAAAACCAAGAACAAAAAATAAAACAGCAAACGAATCAGCGAAGAAATCGCCCAACGTTCTCCGTAATAGGCAAAAATCGCCAAGCCTTGAAAAAAATAAACCATTCCAAAAACCATCAAGGCATTCAAGGTCAAAATTTTAAAGCCACCCCAATGGAGCCCGTAAACATCCAAAAGCATGAGCCCCACCAGGGCAATTAGAACCCAAACAAAAACAAAAGGCGCTTGCCACTCCACCATGGGTGTCATGGAAGCAAACAATCCTTCTTTGGAAAAAACTCGCCTAGCCACCACCATATTCAACCAAACGACAAAAATCCCCGTACAAAGCAAAAAACTGGGGAGAAGTCGCACGGCATAATAAATCACGGCTTCACCATAGCGCTCCAAAAAGACCGCTTGATCAGGACCCGCACCCTCCCCACGAAAGGTGTGCTTCATCTGCTCCAGAAGCTCGGATAAAAAATCCTCGAAACCACGAAATACGTGCCCCCATTTCCAGCCCACTTGCCAGACTAACAGGGCTATCAACATCAGAGCCAATACCCCCAAAACTTTACCCACAAGCTGAGCAGGATCACGAGTAGAGCCCTCCCATCGTCCCAAAAGGAGGCCTATGGTTCCATAAAACACAAAATAAGAAAGACCGTAACGAAGCGGCTCAAGAGGCCCCCCCTGGTAGTAGGCCATCCCGGGAACCCAAAAAAGAAACTGCTCTGCTTGCTTAAGCCCCCAGTGAAATACCGCCTGCGGCAAAAGCACTCCGTACAAAAGAGCCAAACTTCCCAGAGCGACAAAAGCAGCCCCACAAGCTAACTTCCATCTCCCTCTTTTGAAGGCATAGAGCAAAGGCAAAGGAGTCAGCCAAACCAAAAAACCACTCAAGAACAGCAAATTCTGCCAAAAAGCCAAGGCAAGAACCTGTCGCACTCCCCGAGTTTTACTCGAAATTGGCATGGGTCGCCGTAAAAGGCAGCAATGCTAAAATTCTCGCCCGTTTAATCTCAACGGTTAAGCGGCGCTGATGAAGAGCGCAATTCCCCGTAATACGGCGAGGGATAACCTTCCCACGTTCTGTGATGAAAAAGCTCAAGGTCTTAGGGTGCTTGTAATCCAAGGCATAATCACGGTCTGTGCAAAATCGACACACCTTGCGCTTGGAAAAGCTTTTTCTTTTGGCTCTGGGTTTATTACCGTTACCGGCTGAGCTGTTAGAATACATAAACAAATCCCTTATTCGTCGCTAGAAGACGATCCCAATCCTTCGGGAGCATCGGAAATGCCCGAACCATAATAATCATCTTCGCCTTCACTAAAAAACTCGTCTCCCATATCACCACGGCGATCCGAACGGCGGCGGTCTCCACCTCGCCCTTCGGCACCTCGGCGAAAACCAGGACCTTCTCGATAAGGCAAGACAACATCAGGGGCCAAAGGTGCCGCCCCAGGGGCAGCCTTACGCTGCTCCACATCGACTTCATCGGCCAACTTGACTGTAAGAAACTTGAGGACGTTGTCGTCGTATTTGAGAGTTCTTTCCAACTCGGAAACACCCTCACCCGCAGTCAAATACTGCAGATAAAAATAGTGAGCATAGCGAGCCTTCTCAATGTCATAGGCCGTACGACGCTTACCCCAATCGACATGATGTAAGATATGACCCTGAGAACGACCAAGTATGGTCGCCAATTTTTCTTTAAAGCTGGTCAGCTGCTCGGCAGGCAGATCTGCCTTGAGAACGTAAACGGTTTCGTACTCTCTCACAGAACCTCCTTTTGGTCTAATCTCGGCCCCCCAAAGGGAGCAAGAAGGAGAGATATTTGCAAATTTCTTAATGAAATTGATCGATTCGATAGTTGCAATCGATGAATTTTAGGCCCCAGGGGCGGGACTCCTATTCACCAATTGCGCCACGGGGTCAAGTCCCTTTTCCAGAAAAAGTGAAACGGCCTGCACCGCCTTCGTCAAGATTTCTTCGACGCACAGAATTTCATCCTTACGAAAGGCCGAAAGAACATGCCCTTTAACCTGCTGGGAACGTCCCGGGTGTCCAACCCCAACTCGCAAACGATTAAATTGTTGATGTCCTAATTTTTCGATAATCGAACGCACCCCATTGTGCCCAGCTGGCCCGGCGGCCCATTGCGCTTTAAATTTTCCCAGAGGAAGATCCAGCTCATCATGAATGACCAAAAGATCTTCTCCGGGAATTTTTAAAAAATTCACCCAAGAAGCCACACTTTCTCCACTGAGATTCATAAAGGTCATGGGCTGCACCAACACGACCTTCTCGCCTGAGGGACTCAGAAATTCGGCAAAATGACTCTGAAATTTTTTTCGATCTAAGTTAAGCCGCCAGCCTTGCGCCAACAGGTCAATCACGCGAAATCCGATATTATGACGGGTGTTTTGATACTCGGAACCAGGATTCCCCAAACCAACGACAAGCTTAGTCACAAATGGCCCCCATTCCAAGAACCACCCCACGGGGCAAGTCAAAAACCGGAATTGACGACGACTTACTTACCAGCGTCCTTCTCAGCAGCCTTCTTCTCGGTAAGAACCTCAGGCTGGGTGATTTCCTCACCCACCGTTGTAGTAGGCTGCTCGACAGCCTCTACCACGGCGGCTACCAAGACGTCGGAAATCGCGCTCAACTCCACACCCTCGGGAAGCTTCAAATCGTGAATGTGAATATTGTCACCGATGTTTAAATGGGAAACATCGACTTCGATGGCCTCGGGAATGGCACCTGGTAAGCAAACAATTTCTAACTCACGACGCAAATGCTCGAGAATCCCACCTTCTTTAACTCCGGGAGCCTTACCCACTAAGTGAACTGGGACCTCCACCTTCACTTTTTGACTCATGTCGACACGTTGAAAATCGACATGGAGAAACTCACGACTGATATTGTCGGCTTGATAATCACGCAACATAACCGGTTGAGTTTGTTCACCATCGATCTTTAAATCAAAAAGAGCCGAAAGACTGTGGGCAACTTGCACAGCCTGATTGAGATCTCTTAAGGCCACTGAAAGAAGTTGTGGCTCCCCGGCTCCGTAAAGGATAGCGGGAACTCGGTCTTGAGCTCGAAGTTTTCGGGCGACGCCCTTTCCAGCAGCGTTTCGAGATTGGGCATTCAGCACATGTCGTTCCATAAAGGGGTCTCCGTTTTAGACACTAAACAAATAA
>DALYDW010000056.1:0-5858 GCA_031972915.1 bacterium
CCTGAAAGTCAAAACTCAGGCCTACGACTTGGTTCTGAATGGCCATGAAATTGGTGGGGGGTCCATTCGTATCCACGATTCTCAAGTGCAAGAGCAGGTTTTTAAAATTCTAAAAATCGATTCTGAGGAGGCCAAAGAAAAATTTGGTTTTCTTCTGGAGGCCTTGCAATTTGGCCCGCCTCCCCATGGCGGCATTGCCTTTGGGCTCGACCGCTTAGTGATGTTGATGGCCGGAGTCGATTCGCTGAGAGACGTCATTGCCTTTCCTAAGACCCAAAAGGCAGCCTGTCCTCTGACCGAGGCCCCCTCTTCCGTGGCGGCTCCCCAACTGTTAGAGTTGGGAATTCGAGTGGAGAAAAAGGCATGAGCTACGATGTGATCGTCATCGGTGGGGGAGTCAATGGTTGCGGCATTGCGCGTGATGCGGCCATGCGCGGCTTGAAAACCGTTTTAATCGAAAAAAACGATTTTGGCGCGGGTACCACGGGAGCTAGCTCTCAAATGATTCACGGTGGTGCCCGTTATTTATTCAGCTCTCGCAAGACCACTCGCTTGTCTTCCATCGATAGCGGTTACATCCAAAAGATCTGTGCTCACATGTTGTTTCGCATTCCCTTTTTGGTGCCTGTCTTAGAAAAAGAGCATTCTCCGGTTTGGTTTCGCAAGGTGATGTTAGAGCTGATGGAGGGGTTTTTCGAAAATTACGATCGCTTTAGTGCCATGAAAAACGGTTTGCCTCATACCCGGCTGACCCGCGAGGAGGCCTTGGATTTAGAGCCCGAGCTGAGCAAAGCCTTGGTGGGGGCCTTGAGTTTTGACGAATGGGGCATCGATACCATGCGGCTTTGTGTCTCCAACGTTTTGTCGGCCCATCAGCATGGTTGTGACGTTTATAATCACACCCAGGTGATCGAGGTGTTGAAGGAAGCGGGACGAGTGGTGGGGGTCAAAACTCGCGATACATTAAACGGTGAAATCCGCGAGTTTCGCGGTCAAATCGTGGTGAACGCCTGTGGCCCCTGGGCGCCCCGCTTGGCCGCTATGGCCGGGGCCACAGTCAAGTTACGCCCTGCTAAGGGCGTGCATCTTCGACGTTTGAGCAATTATGCGATTATGGCCGATGCTATCGATGGGCGGAGCATCTTCGTCATGCCCTATCAAAACACCACGGTTATCGGCACTACCGACGACGATTATTTTGGTGACCCCGATGACATTCCCATTTTGGAAGACGAGGTCGAATATCTTCTCGAGGGCATCGAAAGTGTATTTCCACGCATTCGACAGTTTCGCATTACCCATGCCTGGGCTGGAGTGCGTCCTACCTTGCCCACCCGTGGGCCCTACGAAGACGATTTAAGCCGGGATCATCGAGTTTACGATCATGAGGCCGAAGAAGGAGTGGGGGGCTTGCTTTCCATCGCGGGGGGAAAGCTGGCCAGTTATCGTTTGATGAGCGAAGACTTGGTTGATGTCTTGGTGAAAAAATTGGGCAAGGGCAGTGCTTGTCAAACCCATCAACTTCCCTTGCCCGGGGCGGAGCGTCGTGCCCAACCCCAAGACCTGGCCCAACAGTTTAAGGTACCGCTCTTTGCGGCTCAGCGTTTGGTGTATCGCTACGGGGGGCGTGCTTACGATGTCTTAGAGCTCACACGAAAAAATTCTAGTTATCGCAATGTGCTGTGTGCCTGTGATCCTGTTTTGGAGGCCGAGCTACGTTTTGTGATTCGTCACGAATGGGCCCGCACTCTAGAAGATTTAAAGCGTCGTACGCGATTGAGTTTAGGTCCTTGTCAGGGCACCCGTTGTTTTATGATGGGGGCCCAGGTTTTAGCCGAGGAGTTGGGGCAAAGTCCCGAACAGGTTTATCAAGAAGTAGGCAATTCTTTAGAAAAGCGTTGGAGCGAAAAGGTTCCCGCCATGGGTGGCGTGGGTTTGCAAGAGGAAGAATTACTGTTTCAAACCTACATGGGTTTGGGTGTGCACGGAGCGAAGTGATTCATGGAAAAAAATACGGACATCGTGATTATAGGCGGGGGCTTGGCTTCTTTCGCCGCCGCGGTCCAGTTGGCAGAGTCGGGTCGAGAGGTGATCTTAGTGCGCAAGGCCCCGGGTGCCACGGCTCTCAGCCACGGAGCCTGGGATTTGGCCGCTCCCATCGAATCGGAGGCGCTGCTTGCTTCGGAAGCCGAGCCTTCGATTTCGCAAAATCGGGCGAGGCGCGTCGCCTTGTGTCCTGAACATCCCTTTGCGGTTTTAAATCAAGATTTAAACGAAAAAAATGCTCCCATCTTTTTTAAAGACCTGGTCTTGCGCGCTGTCGATGAATTTCCTCTAAGCTGGTCGGGAGACGTGGATAGCAATCAATCTATTTTTACCGAATTGGGTACTGTGCACCGTGCGGCTTTGGTTCAATCCACGGTGGCCCATGCCAGCCTCCAAGCCTGTCATGGGGCACACGTTTTATGCGCGGGCATAAGCGGTTATCCGCAATTTCGTGCGAGTTTTTTAAGTCAGGCCTTGAAGGCTTGGCAAGCTCGACAATCCCAAAGTTTCATCGAGTCGGTAGGCGCCCTCGAAGTGACCTTACCTTCTTTTGAGGGAGAGGCCTCGCTCAGTGCGGTTTCCTTGGCCTCGGCCTTAGAGCGTGAAGAAGTTTTGCAAGAGTTTATCGAGGTATTGCGAACCCACTTGGAGAATAGAGACTGCACCCATCTGTGGTTGCCGCCGATCCTAGGAATTCGCTTTAGTGCGGATATCGTCACACAACTCTCCCAATCTTTGGGAGTCAAGGTGGCCGAGCCCTTGTCCGTGCCCGGTGGGGTGCCGGGTTGGCGTTTGCACGAAGCAATTCAGGAATATTTTCGGCGTAAAGAATACGATATCCTTGAGGGCGAGGCGGTGGGCTACGACGCCGAGGGCAAGAAGGTAACTTCAATTCGTGTGCATCAGGGTAAGGATCGCATTCGCTTGCGCGCCAAATCTTTTATTCTCGCTACAGGAAAATATCTTTCCGGAGGAATCCGTTATCGTCAGTCTGCTCAGGGAGGAGTGGAGCCTAAGAGTTTCAAGGAAAATTTATTTGGACTTCCTCTATTTTGCGATGGCCGCCCTTTGGAAGATTTCGTTTTATCCAAACTGTTTCAAGCCAGCATGGCACAAGCTCAAGCGGTGTTTCGGGTGGGGTTAAAGACCAATGTTCACGGGCAAGTGCTCAACCGTGAGGCTCGCCCGGTCTTTGATAATGTCTTCGCGGCGGGAAGAATTCTTCAGGGATGGGACCCAACGCGAGATGCTTGTGCGGCGGGGGTTGACTTGCTCTCCGGTACGGTGGCCGCCCAAAGCGCGGCTCGATAAGCGGGTTCGACTTTAGCAAATTGGATTATTGCTAAATATCATTTTTGATATCCACTAGACGTCAGACAATATCAGCCTTGGCTTCTCCAGACCGATTAGGAAAAACAAGATCCTAAACTTCGGCAACTTCAAGAGGCGATAAAAAGTAGAACCTCGAAATCAATCTCGGACGTGGAGTGGGCAGGGTTTTTTTAAGCCCTGCGGAACTCGCTTCGCTCAAACAGTCCTCGGTCTTAAAAAAACCTGCCCACTCCACGAATAAAACTAAAAAAAGAATTTTATCGATGGAAAGCGGTTGGGAGGCTCCCAACAAGAGGCCCCGCCCAGCCGCTTTTCCTTCATGATTTTTCTTTCATGAAGAGATTTTTTATTTTTCTATGAAGTTAAAAAAATTGAGGGAAAGAAAACTACGCCCTTATTTCCAATCTCGTAGGGCACTCAGGGCGAGGCCGTATGGGTCCGAGAGTTTTTCTTGGCTGAGTTTTGACTTTGTTCTTATTTTTTTCACGTTCACGGCCTTGGAAACAGGAGTGACATGGGGCTAAGTATAAAAGCTCCCTTGTGAGTTTAGATTTTCTTTCTTGAAACTACGATCTGCTCTTGGAGAAATCTGGCGTCTGAGTATTTCTTATTGAAGGGGATCTTCTTAGGGGTGGACTTGCCGCGATTCTGTCCGATTTTTTTTCGGGATGGAATGCGCTCTTTTCATCATTCTTTCTGTCGAATCCATAAGGGAAAGTGGGCGCATTCTGTCGGGAACACATAAAAAAAGCAGCGAGACGGTGAGGTCTCGCTGCTTTTTTTGAATTATAGCTTAACCTCTAGTCTTACGAAGGGGACTCACCATTAGGAGACGTCCCGTTATTGCAATCACGTTAATGACGGAGGAGATATTTTGTTGAAAACAACGGCTATCTTGCCCGTAGTGGGACGGACTATTCTCAATAGGCTGATGGCAACGAAGGCAGTGGGTTCTAGTCGTCATGGAGGCATATGTACGTGGATCAATGATTAAATTCTAAGCATAAAAATATACTCATATTTTTTAAGTATATTTTTATACTAAAATTTTTCGTAATTAATCGAATCGCTTAACCCTTATCAGGGGGGAAAGTTGTATCGGCCCCCGTTTAGAATGACGCGGGTTGGGTATGGGAAATTTAACAGGAAGTGTCTCGGTGGTTGTAGCGAGTTGTACCAACTTCTTTTATTTCTGACCCCAGCTGAGTTTCCTTGATGAGAAAAAAAAGAGCGCAATAACGGACAGTGTTTAGGAGGGGGCAATTGCTACAAGCTAGGTTGGAGCAGAAAAGGAACTGGAAAGACTTAAATTGAGCCTCCTATTCCTGTTGGTGACAGAGATGAATGGTGTTTCTCAATGCCTCGTTCGGCGAGATACCCCGAAGAGCTTTGTTTCTTTTCGTTTTTCAAAGCGGAAGTCCCATAGCGGCGCCAAGGGGAACTGGGAGGAATTGTTTATCGAGCGTCGATTTGAACAATGCGCAGGAGTGGAGCCCGAATGAGCAAAAAAAAAGCAGCGAGACGGAGTCTCGCTGCTTTTTTAAACTACTAATCAGCAGGATACTAATGATTGCAATTTCCCTCTAGTTGAGGTCCATAAGGAGCGGTCTCTTCACAGCTCATCAATATGCTACTACCAGTGCATGATAAGTCTACGGTGACGGTCGTGCCCTCTATGTGGACAGATACAGTAGGTACCTCAGTGCAGATAATGGTTCCATTGTTGTAATGACAACAGCGGGGCTCGTTGGCTTGTCCATCACCGGAAGAAAGGAAATCTGGAAAATCTTGATTAGAAGGTACAGCAGTAAAAGTAACCTTCTTCACAGGTTGCTTGATGGACTTCTCGCCAGCACTTCCTTCTTGCTGCGAGGCAGTGATGCTATCAGTCACTGTGATCGGGGCAGAGGTGCTGCTCGAGCTTCCACTGGTGATGGAGCTGGAGCTTGGCTGAGTGACCGTAACTTTCTGCCGCTGAGGCTGGCTAGAGGTCTTGGTGAAGTTGGCCGCCATGGAGGTGGACCCCAGGCTCAAGGCGACTAAAGACAAGGCAATCGCGAAAGACTTTTTCATTATCAAACTCACTTTCCTATAAGAATTACTGAAACACTTCCTCACCCCCGATTGGGCGATTTGCCCGATTTTGAGGCGGTTCAGGCGCTTAGGCACACCGAACAGGCTTATTTTCGCCCTGGACCTGAGTAAAGTTGCTTTTGATCCGTTAAAAAATCTTATCTCAGAAAAATATTAGTTTTTTGGGTTGTTGGATAGGGCTAAGCCAAGACTTTGGAGGGGGACGTCTTTTTTTTTCGAAGATCTGGGGTCCCGAGGCCCCGGTTTTTGGCCAGGCTTGATATCATTACCTAAGACTGCATCCCCTGAGTGTCCGCGAATTAAAAATTTCCTCATCCGCAGAATTTCATCGTCTTATGGAACTAGGAGGGTTTCCAGAGCCCTATCTACGAAAATCGAAGGTGGAC
>DALYDW010000056.1:5868-12221 GCA_031972915.1 bacterium
TCGGGCTGTTGGATAGGGCTAAGTCAGTGGTTTGGGAAACTAAGGGGAAGTCTCTTTTAAAATGTCGTTGGTGACGGAGGAAGTATTTATTAATTAAAATCAATAAGTTAACGGCTTGATGTTTTTTGGGGGTTTTAAACCGTGCTATATCGTGCCATTTTATACTGATATTTTTGGCACGGCTCTGCAATTCTCTCTTTTTCCCCAAAACCCAGTCTCTTAAAAAGGTTCAAGGCGCTGGACCAGGCCATGGGCCTCAAGGCAAAAGAGCTGGAATCGATCTCACTTAAAGAACGTTTGGCTCTCCACCAATTTGCTCGGATTTCTACGATCGTGGCTTCCACACGAATCAACAATGCTATTCTGACGGATATCGAGATTCTATGGATCGATACTGAGCTTGGGGATGAGGGTAAACCGACGACCTTTCGATCTAAAAAAGTCCCATATCGAAGACAAACTTTTTAGAAATCTTTACCACTTTTATGACTGAGGTTTTTGAGGCGGCCCTAGATGATTTTGATTTTTACCGCCAGCGTTACGCCTTGATAAAGCGACTCTCGGAAAAAGCCGAACAAGTCTATCGGTGTTTTAAAGAATTTCCCGAAAGAAGATTATCTAGAAAAGATATTATGCAGATGATTCCTTTGCCTCAGAGGACCTTGAGCAATCATCTAAAAAATTTACTCAGTAAGAATTTGATTCATTCTACGGGTGAAGGCAGTGCGGTGAGATACGGGCTCAATTTCTGAAATTTTCGAAGGCTGTCTTAGGATAAAATGCTCAGCATGCCTTGGGGAACAACCGAAGGCATTCCGTCGGTGACGGAGGAAATATTTTTCTTAGCTAAGCCAGACGAAAGGGCCTAAAAAAATTTCAGGTTAAGATTGAGGCTGCTTCAAACTTTTTGAAGCGCGCTTTAATTTTATATGGCTTGCTGTTGATTGAGATGCAGTCCTGCCCCGACGAGATGGATGCAAGGCTCCCGTGGCTCCATAGACTAGCGTTATATCCCCAAGTATTTCGCTCAATACTTGCGGGCGTTTATGGGCGATAAACAAGAGCGTTTGAGCGGGGGCATCTGGAATAGTACGGCCTTGCTCCCAATTGCGTAGGGTCGCTGTAGGAATTTTGAGCAAGTTGGAAAAATCGTTTTGAGACATGCTTAGTTGTTTTCTAATTTGAACGATGTCTTCAGGCTTAAAAATAAATTGACGCGAGGGTTTAAGCTTCCCTTTGGAAATATCGCGGGCTTGTTTGGTGCTGGATAAGAGATTTTTGAATAGAGCTTTTTCCATATTAAATCTCCTCGATAAAGGCCTTTAACAACTTTTTTTGGGTAGGTGTCAGATTATCCTGTTTGCCTTTAGGGTAAATTAAAAGCATGAAAATTTGATGGGGTCCTTTTTTAAATAATAAATAATTCGGTAGCCGCCGCTTTTGCCGCTACCTTTCTTCTTCATGCGAATTTTTCGGGCGCCTCCGGTGTTCTGAATCAAAGCACCGGCATCTGGATTTAAAACTAACTGAATTTGTAAATCTCGATAGTCCTCGTCAGGGACCTAGTTTGCCTTAAGCTCCTTAGTAAAAATGGGGGTTTCGATAAGCTCCATAGTCTTTGTACGCTTTAAGCGCATATGCGTCAATAGCCTATGGTCTTTGTGGGTTATTCAACCTCGATTCGATGGCGAGAGGGGATAACTCTTCTGCTAAGGAGGCAGTATGAGCATCCATACCCAGAATCCAGGAGCCTGCCATGATCAAGCTTTGCTAAAAGAAAAATAGTGGGAGTATTTTTCTTAAAATACTCAAGCCGAAGGCCTTTGGGAAGACCCTATAGTAAATTCCTTAATGTCCTCCCAAAGCTCTTTGAGAATGTATTTTCTCTCGGTGGTCTGCTTGAGAAAAAAGGGCACGATGCAACCGCAGCGGTCACAATCGGCATCGGCGCCCATCATGCATTGGGCCTTTTTGTTGCCCTTGGGATCGAAGGCGAAGCCCTTTTGCAAAAAAACACAGTTGTCGCCAATAGCCTTGTGGCGTTCTTTGGTGCGCATCAAATTAAAAACTCGCTCGTCCACTCCGATGAAGTCACCGTAGCGTGTGCGTTTGAGTTCGATGATGCGGTCGATGATTTTTTCTTGTTCTTCGAAGGGAATAAAGAGGTCGTGCTTGACCCCCTTTACCGGGGTGAAAAAATCTAGAAGAAGATGTTTTACGTTAGGATGACCGTGCCATTCTTCGAGCAAGGCTTCCATGCACTCTACGTTGCGGCTGTTAAGGCAGCAGGCCAGGGAGATGTTAAGGCCGGCGCCGTTTTCGTTGATGTTGTTTTTAAGCTTTTGATAGACCCCGGCGCCACGGATGTCGTCGTGATAAGCTTCGGTGCCGTCGACCGAGACATGAAATTGCACGTCCTTCCATTGGGGAAAAGCGAAGGTTCCGTTGGTGACAACGATATTGTGCTTAAAATATTTCTTACCTTCTTCGATGAGCTCCTTACGTAAGATGGGCTCACCGCCAACCCAGGTCGCTGACCAAAAAGGAAATCCTGCCGACTTGAGCTCTTTTAATTTATCACGCCATTCGTCGGGCTTCAGTTCTTTGTCTTGTTCGTAGGCGAAAAAGTAACAGTGTTTGCAGCGAATGTTACATTTATTGGTGATGTCAATGGAGACGATGGCGTTTTTGGGAAAGCCTCGAAACAGCAAGGCCATTTTTAGCAGACGGTCTTTTTTCCAAAAACGTCGCTTGGGTTGTGGAGACTGGGTTGAACTCAGTTCGGTCGATACTGCCATGCCGTTCCTCAATGTTAGTTGGATAGAGAGGTTGAAGTATGATGCCTAGACTCGAGTGTCAAGAAACTAGAGCTATTGTCTTGAGGAAAAATTATTTCGGTGTCGATGTGAAAAGTACAGAGAGTGGTCCCACAAGGATTTGCGGTGCAGAAAATAAAAAGGGCGGTTCCTTGTGAAAGGAACCGCCCAAAGATTTCAGTCACGAAATCACAGAGCCCATTTAGGCTTGAGTGCGGCTGCGCTGCCAAACCATGGCGGCGAAGGCGCTACCCAAGAGGCCCATCAAGACCCAAGGAGTGTGGGCAGGAACGGCACCGCGTTGCAGACTGCAAGGCAAGAGACCGCTACCTTGAAGCACTCCCGTGTTATTGATGGTGGTAGGCACGGTGTTGGTGGTTTCGGGATCATCGGGATCGGTTTCGTCAGTGGTGATGGTCGCCTGGTTCACGATTTCCCCGGCGCTGACCGCTACGACGATAATTTCTACCGTCGCGCTTTCTTCAGGAGCCAAGGTGTCAAAGTTACAGGTGATCACATCATCGGCATTTTCACAGCTGCCTTGGCTGATGTTGCCAAAGGCGACGAAATCGACTTCTTCGGGAAGATCGTCGACCATAACGACGCCCGTGGCGTCGTTGAGACCCGTGTTGGTCACTGTGATGGTATAGGTGAATTCGTCACCGATGCTAACGACGCTATCGCTGACCGACTTGACCCCTTCGATGGTGGTGGGAGCGTACTCGTAAGCTCCCATGTCGCAACGAGGAGTACCACCTTGGATACCGGCCACGACTCGCAGGAAGGGATCGTTTCTTTGGTCGAACTCTAGGCTCAGGCCACCGTCGACGTCGTCGGTGCAACCGCCTTCGCCCTCAGGACGGCCCGCGTCGATAGCGGGCGAACCAAAGGTCAAGGCATGGGTGGGGGTTAAACCACCGTTATCGGCCAGAACATCCAACAGAGGATCGGTACCTGCAGGCAAGTCGCCGGTTTGGGCACCACCGATGACGCAGTTGGTGGTATCCATTACCAGGTTATAGCCGATGGAGTTGAAGATTTGTGCAGGGTCATCGGAAATACCTTGTGTACAATCCGGGCTATCGAAAGCCGTATTGTTGGACACGATGGTATTTTGGAAGTCGAAGGTTCCACCGGTGGTCTGTCGGGGGATGTAGAGCCCGCCCGCAAATCCCGAGTCGGTATTGGCACTATTAAAGGCCACCGTCGAGCTATTGAACTGGGTTTGGGTTTCCGGACCTCGTAGATCGGTGAGTCCACCACCACTCGTTGTGGCAAAGTTGCCGCTCAGGGTGGAGTCAACTACGTTTAAGAAGAGGCCGGTGGTTTCGGTGATGTTGTTGAAGATACCACCACCGCTTCCGTAGAAGGGGGAGGCGTCGTCACCATTGGCAAGAGCCTGGTTGTCAAATACGGCACTTTGTAACACGAGGGTGCTGCATTGCTCGTTGCTGAGACCACCGCCAGTACCTCGGTTGACCGAGTTTTCGTTGATTTGGGTGGTTGTCACGCTCATTCCACAGCTGCCTGTGGCATTGGTGTCGCCATTGGAACTCACACCGCCACCTGAGCCACGACTGAGGGCCGCAGCGTCTAAGGTGACGTTGTTGTTATGAATCAACGAGGCCTCGATGACTGTTGTGGTTCGGTTGTAAAGGCCGCCCCCCATGACATCGTTACTAAAGAACTGTTGATTGCTTTCGTTGCTGGCGGAGTTATTCGTCAACTCGGAACTGGCCAGGGTTAGGATACCGGCGTTTTGGATACCACCTCCGCCGATGACGCCATTGACGGGTACGAGAGCCGTACCGTTTTGAATGGTGACGCCATTAACAATGACATTCGGGAGGATGTCAGAATCACCGCCTGGGTTTGGCAGACAGCTCGAAGTATCGTTGAGGATGTCGAGAACGCGGTCACCTACGGATTCGAACTCGGCGGAAATAACAGTTATGCCGATGCCTCCTCCGTTGATGGTGATGTTGGAGCAGATATCCAAATCACCATCGAGGTTGTCGTTGTTTTCGACTCCGGCAGAGGGACTTAAGGTGAGTACATAAGTGCCGGTAGGGTCGACAAATTCGATGACGTCATCGCCAGATCCCGCGGTACAGTTACCGTCGGCGAGATCGGTGTTGGCAGCTTGGATGGCTTGTCGCAACGAACAGCTGTCGGCGGTGCCAACAGGGTTGTCGAGGGTCGTGTTGACCGTAATCGTGGCCGCCTGAGCCATGGGTGCGTTGAGTAATAGCATTAGAGCCGCTGTGCCTAATGCCGACCTAAAGATTTTCATGGTTTTCCCCCTATTAGGGTTAAATGAGTGCATGGGTTTGATATTTATCTAAAATCAAGATCAGATAAATAAAGTCAGGATTTTATATTAATCCGCGAGCGGGGGCATTTTAGGTGGGTATAGGCCTAATGTCAATTTTTTGATTGAAAGCCCTGGGCGACCAGATACACCTCTCGCGAAGTCTTCCGCGTGGCCTGGGGTTCTACTGTCTTTACTTGGCGAAAGTCGTTTTTTAATTCTTGAAAAAAAGAATTAAATTCTTCCCCGGGAAAAATTTTTACGACCAGAGCTCCGCCCGGGGCGAGCCATCGGTGTGCGCTCTTGAGGGCTAAACGGCAGAGTTCATAAGAAAGATAGGCATCTCGAAATGGAATCCCGCTCAGTTGGGGGGACATATCCGAAAAAATACTGGTGACTCGGCGTTCTTGGAGGGTGTTTTCCAAGGCACCGAGAATTTCGGGAGCCTCCATGTCTCCTAAAAAGAAAATTAAGTTTTTGGCCTGAATTTTAGGCATAGGCTTGAGATCTACCGCCAAGACCTTGCCTTCGAGTCCTACGCTTTTGAGTAACTGAACCGTCCACCCCCCGGGTGCAGCGCCCAGATCCAAGACCCAATCACCCCGCTTGACCAATCGGTAGCGTTGAAGAATCTCCTCTATTTTGAAAGTGGCCCGCGAGGGTAGACCTTGCGCTTTTGCTTTTTTCCAATAATGGTCTTTTCGTTCGTAATGGCCCATGAATCCAGATCTCTTCTTTAAATTTTTAAACGCGCAGGAATACCTCAAGAAAGTGGCTAAACCCGTCGCGGGGGTAAGACTTGAGTGTCTTGTTGCTTATCAGTTTGGGGGAGAAAGATGCAATGTCTGGAATTCTGTTTTTTAAGGATCGGACAAAGCCCTTGAAAACAGAGCCCAGACTGCATTAACCGGGACCTGGTTTATGTGCTGAGCGCGTTTTTATCTCGAAGAAGGTCGCACTATGGTGTTACTCAAATCCACAGAAATCCCCCTAGGTTTTTTGGCCCCTGATTTTTGTTTGCCCTCAGTCGAGGGTAAAACTTATCGTCTCGCAGATTTCGATTCCGCCAAGGTTTTGGTGTTGATGTTCATTTGTAACCACTGCCCCTACGTGCAGGCCATTGAGGACCGTCTCTTGGCTTTGCACCGCGATTATTGCGAACGTGGTGTGCATCTGGTGGGGATTTGTTCCAACGATCCCCGTGACTACCCTGACGACTCTCCCGA
>DALYDW010000057.1:0-4330 GCA_031972915.1 bacterium
TATCGAGGCTGGCGTCGACTTGGTCGGCAGTGTCGTAGAACGCTTGAATGGAAGCTTGGTCATGGGGAAATTCTCGGCGGATTTCTCGATAGAACTTCTCTCGATCCCGAAATACTTCGATGCGATGCCGCGGTAGTACGACTTGGTAGGGTACGTCGAGACGACGAATGATATTGAGTTCGTGGTCTAAGATGGAAAGGCGCCCCAGAATACTTTTAAATAGCCGGCTTTCTAAGTTGGTGATGAGATTGGGTTGGATGTTTTTCTTTTCGAAGGCCACATCTTTTTCGAAATTAAGCACGGTAACCGAGAGCCCACGTTTCGCTAAAAAGGCTCCAGTGATGAGGCCGGCTAGGTCCGTACCAACGATAATGACGTCGCTGTATTTTTCGGACATGAAAACTTCCCTAACATTCTGAGGGGAAAGATCAAAGACTCTTCTTGAGAGATCGGGTTTGGCTTCCGAATGGAGTCAGCCAAAGTAAGCTTCTTAAAAACGAACTAAAAGTGAAAGGCGAGATTGCCGAGCAGCCCAAGATTGATCAGTCCCGTCGACTGGTTATTGCTTTGGATTAAAGCGATAGGACGAAACTTTGCGGCGATTCCCAAAGACAGTCGAGAAGTGGCGTAAAAGTCGACACCAAAGCCAAAATTGCCTCCCAGGCCCACGCCACCACTGTTATCGTCGATGGAGCCTTCTGTCAGTACGTAAACACCCAATCCAGCGAGTAGGTAGGGGTCTATTCTGGGATTCTCTGAGCCTCGTAAATAAAATTTTAATTCTACGGTGGGAACTCCCAAGAGGATCATGTCATTGTCGCCAGTGGAGATTCCAGCGCCGTCATGCACCGAAAAGAAAAAATCGGTCTCAAGGGCCCAGCGTTGGTTAAAGCGGTAATCAAAAAACAAGCCCGCCCCAGGTCCGGTTTTTAAATCGGGAAAACTATCAGTAAGAAAAAAATTACCGATGCCCTGTAGCCCCAAAGTCCAGCCGGAGTGGGCTTGAACCGTGGGAGCTTTGAGGATTCCCCAACCGATGAGTAGACTCAAGGCCACTGTCACGCGAAAACAAAACGAGGCCAAACGAGTGGAGCGTGTCACAGAGCGGGAAGTGGGCGAGGTCATGGCAAGGGGTCCTTTGAAGTTTTAAATTTACTTTTTGTACTTTACCCGATTGCCTTCGAGAAAAATTTTTCCTTCGGCGATTCTTTGGAGGCAGTCGGAATAGAGAAGATGTTCTTGTCGTAAAATCCGCTCGGAGAGCTGGGCTTCGTTGTCGTCGGGTAACACTTCCACGACGCGTTGGTCAACGATCGGTCCGGTATCACAACCTGCATCGACGAAGTGCACGGTGCAACCGCTATAACGAACTCCGGCATCCAGGGCTTGGCGTTGTGCGTGCAATCCCGGAAATGCTGGCAAGAGAGAAGGGTGAATGTTGAGCATCCGCCCAGAAAAACGTGCGACAAAATCTGCAGACAGAATACGCATATAACCTGCTAACACGACCCATTGCGCTTGGGATTCAGCGATTTTTTCTTCGAGCTGAATTTCATGTTGGCGTCGGTTAGTTCCGCTAAGTTTGGGAACGGCCAAGTGGGGCAGGTCATGTTCGGCGGCGTATTGTAAACCGAGGGCATGGCTCTGATCACTGAGGATGAGACGAATCTCGGCGTTGAGACGTTTTGCGGTGATGGCCTGATGGATGGCCTGCATATTACTGCCGCGCCCGGAAATCAAAATAGCCAGGGAGAGGGTCACGAAGGGTCTCCTTAAAACATCGAGCTAGGTTCAAAGAATTTCGACTTGAGCTTTGGAGTCGTCGTGGCGCGCTTGAATTTCTCCGATAACAAAGGCGGGAAATCCAGCGCCAGTGAAACGGTCGGCCACTTCTTGCGCCTGTTCGGCGGCAACCACTAGGGTCATGCCGATACCGCAGTTGAAGACTCGAAACATCTCTTCCGAGGCGATATTGCCGTGCTTTTGTAAGAAAGCAAAAATTTCTGGCTGGGGCCACCGGTCTTCGTAGAGCACTGCCCGACATTGTTGGGGGAGAATTCGTGGGATGTTTTCGAGTAGTCCACCGCCGGTGATATGGGCGATTCCTAAAAGGGGAAACTGTTGTTTTATTTTTAAGACTGGATTTACGTAAATGCGGGTCGGGGCTAAGAGAGCCTCTCCTAGGGAGACGGACAGACCGGGATAAAGGGTGTGGATATCAAGTTTTTGGTCTTGGATAATCTTGCGGACCAAGGAAAAACCATTGGAGTGGACTCCAGAGCTGGTGAGTCCGATGATTTTATTCCCCAGAGAGATGGCTGAGCCGTCGATGATTTCTTCACGGTCGACGACTCCGACGGCGAAGCCCGCGAGATCGAACTCGTCTTTTTGGTAAACGCCAGGCATTTCTGCGGTTTCTCCGCCCACCAGCGCGCAATGAATATCGGCTAAGGCATCGGAAATACCCTCGATGACTTCAATGGCCTTTTGCGTTTCTAAGCGCCCACAGGCGTAATAATCGAGAAAAAATAAGGGTTCGGCACCGGTGCAAAGCAAGTCGTTGACGCACATGGCCACCAAGTCGACTCCAATGCCGCGGAATGATTGCATCTCTTGGGCAAGCTTGAGCTTGGTGCCAACACCGTCGGTCGAGGAGACTAAGACTGGATTCTTGTATTTGAGCCGGTTCATGCTGAACAGGCTGGCAAAACCGCCGAAGTTGCCTAAGGCCTCGGGCCGTTTAGTTTTTTGGATCAAAGGAGCCAGGGCTCGAACAAAGGCATTGCCTTCTTCGATATTGACTCCCGCATCTTTGTAGGTCGTGGGTGGATTCAAAGCGGGGTGACCGTACTGAAGGTGCCAAGATTCTGTCAATCATAATTACAGGTAAGGTTTCATGGTCCGGTTTAAAATCTATAACTTGAAATTTTTTATGTTAACTTATTGAAATGTCATGATTTAAATATTTTTAATTAAAATGAGAATAAATATGACAATTTCCTGACAGCTGGATATAATTTTCGCTCACGCTCTAATCAGGTGGGGATATTTCATGGATTCTTCCAAAGAACTTCCCATGTCTGTAGGACAGTCGTCTGGCTTGCAAGAGCTTCAGGCGCTCTTTCAGGTGGTTTCTCAAGGTAAGCGCCTGTGGGAGGCGACCTTCGATGCCATCGTCGATCCGGTACTTTTGGTATCGGACGACTACCGAGTGGAGCGGGCGAATCGAGCGGCTGCGGCGGCTGCCGGTGTCGATGTGAGGGATTTGGGGGGGGAGACCTGCTTTCAAATTTTCGCTAAGCGCACTGAACCCTGCGTTTCTTGTCCCCTGGCGGGAGAGACAGGTCATGAATCGGGTCGCGGTTCCCTGGCCCCCTTCTCCGATGGGCGCGAGTACTCGGCCAGTTCTTATCCAGTACGGGGGAGAGAAGGCGAACCTCTCGGACTCCATGTGCTCCAGTACCAGGATATGAGCCAGATTCGAAAATTGGAGAGCCAACTCTTACAAAAAGACAAGATGGCAGCCTTGGGGCTCTTCGCCAGCGGAATTGCACACGACATTAATAATCCTCTTTCGGGAGTTTTGGCCTTTGCTCAATTAGCTTTGGAGGAAACTCGGGAAGGAACTCAGCTTCATGGAGATCTTCTGGAGATTCAGCAAGCCGCACTTCGCTGTAAAAAAATCATTGAAGAACTATTAGAATTTTCTAGGCCTGTCTCGAAAAGCGAATCGATCGCCGTGGATTTAGGAGAGTTGGTCCAAAAGTTATTGCCCAACCTCGAAGTGCAGTTCAAGGATCTGAACTATCGCTTACGCATAGAACTTAAATCTTTGACTCCGGTTTGGCTCAATCCTTCCAAGTTAGAGCAGGTTTTTACCAATATATTGACCAATGCCTTTCAAGCCATTTCTTCCGGAGGGGAGATTCGCATCATCTCGGGGGAAGATAAAAGCAAGGTCTTTGTGGAAATTTCTGATGATGGGGAGGGGATTGCTCCGGAGAATCTCCATAGCATTTTTGACCCATATTTTACGACTAAGCGTGGCAGAGGCGGCACGGGCCTGGGCCTACCCATTACCTACAACATTGTGCGTGAGTATGGTGGGCGCATTCAGGTGAAAAGCGTTCTGGGAAAAGGAACGACTTTTCGAGTTTTGATTCCGAAAGGATATGAAGCATGAAACAAAAAATTCTGGTGGTTGACGACGAGATTTCTATTTTGCGATCGATTGAGCGGGTATTGGGGGCTCAGGGTTACGAGGTAAGAACTTGTGAGCATCCCCAAATGGCCTTGCGAATTCTCAACGAAGGCTTCGTCAATTTAGCTT
>DALYDW010000057.1:4340-12088 GCA_031972915.1 bacterium
GGCGGGTGCCTTCCATTACATCACCAAGCCCTTCGAGTTTGCGGATCTTATTAACTTGATTCAAAAGGCCTTGGAGCACGCCCAGGCCCATCAAGAAAACAAAATTCTTAAGAAGCAGCTTCAAGCCAAATACGGCATGGAAAACATGGTGGGAACCTCCGAAAGCATTCGCCAGATTTTTGATCTGGTGCAGAAGGTCGCCGAAACTGATTCGACTGTCTTGATTTTAGGAGAATCGGGTACGGGAAAAGAATTGGTGGCACGTGCCATTCATTACAATTCGGCTCGTTCCCATCGTCCCATTGTCCCCGTCAATTGCGCCGCCATTCCCTCTGAATTGCTGGAGAGCGAATTGTTTGGTCATGTGAAAGGGGCTTTTACCGGAGCGGTGAATACTCGTATGGGCCGCTTTGAGATGGCCGACGGGGGAACTCTCTTTTTGGATGAAATCGGCGACATGAAACCTTTGCTCCAGGTAAAGTTGCTCAGAGTTTTGCAAGAGAGGAAATTCGAACCCGTTGGCTCTAATCGAAGTGTGGAGGTTGACGTTCGGATTATCGCCGCCACCAATAAAAACTTAGAACAAGGTGTTCAGGAGGGATGGTTTCGTGAAGATCTTTACTATCGGCTCAATGTCATTCCAGTTCTCTTGCCTCCCTTAAGAGAACGACTGGGTGATATCCCGATTTTGGCCAAGCACTTTATCGAGCGCTTTAGCGAAGAGCATCATGCTCCAGCACCCATTTTGACACCGGAGGCTTTGGAATCCTTGGGGCACTATCCATGGCCGGGAAATGTTCGCGAGTTGGAAAATTTGATGGAACGCACTGTGATTTTACACCCGGGTCAGGAGATCACTGAGGAGGCCTTGCCTAAGAAGATGGTGGAAAGCGCTGATAAGGTTTTGAATCGGGTTAGAATTCCGGAGGAAGGAATCAGTTTTAAAAACTTGGTGAGTGATTTTGAAAATGAGTTAATTCTTCGAGCTTTGGAAAAAACAGCGTGGAATAAAAATAAGGCAGCTTCTTTGCTGAAGCTAAACCGAACCACTTTGGTTGAAAAAATTAAGAAACGTCATTTGGAAAAAACGGTCTTAAATTCATGAAAAGTGTTCAGCTGCTCATCGTTGATGACGATCCTTCGGTACGGCAAATTTTTTCTCGTTTGGCCGAGAGAAATTCTTGGACTTTTTCCACCGCTAAAAACGGTTATGAAGCCTTGGATTTTTTGGCCAAGCATGGGGCTGAATGCGTTGTGTTAGATATGAATTTTCCATCCCATTCGGGATTTACCGTTTTGGACTATTTAAAATCTACCGGAGCTCTAAGCGAGGTTGTCGTGGTGACTGGATCTAATCGAGTCGATCAGGCGGTGGATGTTCTGAAGGCAGGAGTTTTCGACTATCTCAATAAACCACTGGAAGACTTGTCGAAGATCACTCAAGTCCTGGAGAAGGCCCTAGAGAAATATCGTTTGGCCCATCAAATGGAGAAGCTTAAAAATCCTCCGAAAAATACCGATCGTTATGGAGAAATGCTGGGGGCATCGCCCGCCATGCAGAAAATTTACGCTTTGATCGAATCTTTGAAGAGCTCTTCGGTGACGGTGTTGATTCAAGGAGAATCGGGCACGGGCAAAGAAAAAGTAGCTCGAGCAATTCATGCTACTTCTCCGCGTTGTCATAAGAAATTTCAGGTGATCAATTGTGCCGCCATTCCCGAAAATCTTTTGGAATCAGAATTATTTGGTCATGTGCGCGGAGCTTTTACCGGCGCCTTCTACGATAGGAAGGGACTTTTCGAAGAAGCGGAAGGGGGTACGGTTTTCTTGGATGAAATTGGTGAAATTTCTCCTGGATTTCAGGTGAAGTTACTTCGTTTTCTCCAGGATGGAGAATATCGACGGGTGGGAGATTCGGAAGACCGTCATGCCGATGTCAGAATTATCGCCGCTACGCATCGAGACTTAAAAAATGCCATTGTGGAAGGAAGCTTTCGGGAAGATCTTTATTACCGCTTGCATGTCATCGGAATCCACGTTCCTCCGCTGAGGGAGCGTAAAGAAGATATCCCAATTTTGGCCCAACATTTTTTACAACGCTTCAAAGAAAAAAATAAAAAAGACATTCGAGAAATCTCGGTGGAAGCTATGCAAGTATTGAGCGATCAGGAATGGCTGGGCAATGTCCGTGAGTTAGAAAATATTATGGAGCGTTGTGTGGTTTTGGCCGAGGGTGAGGTGCTGAGGGTGAGGAACTTGCCCCTGTCTATTTTGTCTAAACATTTTTATTTGGAAGAAATGCCCGATTTTTCGAGTTCGCTGTCTTACAAAGAGGCCAAGGACAGAGCGCTTCATTCTTTTCACCAAGCCTATTTGAGCCATCTTCTTAAAATTTCAGGGGGTAATATCTCAGTTGCTAGCGATCAAGCTGGTATGGATCGGAGCAACTTCAAGAAGATTCTAAAAAAATATCAGGTTAGCATTCAAGAATTTCGTAAGGGAAGAGACTGAAAGAAGTTGTCATGGATAAGCTTCGAATTTTTGGAGTGAATGAGGGAAATAGCTTTAGTCATCTCTTGAGCGAAGAAGTTTTTCGTCGAGGTTTCTCTCTAGAGTGGAAGAGCACAGATGAAGTGCTTTCAGCGGTAAATCGAGGCGATCCTGCTGTGTTGTTTTTTAATTTTTCCGCTACGCCTCCTGTTCAACAGACCCAGTTAATTCAAGAAGTTCGCGCTTTGGACGAACATTTGCCGATTTTTATTTTTGCTCCTCTTGCCGATGTGGCGACTGCTGTGAGTTTTATGAAAGCAGGTGTCACTGATTTTAGGATTTGGCCCCTAGATTTTGATGATTTGGAAATCCAACTAAGAAGGGCGAGCGAAATTTACCAACTGACCCAAAGAGTTTATCAATTGGAACATCGGGCAGGATCCCAAGGCGATTTTTTTGGCATCGTTGGCCAAAGCCCAAAAATGCAGGAGAATTTTAAAACTATCGGTAAAGTGGCCAAAACCCACGCGACGGTTTTGATTCAAGGTCCTTCGGGAACTGGAAAAGAATTAGTGGCCAAGGCCATTCATCTTTTAAGCGGTAGGGCTAAAAACAAGTTCGTCGATCTTAATTGCGGGGCCATTCCCCATGAGCTTTTGGAGAACGAGCTGTTTGGTCACGAACGTGGTGCATATACCGGGGCGGAGCGTCGTTATATCGGAAGTTTCGAGCGTGCCGAAGGAGGGACTTTATTTTTGGACGAAATCGGTGAAATGGATCCTTCACTTCAAGTCAAGATCTTGAGGGTCTTGCAAGAAAGAAACTTTACCCGAGTGGGAGGAAGTGAACGAGTTGAGGTGGATGTTCGGGTTATTACGGCTACTAATCGAGATTTGCAAAAAGAAGTGGAATCGGGCCGGTTTCGCGAGGATCTTTATTATCGTCTAAATGTGGTCCCTATCATTTTGCCTCCCCTGAGGGAACGTCGTGAAGATATCCCCCTGTTGGCGCGCCATTTCTTGAATATTTATAGCATAAAGAATGAAAAGATTTTTTTCGACTTTCATCCCGAAGCCATGGCAGCCTTGATGGCCTATTCTTGGCCTGGGAATGTAAGGGAACTCGAGAATACCATCGAACGCGTAGTGGTTTTAGCCAACGACAGTCAGGTAAAGCTCAAGCATCTCCCCGAGTCCATAAGGTCCTTGAAAAAAGCCCCTGGCTTTGAAGTTCAGGCTGAATGGGTTCGGGCTTCGGGGGGGAACGGAGTTGTTCCTCTCGAAGAGGTGGAGCGTTACGCCATCGAGAACGCCTTGCGTCAGTGCGATGGCAACGTGTTGGAGGCCGCCCGTAAACTTCAGATAGGGCAGGCTACCTTGTATCGAAAGATTCGTAAGTTTGGTATCGCTCGGGAGGCAATGTGAGTTTGGATTTGCATACGGTGATTTTGGCGGGAGGGCGAGGAGAGAGACTCTGGCCCTTATCTACGCGGGAACATGCTAAACAATTCTTATCGGTGGCGGGAGAGGATTCTCTCATTCGACTTACGGATCATCGTTTACAGTGTCTGGCGCCCCCCGAACGCCGTTGGGTGATCTGTGGTTCTTCGGATCGGGCTTTGGTTTCTCAACATCTTCCTTCCATACTTGATGAGCGTATCTTGGTTGAGCCCGAGGGTAAAAACACAGCACCAGCCTTGGCCTTGGCCGCTTTGCATTTGTTCCATCTCAATCCCGAAGCGGTGATGGTGGTGTGTCCTGCCGACCATTGGATTTTGCCCCAAGACGAAATTATTTTTTGTCAGGACGTGCAAAGAGCAGTGGCGTTGGCGCGTTCGGAGCAAGCGCTTATTACCTTTGGGATCGAACCCACTTTTCCTGCTACTGGCTTCGGTTATTTGGCCCAGGGTGAGCCGCTTGCTCTCGCGGAGGGTCGTGCCTATGAGCTACAAGGCTTTTACGAGAAGCCCGATCTTAAGACTGCTCAAACTTATTTGAGGCAAGGGGGGTACTATTGGAACAGTGGGATGTTTGTCTGGAAGGTGAGGGTGTTTTGGGAAGAATTATCGCGTTGTCATCCAGTCTTGTTTCAACTTTTTGAAAACTTACGAGGCCACTTGGGAAAGCCCTCTTATCCCGAGGCCTTGCGACAGACCTTTGCGCAGGCCGAAAAAATTTCGGTGGACTACGCCGTGATGGAAAAGGCTCGTAGAGTGATTATGGTACCGGCTGGTTTTTCTTGGAACGATGTGGGAAATCTTCAGGCCTTGGCGGAATTATTGCCGGAGTTGGGGGAGGGAAATCGTGCCACTGGGCAAGTTTTTTCCTTGGATTCTCGCAATAATTTAATTTTTTCTACCGGTCGTCCTTTGGCCCTTGTGGGAGTGCAAGGCATGATCGTGGTAGAAACCCCCGAAGTGGTCTTGCTCTTACCTAGGGAACGGGCCGAGGAAGTTAAACTCATGGTCGAGCATCTTAAAAAATCAGGACGTGAGGATTTGCTTTGATGAAAATCGAACAAGAAGATCGTGGCGACATTTCTATTCTTCGTTTGTTCGGCGATATGGACGCAGAACATAGCCCTCCGTTGAAAAAAAAACTCCAAGGGATTTTGGCTTCTGGAAAAACCAAATTGATTTTGGATTTGCGGGAAGTGGCTTTTATTGACTCCACCGGGCTAGGGGTTTTGATCTCCTTGATGCGTCAACTCAAGGAAAATGGCGGACAACTCAAATTAGCTTCTTTGCAGCAAGAGGTTCGCTCGATTTTTGAAATCACCCGACTCTTTCGCGTTTTTGATTTGTCCCCCGATGTGGAAGGGGCCCTGAAAGGATTGTGAATTTTCTTTGTGGGCTTAGTTTTGAGAAACGGGGAGCTTAGGGAGGTTGTTTGGTCGTTCAGAAAAAATTCAGTATCGATTGTGAATTCTTTTCTTTGAAGGAATTAGAGGGAAAGGTTGCCTTCTTGCTCAAAGGCTTGAGCCGCGCCCCTGGATTTCTCACTCTTCCCCATCGTTTACTCAACGATTTAAAATTGGTGTTGCGCGAGGCCATGAGCAATGCCGTTCGCCATGGCCAAGCTAGTCGGCAGCGCCCCGCCCGGGTCTTGTTAAAGGCCGATGCTAAGAAGATCGAAATTCGAGTTCAGGATTGGGGGGGGGGCTTTCGCTTAAATCCCCTACTACAAGAAATTCCCGATGAAACCTTGCCCCAGGGCCGGGGTCTGTGGATCATAAAAAATTTGGTTGATCAAATGCAGTACCGTAAGGGACGTCCTAACCAGTTGCTCATGGTTCGGGGTCTGCATCGTCTTAAAAATTTGGATTCCACTTTGGAGCTTTTCGATATCTTGCAGAGTGCCTTGCAAGAGATGAAAGATCTTTCCCTGCTCTACGAACTCTTTATGGATTTCATCGTAGATGCTTTTAATGTGCAGCGTGCGAGTTTATTGATTTGGGATGACTCTTCAAACGAGTTGCGACTGGTGAGTTCCCGTGGGATCGCGCCGCGTATCGCCGAGCGTACCTCCGTTAAATCTGGAGAGGGAATTGCTGGGGTGGTGTTTCGCACGGGGCGTCCTCTGTTGGTAAATAATGCGGCCCGTTTAAAAAGCCGGGAATCGGCTCGAAGACGCAGGGGAGGGTACGCAACTCAAAGTTTTGTTTCAGTCCCTGTTATTGCCTTGCCAGCTCGTATTGGGGAAAAAAACTTAGGCGTGTTGAATCTTACCGAACGTCGCGATGCTTCTCCTTTTACCGAAGAGGAATTGAAATGGCTTAATCTAATGGCCAGTCAGGCCGCCAGCGCTTTTCAGATGCGCGCCTTGATGGATTCTATTCGAGAGCATGAGGGAGTTCACAGGGAGCTGGAAATCGTTCGGGAGATTCAAGGCAGATTGCTTCCGCAAAAATATCCCACTTTTTCAGGCTGGAAATTATGGGGGCATTGTCGTTTGGCCACCCGAGGTGGGGGAGATTATTTCGATGTCATGAAGATCGACGGTCGATTGCGTGGCATCATGGCCGATGTTTCAGGCCATCATGTGGGATCGGCCATTACCATGGCCTCGTTTCGTTCGGTCTATCGAAGTTTGGTCTTTGATCCCAATACCACGGGGCAACTTTTACAGGCTTTGCGTTGGGCCTTGCACGAAGAGCTACTTAGGTTGCAGCAGTTTATTTCCTGTTGGCTTTTTGAATTGGGCTCAGAAGGTGATTTGACTTTGGCTGGAGCGGGACATCCCCCCGTGTTGATTTATCGTGCTAGTTCGCGAGAATGGGAAGAAGTCTTTTCTCAGCACCTGCCCTTGGGTTTAGAGGATGAGAGTCGTTTGCAAAATACTCGGGTGAAGATTGGCAAAGGAGATTGGGTATTTTTTTATACCGATGGTTTATTCGATCCGAGAATGCGAGCCACTGGCTACGATCGGTTTTCTTTTCAACAATGGGTTGAGGCCTGTCTTAAAGAAAACCCAGAACAGCTAGTCACTCGGGTGTTCGAACAACTGACTCCCCATTATCAGGTTTTGACGGCTCCCGACGATGTAGCCTTATTGGCCTTGAAAAAAAGTTAAGGATTCTTTGTCTCGGCAATTCATAAAATTCTTCATTTTATAGAAAGAGAAGGGCGTTTCTCATGAAATGGCTGCAGCGTTTTTTGGAGCATGGTGATCGAGAGTACACTCATAAAAAATTGGGTTTGGAGCGGATTCGCGAGGTTTTGAGTTTTTTGGATCATCCCGAAAATTATTATAAAAGCATCTTAATTGCGGGGACGAATGGAAAGGGATCGGTTGCCACCCTGGTGGAATCGATTTTGATTCAAGCCGGATACACGGTGGGCTTGTATCGTTCGCCTCATGTGTTTCGATTTACGGAACGAATGCGAATTCATGGGGAGGAGGTCACGACGGAGGAGCTCGAGGACTGTCTAGAGGCTTGGGCTCGAAGGGGTTTGTTGAACGAGTCTGGAGAGCTGATTATTCCTTCGGGGGGGACTTTGACATGGTTTGAAAAAGTTACGGTTTTAGCCTTGGAAATTTTTCGGCGTCGCCAGGTGGAATTGGCTGTGTTGGAAGTAGGCTTGGGAGGTCGTTTGGACGCGACTAATGCGGTGGATCCTCAGGTGTCCGCCATCACTTCCATTGGCTTGGATCACACCGAGGTTTTGGGAAATTCGCTGTTTGAGATTGCTCAAGAAAAGCTGGGCGTGGCTCGGGCGGGAAAGCCTTTAGTTTTAGGACCCATGACATTGGAGTTGA
>DALYDW010000058.1:0-6126 GCA_031972915.1 bacterium
CAATCGTTTACCCTAAAACGCTCAGCGGCCACCGCTCCAAGAGGGTGAACCAACAAACCCGCGGCACGAGCCACCTCCTGTAAATCCGAAGCTCGATGGGCATCGACTGAAAGCAAAACCCGACCCGCACCCTCCCCAAAGAGCAACTCGAAACGCCCTTGCCCCGCTGGAATTTCCGGAAGACGTAACTCCACTCCCAGGGAAGAATTGGCTAAAAAGCAAGACTCCGCTACAGCAGTTAATAAGCCGCCATCGCTAATGTCATGGGCTGAATGAAACAAGCCTAAGTCCCAACCTTGAATCAAAAAAACCTGTAAGCGCTTTTCTAATTCAAAATCCAAGGCAGGAGGGCGCCCCCCAGTCATTCCCAAAATCGCGCTAGCAAATTCACTGGCTTGCAAAGTCCCTGAGAGTTCTCCAACTAGATACAGCAAATCACCCTCACGCTGAAACCCCACCCGACCGTGTCGCGTCACGTCGTCGACTTTTCCCACCATGCCGATGGTCGGAGTGGGAAAGATCGCCTTCCCCTTGGTTTCGTTATACAAGCTCACATTGCCGCTGACGACGGGCGTCTCCAAGGCTCGACAAGCGTCCCCCAACCCACGAACGGCCTCTTTAAACTCCCACATGATCTCGGGCTTTTCGGGATTGCCGAAGTTGAGACAATCGGTGACAGCCAAGGGGCGTGCTCCGCTACAAGCCAGATTACGGGCTGCCTCCGCTACGGCGTGGGCCGCTCCCCAATAAGGATCGAGGTACACGTAACGACTATTGCAATCGCAAGTGACCGCCACGCCCTGTCGCAAACCTTTAATGCGCAGCACCGCAGCGTCGGCACCAGGCAAGACCACAGTATTGGTCATGACGCTATGATCGTACTGACGCCACACCCAGCGGCGGCTACATAAATTAGGCGAAGCCAAAAAGCGTTTTAAGGTCTCATTAAGATCCTGAGGCAAGTTGGAACTCGATAAGGCAAAGGCTTGTCGAGAAGCCAAATCGGAGGGGGGCGCCGAAGGTCGGTCATAAATCGGAGCCGCATCTACCAAAGGGGCAATGGGCAATTCAGCCACGACTTTGCCGTCTTTTTTAAGACGCATCCACCCATCTTCGGTAACTCTCCCCACCTCGACGGCCTCCAGATCCCACTTTTTAAAAATCTCTACAACGCGATGTTCTTTTCCTCGCTCCGCCACCAGCAACATCCGCTCTTGGGATTCGCTCAGCATGATTTCATAAGCGCTCATGGCGCTTTCACGGGTGGGGATTTTATCGAGATCCATTTCGATGCCGCTACCCGCACGCGAAGCCATCTCGAAGGAAGAACTCGTAAGCCCCGCTGCCCCCATATCTTGAATGCCGACGATCGCATCTTCGGCCATAAGCTCTAAACAAGCCTCCAATAATAATTTTTCTGTGAATGGATCACCCACTTGGACCGTCGGACGTTTTTCTTCACTGCCCTCATCGAATTCGTCGGAAGCCATCGTAGCACCGTGAATTCCGTCGCGACCCGTTTTGGATCCCACGTACATCACAGGATTTCCAACGCCTTCAGCTCGCCCCCGAAAAATTCGATCGGCTCGTACCAAACCCACGGTCATGGCATTGACCAAGATATTGCCATTGAAAGAGGAGTCAAAAAACACCTCACCGGCTACCGTGGGAATTCCCATGCAGTTGCCGTAGCCACCGATTCCAGAAACGACTCCCGAAACAAGATAAGACGTGCGCGGGTGCTCAGCCGAACCGAAACGTAAAGAGTTGAGATTGGCAATGGGACGCGCTCCCATGGTGAAAACATCACGGAGAATTCCGCCTACTCCGGTGGCGGCCCCCTGGTACGGCTCAATGAAAGAGGGATGATTGTGCGACTCCATCTTGAAGGCCAAACCCCAGCCGTCGCCGATGTCGACCACTCCAGCGTTTTCTCCGGGGCCTTGCAACACCTGAGGACCTTCGGTGGGCAAGGTTTTTAGATGCATGCGAGAACTCTTGTAGGAACAATGCTCCGACCACATCACCGAAAAGATCCCCAATTCAACCTGATTGGGTTCGCGGCCTAAAATGACGAGAATTTTATCGTACTCCGCGTCGCTCAATCCGTATTCGCGTGCCAATGATTTCATCTCTTGGGTCACCCCGAACTCCTTCGTAAAAAATCAATTTTATCCCTTGGACTCGCGGGCCTTCACGACGCCCCCAAGAGGCTTTCAAAAAGAATCTTGCCCTCTTGGGATCCCAGCAAAACTTCGGCCACCCGCTCGGGATGAGGCATCAGTCCCACCACATTGCGAGCTCCATTGCAAATTCCCGCGATATTGTGCAGCGAGCCATTGGGATTAGCTGCGACACTGGCCTGTCCTTGCGAATCCACATAGCGAAACACCACCTGCCCCTCACCTTCCAAACGCTCCAAGCCCAGTGCATCAATAAAAAAGTTGCCATCGCGATGCGCAATGGGCAAACGCAACTCCGTACCGGGAACAATCCTGCGAGTGAAAGGCGTTTCCGAAGACTCAACCCGAACCCTGACCGTCTCACAAATAAACTTCAAAGACTCGTTGGGCATGAGCACCCCAGGCAACAAATGGGCCTCGGTAAGAATTTGAAATCCGTTGCAAATCCCTAGGACAGGACCTCCCCGTTGGGCAAAACCCACGACTTCCTTCATGATAGGAGCAAAACGGGCAATAGAACCGCAACGCAGATAATCTCCGTAAGAAAAACCTCCGGGCAAAAAGATCGCGTCACAACCCTGGAGGTCGTGATCTTTATGCCAAAGAAAACGGGCATCGAATCCCATGCCAGCCCCCAAGGCGTAGAAGAGATCGTAATCGCAATTGCTTCCGGGAAAAACAACAACACCGACCTTCATGAACGAACCCACTCCACTTCGTAATTCTCAATGACCGTATTGGCCAAGAGTTGGGAAGCTAAGGCCTCCAATTGAGCACGGGCTTCGGTTTCAGAAACCTCGCCTAGTTGAACTTCAAAAACTTTTCCCACACGGATGTCTTGGACTCCCCTGCATTGCAAGGATTCGGCAGCATGCACTAGGGCCTTGCCTTGCGGATCTAAGACTCCGTTTTTTAATCTGACTGTGACTCGGGCTTTCATGGATCGTTCCTCTCGCATGGACATAGAAGATAATCTCGCTCCAACATCGAAACGGGCCCATTCTTTTAGCGCAACGTCTCGTGTCTCGACTCGGGAGAAAAACTCCCACCTATTCTTTTCCGAACACCCGTTGAAAAATCGTTTTGATGTGCTTGGTGTGATACTTCAGGTCGAACAGTTGTTCAATCGCCCCGGGACTCATATGCTTGAGCACCTCGGGTTCGGCTTTTAAAAGCTCGCAAAAACTTTCTCGGCTTTCCCAAACCCTCATGGCAGTCTTTTGCACGATGGCATAGGCCGCTTCCCGAGCCAAACCCGCCTCTACCAAGGCCAACAGCACGCGCTGACTGTGAATCAGTCCACCCAAAGAATTAAGATTGCTCAGCATTCTCTCAGGATACACCAACAAATTTTCTAGTAGCCCGGTCACCCGAGCAAACATGAAATCGAGCGTTACAGTGGCATCAGGTCCGATCACCCGCTCCACACTGGAATGGGAGATATCCCGCTCATGCCAGAGAGCTTGGTTTTCTAAAGCAGCCAAGGAATAAGAACGCACTAGCCGAGCCAAGCCCGTGAGGTTTTCCGAAAGAATGGGATTGCGTTTGTGAGGCATGGCCGAAGAGCCCTTCTGTCCCTTAGAAAAAAACTCTTCGGCTTCTAAAACCTCGGTGCGCTGCAAGTGCCGAACTTCTACGGCAATCTTTTCGATGGTGCCAGCGATCACCGCCAAGGTGGAAAAATAAAAGGCGTGTCGATCCCGTTGCACGATCTGACTCGAAGCCGGGGCCGCTTTTAAGCCCAATTGAGCCATGACATGTTTTTCGACGGAAGGAGGAATATTGGCGAAGGTTCCCACCGCTCCAGAACACTTACCGTAAGCGATTTGCTCCACGGCCAATTCGAGGCGCTTGCGGTTGCGTTTCATCTCGTCATAAAAAATCGCCAATTTCAGTCCAAAGGTGACGGGTTCGGCATGGATCCCATGGGAACGCCCCACTTGAACCGTAAACTGGTGCTCCATAGCGCGTTTTTTTAAAACTTCGAGGAGGCGATCGACATCACGCAACAACAGCAATCCGGCGTCTTTCAATTGCCAGGCCAAACAGGTATCCAAAACATCGGAACTAGTAAGCCCCATGTGGAGATAACGACCATCGGGCCCAACGTTTTCGGCGAGATTGGTTACAAAGGCAATGACATCGTGCTTTACAACGGCTTCGAGCTTGGCAATTCTTTTGAGGGAAAATTTAGATTTTTCTTCGATGTTACGCAGGGCCTCGGGAGGAATTTTTCCCAACTTTGCCCAAGCCCCACAAGCAGCCACCTCAATGGCCTGCCAACGGCGATACTTTTCTTCGTCAGACCAAAGGGCCGCCATTTCAGGTCGGCTGTAGCGCTCGATCAAGGGATACTCCTTCAGGACTTAACTTGTTGGAAAGCGAACCGGAAGGGGGGATATTACAGGCCCCTTTGACAGAGCAAGCCTAAAAGACAGCGCTTAAAATTCAGTGCTAAGCCTTTTCGGCTTAACTTCCCTCCCGCAAGACCAAACGCAAACGGCGCTGCACTCGTCGCTTTTGTATCTTTCCCAATACCCAAATGCCCTCTCCCGCGTCGGTGATCTTGGCGAAGGGATCTTCCACCAAGGCCCCGTTGATGTGGATGCTCTTTCCTTGGATCTTTGCTTTTGCCTCGTTTCCGGTCTGAGCAAATCCCGCTTCTTTCACTAACTTAAAGGCGGGTAAAGTTAGACTCTCGTTTTCCAAAACGATGTCGTCCCAGGTCTCCACCTCACGCAGAGAAAAAGACCTCTCAAACTCGACATGGGCCCGCTCAGCAGCTTCTTGGGAGTGGAGGAAGGCAACGATCTCTTTGGCCAAATCGATCTTGGCCTGTTTGGGATGCAAATCTCCGGATAAAACCGCTTGTCTCAAACCTTCTAAATCGGCCTGAGAGCGATCTGTAAGCAGTTCGTAGTAACGCCACATCAGGTCATCGCTGACACTCATGATCTTGGCAAACATGGTGGCAGGGGCCTCGGTAATGCCGATGAAATTGCCCTTAGACTTACTCATTTTTTCTACGCCATCTAGCCCTTCCAACAGCGGCAAAGTCAAAACCACCTGTTCTTCTTGGCCCTCCTCTCGCTGTAAATGACGTCCCATCAGCAGATTAAATTTTTGGTCCGTGCCTCCCAACTCAACGTCGGCCCCCATCGCCACCGAATCCCATCCCTGCAACAAGGGATAGAGAAACTCATGAATCGCCAAGGGATGGCCAGACTTGTAACGTTTTTCAAAATCGTTGCGCTCTAGCATTCGGGCCACCGTGTAACGACTCGCCAAACGGATCAAGTCACGCCCCGTCATGACATCCAACCACTGGGAATTGAAAAGCGTACGGGTACGTTTAGCATCGAGAACTCGAAACACCTGCTCTTGATAGGTCTTTACATTCTGTTCGATGGCTTCGCGGCTTAAGGGAGGACGAGTCGCATTTTGTCCGCTCGGATCGCCAATGGCGGCCGTATAATCGCCGATTAAAAAACAAATCTCATGTCCAAGATCCTGAAAGGTCTTCAACTTACGCAATAAGACACAATGTCCTAAATGCAGGTCGGGTGCAGTCGGATCAAATCCCGCTTTGATTTTTAGCGGAACGCCCTTTGCTAATTTTTTCTTCAACTCGAGTTCGGAGGCGAGGATTTCAACCGTGCCACGTTTAATTTTATCTAAGGCGCTTTCCATATTTTTCTCGTCACTGGGAATTGGCTAATTTTATTTGAACGCGTTCGATCCGCTCGGCCCTGCCCGTAGATTCTTCGATATCGACCACCGCGCCACAAAGCCGCACGTCTTCGGTCGCTGGATGCCACTGACTCCTTACCCCGGTACGAAACCGCTCCAATACGGCCTCGATTTGCATCCCGATGACCGAGCGATAGGGTCCCGTCATGCCGACGTCGGTTTGGTAAGCCGTACCTCGAGGAAGAATTTCTTC
>DALYDW010000058.1:6136-11911 GCA_031972915.1 bacterium
GAGAGCCCAAGACTGCTGCGACTCGCCCATCTAAATGCCATCCCATGGCCCGACTTTCGCTGGTTGCCTCAGCATGCATATCAACGAAGACCACATCGACTCCCACCAATTCTTGCGCAAGAATCCGATCTACGGCGGCAAAGGGACAATCGGCGCCCTCCATATGCACTCGCCCCACCAAATTCACCACCGCCAAGCGCAATCCTCCCAGGATTTCTCGAATCACCCACCCACGCCCCGGGCTTTTGGGAGAATAATTGGCAGGACGCAGCAAACGGGGTTCGGAGCGATACAGGGGAAACAAGGCATTGATGTCGAAGGCGTGATTGCCACTGGTGAGCACATCGACTCCCGAATCCAACAAGGACTGGGCGTGAGCCACGGAGATTCCCTTGCCGTGAGTGGCGTTTTCTCCATTGGCCACCACGAAATCGATTTTGTTCTGAGTTCTAAACTCGGGCAAAAGTCTCAGCACGGCTCGTCGGCCAGCCTCTCCAAAAATATCTCCGATAAAAAAAAGTCTCATAGCGAACTCTCAGACCCAGCGCGAAGTAATAAAATTTTAACGACAAAAATGCAGCTGCTCGGGCGTCAGCAAGCAGTCGATTTTTTCATCCCAGGGAGCGAGAGGCACACAGGGCACCACTTGAAAATCGTAAGCCAACCCCATTTTGAGCCCCCCATAGCCTTTTAGCACACGGTCGTACAGGCCTTTTCCCCAACCAATTCTCCCCCCGTCGCGTCCAAAGACAACTCCAGGAATAATCAAGGCCTCCAAATGATTGAGCTCGACACTCAGAGCCTTGCCCGTGGGTTGCAAAATGCCAAAAGGACCACGTTCCCAAGCCGCGGGCCCTTCCACACGAGCCCAACTCAAATGCCCCTGTTCGAGGCGTGGAAAAAAAAGTTCTTTCCCTTCACGCTTACAGTATTGCCATAAAACTTCGGTGGAGATTTCCCGACGATGGGCCCGGTACAGGCCGAGACGGCCATAGGAAGCCAGCAAGGCACTCTCTTGGACGCGACAACCTACCTCCCGTGCAGCCAACTGTTGTTCTGCATCGGAAAGAAACTGCCTACGCCATAAACAATGCTCCCGAAGTCGAGATTGAATCTTGTGAATTTCTGCAGGGTCTGCCATTCGATCCACCCACCCCACACCCAAACGATACCGGAAAAAAAAGGTAAAAAAAAAGGCCCCCCGGAGCCTTTAAAAAAAACCCCCACCATAAGCCGTGTGGCCTTGTCGTTCAGAACCCTTTTTCTAAGGGGGGTGCTCCGGTAGAAGCTTTAGGCTTCCCGCTGAGACGCAATGCCCACGGGCCTGCTCACGACCTCCAGTGGAAGCTCCCATTCTGACCGATAGGTTCTAAAACACAAAAGACCGATTCACGAACCAGGCAGGGAAAACAAAACTTTTAAAAGAACCCGAAACCCAAAATTAAAAATCAGATCGCCCTTGCAACCCAACAGAGCGAGTTTAATCTGTTTCCAGGGCTTGGTCTACGTAATTTAAAATCTGTTTCAACTTATCAAGCGCTTCGCCGCTCTGCCCTTTTTTACCCGACTTACTTTTAAAATATTCATCGGCAATATTCAAGGCTGCGAGCAAGGCGACGTTCAAAGAAGAGACACTATGGGTCTTCGCTTGAATATCAAAAATTTTTTTATTCACATAATCGGCCACCTTGCGCACATGCTGCTCTTCGGCATCGCTTTTCAAACTAAATTTTTGGTTAAACAAAACGATTTCAAAGGTGCGCTTCACGATATTTTCCTCAAATTTTTTTACGCTTTTGTGCCGAATTTTTTTATTTTAAAACTTGGCCCATCCTCGTTCTGAGACAAAGCCACTGTCAACGGTAAAACCCCACTACTTGCACTTTGCAGAGGCCTCAATCTGAAGGCAAGGAACGGGGCTGCCATCGAGGCAAGGAGCCCGAAAAGAAGCGCCCCTGAAACCAAGAAAGCCCCCCCACATACAAAAAACCCAACTGAAAAAGTAACAACGAGTAAAGAACGGTCCAGCGGCCGTTCATCACCGCAAAGACTGTAGCTCCCATAAAATAAAGCCCGAGAAAGACCTCTAACAACACCGTCCAGCGGAAAGAGCTTTTATATTTTTTATCCTGCCATCGATCGCATTTCTGGGCGATGGCAAACTTGGCGGTTCTCTGGAAGGGGGTTTTTTTTCCCGTCACCGCCTCAAACACCGCTCGAGAATTATTGACGGCCAAACCAATCCCCAAGGCCAAATTCAAGGGCAGAAAACGCAAACGCATCCTCCAATCAGGATAAACCTCGCGAAGCGCCACAGCATAAAAAAGCCCAAAAGATAAAGTAGCAAGAATGAAAACAGGAAAATCGATCCAAAAAGAGAATTCCAAGTGATACACGTCGCGCAAGTAAAGCGACAAGGGCATCATGAAGGAAAGCAACAACAAAAAAACATACGCAAAATTATTGAGCAAATGAAAGGCCGCCTCCGCCTTGATTTTCCAGGGCAAGGGACTCTTCAAAAGTGGACGCAAAAGCTTAAACGCTGTTTGAATGGCCCCTTTGGCCCAACGATGCTGTTGGGCTTTGAACGCGTTCATTTCAACGGGTAATTCAGCCGCCACATCGACCTCGGGGACATACAAAAACTTCCAGCCGCGCATCTGGGCTCGATAAGAAAGATCAAGGTCCTCAGTCAGCGTGTCTCCCTGCCATCCACCGGCGTCTTCAATACAGCGCCGATCCCAAATGCCCGCAGTCCCATTGAAGTTAAAAAAACATCCCGAACGATTACGGGCAAAATGCTCGATGACAAAATGCCCATCGAGCAGCACGCTTTGGGCCTGAGTCATCAAAGAATAATTTTGGTTGAGATGGGACCAACGGGCCTGCACCATACCATAACGGTTTTCCCCTAAAAAGTAAGGGATCATCCGTTTCAGAAAGTCAGGCTTAGGCAAAAAATCGGCATCGAAAATAGCAACATATTCGCCCCAGGCATGTTTCAGACCTTCTTGCAAAGCCCCCGCCTTAAAGCCCTGCCGGTTCTGACGGTGTCGGTACTCAATGGAAAAACCTTTCTGGCGAAAGTCGTCAACCACTCGCTGCGCCAAGGTCACAGTCTCGTCGGTGCTATCATCTAAAACCTGAATTTGCAGGCGATCCCTAGGGTAGTCGAGAGCAATCACCGACTCGAGCAAGCGTTGCACCACATATTTTTCGTTGTAGAGGGGAAGTTGCACGGTCACCGTAGGCCAATCGGACAAGGACTCCGGAGCGGGAACTCCCTGAGGCCGATCGCGTCGATGCCGTAAAAAAAGATAGGTCAAACGATAACGATGCCAGCCAAATAGGGCCAAAATGCCCAAGGCAAAAAAATACATCGTCAGAAAAATGGAAACTCCCCAATTCATCCTTCGGGGCGTAAGGAAATATCCTAGAAATGTCAAGGGTTTAGAATTTAAACTTCAGGGCGAAAATACACCTTGCGTTCTTCAATTCCAACCTTGGCCACAGTGACTTTGATTTCAGTGCCAATTTTCAAAATACGACGACTTTGTCGTCCGCGCAGCCGGAGGTGTTCTTCCTCATAAAAATAAGTGTCATCTTCAAAAAACTCGAGAGGAATCAATCCCTCGACGAAGTATTCTTGCAACTCGACGAAAACCCCGAACTTGGTCACCCGAGAAATAGCTCCAGAAAAACTCTCCCCCACAAACCGAGACATAAAAAGCGCCACCTTGAGATCCTTGGCCTCCCATTCGGCTTCCATGGCAATGCGCTCTCGGCGACTCGTGTGAATGGCAATGGAACTTAAGCGCGCTTTACGCGTGTGAGAAGATTTGCGCTCGCCCTTACCCGTTAAAAACTCCTCCAAGACTCGATGGACCACGAGATCGGGGTAACGCCGAATCGGGCTGGTGAAATGGGTATAACAGAGCGAGGCCAACCCATAATGGCCCCGATTTTTAGGAGAATAAACCGCCTGTTTCATGGAACGTAGCATCAAATGTTTGATCAAGCGTTCTTCGGGATGCCCTTGGGCCAGAGGCAAGATTTCTGCCAATTGTCGGGGGGTAGGCTCGTCGGGCAAACGAACCTTAAAACCCAAATTGTGCAGGACTTTTTGAAAGAGTCGAATTTTCTCCTGATCGGGAACCTCGTGCACCCGATACAGGGTGGGCACCTTGACCCGAGTCAAAAAATTGGCCACAGCTTCATTGGCAGCCACCATGAATTCTTCGATGAGCATATGAGCCTGGGTGCGCTCGGACTTTACGATTCTTTCGGTATCACCGCTCACCAGATCGACGATGACTTGAGGCTCGGGAAGATCGAAATCAATGCTGCCTCGCTGCAAGCGCAAGCGGCGCATTTTTTCAAACAGTTCGAAGGCCGTCTCCAGCATAGGTAAAACCGGATTGAGTTTTTCTCGAGCCTCAGTTTTTTTCTCAATGAGGGCCTGGGAAACCTGGGTGTAAGTGAGCCGGGCCTTAGAACAAATCAAACTTTTGTAGAAGTGTGTTTCTCCCACTCTGCCTTGTGCATCCAGCTCTATTTCGGCGGTAAAACTTAGACGATCCTCGCCAGGTCGCAAACTGCAAAGATCATTACTCAAGGCCTCGGGCAACATGGGAATTACCTTGTCGGTGAAATAGACCGAGGTACCACGGGCCAAAGCTTCTCGGTCGACTTCGGACCCCTCCCTCACGTAATGACTCACATCGGCGATGCTCACCCAAAGCCGATATCCCTCACCTTCTCGCTGTACCAAAATCGCATCGTCAAAATCGCGGGCCGTTTCTCCGTCGATGGTCACAAAAGACAAGGAGCGCAAATCTTGTCGCCCCGGAGTCAAACGAAGATCCCGTTGTTCGGCCATTTCGCGAGCCTCTGCCTCGACCGCCTCGGGAAAACGAAGTGGCAATTGATGTTTGAGAATAATGATGTCCACCTCGGTGGATTCGGAACCTCGGGCCCCAAAAAGCTGAACCACCTTGGCCGATCCCGGGCTCTGACCTTGGGGATAAGTGATAATCTCGATGCCAACGGATTCGCCCAAACGAGCACCCTCGAGATCTTGTCGATCCACTCGAAAGCTGAAACTCTGTGGTCCCAAATCGCCGCGGACTCGAACTTCCTCAGCTTCGAGAATAAGAACTCCCACCACGAAACGGCGGCCCCGCGTGAGAACAGCTTCGACCTCGCCCTCCTGTCGATCCCCACGACCGCTGCTCCAATAACGAACCTTAACCTGATCGCCGTCCAGGGCATCTCCCATGCGACGCTGCGGTATAAAAACATCGACCAACTCGGGAGAATCGGGAACAACAAAACCATAGCCTTCGCGATGGATCGATAAAACCCCGACCAAAGCACGGGGTTCCGAGCGCCCTTGCCTGGAAGACTCGACGTCACGACGATTTTGACTACGACGAGACTGCCGAGGCGTTTTTTTATTTTTGGAGGAATTTCGAGAACGACGACTCATGGACGGGGCCTTTCGAGTTGGCTTGCCATCCAAGCGGCTAAGAAAATGGATACGACAAAGCGAAAACAATGAAACACGTGGGCAAACTACAAGGGATTGAAAGGAAGCTCAATGCTTTTTAAAAGGCATCCCAAGAAGAAGCTCTCTCTCGCTAAAACCAAACAAATAGGAAAATGCGGAAGACATTGACGAACCCGAAAAGAATTGGTTAGGCCACGAGGCCTCACTCGAAGCGAGAGTGGCGGAATTGGCAGACGCGCTAGATTCAGGTTCTAGTAGTCGAAAGG
>DALYDW010000059.1:0-11792 GCA_031972915.1 bacterium
AACAACTCCTTAACTTTGGCCAAAAGAAATCGGATTTTTATCGAAGAACAGTTGGTAAAAAATCGTGTTGAGCTCTTGAAGGCAGGAAAAGCCCTTAACCAGTTTTTTAGTAATAATCGAATCTCGAGTGTGGTGCCTGAATTGGATGTTGAGGTGGGAAAGTATGAAGGTCTTCCGAAGACCTTCGAGGAATTTCGAGAACAATTTGGTTCGCTGAGTGGTCGGCAGGCGGCTGTAGAAAAGATGGTAAAGAGTGAGACTGTAAAAGGAGTTCCTGGTCGGGTCTATTTAGAATATCTCACTCTAAACCGGGAGTTGTTAGAAAAAATTCACATGATGCTCACCCAGCAATATGAGATGGCTAAAATTGAGGAGGCCAAAGAGGATCTTGGCTTTCAGATTTTAGATAAAGCCGAAATCATGGTGCGGCCTAGTTCGCCCCGTATGATTTTAAATATGTTGATTGCTGTAGTTTTAGGATCTTTTCTGGCGGTTTTCTCCGCCTTTTTTGTCGAATACCTTCATAAACTCAGACAGCAGGAGCGCGGTGGCGGGCCACGTTAAACATGAAAATCGCTGTGGTGCATGATTGGCTTGTCACTTATGCGGGGGCTGAACGGGTTTTAGAACAAATCCTAAGATGTTTCCCTCAGGCGGATTTGTTTGCGGTGGTGGATTTTATCCCGCCACAGGAAAGAGGTTTTTTGCTCGATAAATCGAGTCAAACTACTTTTATTCAAAAACTTCCCTGGGCTAAGAATCGATATCGCTCCTATCTCCCTCTGATGCCCTTGGCTATCGAACAATTAAATGTCTCTCAATACGATTTGGTCATATCCAGCTGTCATGCGGTTTCTAAAGGGGTGTTGACTGGACCCGATCAACTCCATATCTCTTACATTCACTCGCCCATGCGTTATGCCTATGATTTGCAGCACCAATATCTATTGGAATCGGGGTTAGATAAGGGGCCTCAGGGTTGGGTAGCCCGTTATTTGCTGCATCGATTGAGAAAATGGGACGTTCGCACAGCTCACGGGGTCGATTTTTTTTTAGCGAACTCTCAATTCATTGCTAGACGGATCTATAAAACCTATCACCGTGAAGCCGAGGTGATTTATCCGCCCGTCGACGTTAGCTTTTTTCAAGAAGTAAAAGCCCCTCAGGAAGACTTTTATCTGGCAGTGGGAAGGATGGTTCCTTACAAACGAATGGATCTTATCGTCGAAGCCTTTACTGCACTGTCCGATAAAAAATTAATTGTCATTGGGGCGGGTCCCGATTTGCAGAAGGTGAAAAATAAGGCAAAGGGGCAGATCGAATTTTTGGGTTTTCAACCCACGGAGCGGGTTAGGGATTATTTACAAAGGGCACGAGCTTTTATTTTTATGGCCGAAGAAGACTTTGGAATTTCTGTGGTGGAGGCTCAGGCGAGTGGCACTCCTGTCATCGCTTTTGCCAAGGGAGGTGCTTTAGAAATTGTGCGTGGTCTGGAGCACTCCAGGCCTACAGGGGTCTGGGTTGAAGAGCAGAGCGTTGAGTCTTTGCAAAAAGCCATTTGCATCTTTGAATCTCAGAGCGAGAGGTTTTCTTCTGAGGCTTGTCGACGTGATTGTCGTGAGAATGCTGCGCGTTTTTCTCAAGAGCAATTTCGACAGCAATTGATGAACTTTGTTGAAAAAAAATGGCAGGAGTTTTCTATCGAAAAAAATGCAAGAAAAGCTACTTGAGTTGGGGTAATGGGGGGGCTTGATAAAACTAATGTCGAATATTTTCGAAAGAAGATTCTGTCTGATGATAAAAAAGGTCGAATATGAGCCATAAGAAAAGCGTGTGTATTTTGGGTGGGTTGGGTCATGTGGGGCTTCCCCTGGGTTTGTCTTTGGCAAAACATGGAATTCCCGTCACATTGATCGACATCGACGAGAAAAAAATAACTGAAGTTTCTCAAGGAAAAATGCCTTTTTTGGAGACTGGGGCCGAGGAAGTCTTAAAACAGACCTTGGGAAAAACTTTGAGTATTACTTCAAATAAACAGGCCATGTTGGAGTCGGATTATGTCGTAGTTGTTATTGGCACTCCCGTGGATGAACACCTCAATCCCAAATTTACGATTTTTAAAAAATTTTTTGATGAGCTACTCGATTACATCAAAGACGAACATCATGTGATTCTCAGAAGTACGGTTTATCCTGGAACCACCGAAAAAATAAAAAAATATCTTGAGTCAAAAAATAAAAAAGCCCGAGTTTCATTTTGTCCAGAGAGAATCAGTCAGGGGCAGGCGATGGACGAGCTTCATCAATTGCCCCAGATTGTGGCCTCTTTTGACTCAGCTGCGGCAGAGGAGGCTGGAGAATTGTTTTCAGTATTGACTCGAGACCTCTTGTTTTTAAACCCAATTGAGGCGGAACTCGCCAAATTATTTACCAACGTCTACCGCTATATTCTCTTTTCTATCTCTAACCAGTTCTATCAAATTGCCTCTTCCCATGGGTTGGATTTTTATAAAATCTATCATGCTATTACGCATCATTATCCAAGGGCAAAAAATCTACCGACCCCTGGTTTTGCGGCAGGCCCCTGTTTGTTCAAGGACACCATGCAACTTGCCGCTTTTAGCAATAACAATTTCTTTTTGGGGCATGCGGCCATGCTGATTAACGAAGGTCTGCCTAATTTTTTGGTTCAGAGTCTCAAAGAGAAACATGATCTTTTAGAAAAAAAAGTGGGCATCTTGGGAATGGCCTTTAAAGCCAATAACGATGATAAGCGTGAGTCTCTGTCTTATAAGTTAAAGAAGATTCTTGATATCGAATCTCAAGAAGTCTTTTGCTCAGATGTTTACATACAGGAAGAAGGATTTCTCTCTTCGGAACAATTGATTGAGAAATCGGATATTATCATCCTAGGAACTCCCCATCGGGAATACAAAGGTCTTTCCGTTCCTCAGGGGAAGATCCTTGTGGATATCTGGAATTTCTTAGAAAAAGGCGGAAATTAATCATGAAAATACTCGTTACCGGTTCGGCAGGTTTTATCTCGGGTTACTTAGTTGAAGAATTGTTGGAGGCCGGTCATTCGGTCGTGGGGATTGATAATTTTTCCAAATACGGAAGTGCGGAGAAAAGCTACGATAGCCATCCTCGATACTCCTTTGTGCAGGGCGATGTGAAGAACACGGACTTGCTCAAGGAACTGCTTGCCGATTGCGATCAAGTGGTGGCTTCAGCCGCCTTGATTGGTGGAATTTCGCTGTTTCATGAATACGCTTATGATCTCTTGGCTGAAAATGAGCGTATTCTAGCTTCGACTTTTGATGCTGCTCTGTGGGCCTTTCGGGAAAAACGCCTAAAAAAGATTAATGTCATGTCTTCCTCTATGGTGTTCGAAAGCACGACGATCTTTCCTACGCCGGAGGGAGAACAATTGAAGTGCCCGCCTCCGCTGTCCACTTATGGGTTTCAAAAGTTGGCCTGCGAATATTTTGCTAAGGGGGCTTTAGAACAATACGGTTTACCTTTTACCATCGTTCGCCCTTTTAATTGCATCGGCATTGGTGAAAAACGCGCAAAATGCGATAAAGAAGTCCTGTCAGGAAATGTTAAATTAGCCATGAGTCACGTTGTGCCCGATTTGGTGCAAAAGACGCTCAAGGGCCAGGACCCCCTTCATATTCTAGGAGAGGGCAATCAAGTTCGCCACTACACCTATGGTGGTGACTTAGCGGAGGGCATTCGACTCTGTATCGAGAGTGACAAGGCGATCAATGAGGATTTTAATCTATCAACGCCTGTTTCTACTTCGGTTTTGGAATTGGCCGAGTTGATCTGGAAGAAAGTTCATCCGGGAAAACCCTTTCGATACGTGTCGGATTCGCCCTTTAAATACGATGTGCAAAGACGGGTTCCGTCCGTTGTTAAGGCCAAGGAGATTTTAGGTTTTGAAGCGAAAACTTCTCTCGATCGTGCCTTGGACGAGATTATTCCGTGGATTGAAAATCAGATTCGCTTAGGCGGGATTTAGCGTCGAGATGTATTCTTACCTCAATATCATCATTCCTGTTTACAATGAGGGAGATAATATCCTCAGGACTTTTCGGAAGATCGAGGAAGATGTCCCTATTCCCCACGAAATAAGGGTTGTGTACGACTTTGAAGAAGATACAACGGTTCCCGTTGTCCAAGACTACTTATCTCGTTTGGAAAATGCCGAAAAAAAAATCCATTTGGTGAGAAATAGCTATGGTCGTGGTGCATTAAACGCCATTAAAACTGGTTTCGATTCTGTATCGGAGGGAGTAATTTTAGTGGTGATGGCGGATTTATCCGACGATTTGGCTATCGTGGGCGATATGTTCGGTAAAATCAATCAAGGTTGCGATATTGTCTGTGGGTCCCGTTATATGCGTGGTGGTAAACAGATCGGGGGACCTAGATTTAAAAAGTTTTTGTCTCGTGCCGCCGGTTTGTCTTTATATTATCTGGCTGGTATTCCAACCCATGACGTCACCAATAGCTTCAAAATGTATACGAAGCGAGTGCTTCAGGATATTCAGATTGAAAGTGACGGGGGGTTCGAGTTGGGGATGGAAATCGTCATCAAAGCTCATAGCAAGGGCTATAAGATTGACGAAGTGCCTTCTGTTTGGCGAGATCGAGAAGCTGGAAAATCCAATTTTAAGTTATGGAAGTGGCTTCCTAAATATCTACATTGGTATTGGCTTAGTCTTAAGGGCAAGGTGACAGCAAGGCGTTCCTAAATGGTCTGATTTTTAATTGGGCATTCTAAAAATATCTGGGCCCATAGAGTGTGGTATCACCGTTGAGTCGGGAAACAGGCTCAGTTTCGGCTGTATGGCGGTTCATCTCGTAAACCTGCCAGTTTTCGTCTTGGTAAATTAATTTTCCGTTGATATTCGGATAAATTGGAATTTCCTTGAACAGATAGAGAAAGACATAACGCAAATCTCCCTGATACTCCGCCTGTTTTTTTCCAATTTCCTCTTCAGTTGGTTTTTTATCGGTGACGATGAGCTCGCCGTACTGTTGCCCGAGAGCGTAGAGAAATGCGGAACCGGGAATGGGAAACTCCTCTCTTTTAAAATCCTCGGGTGAAATTTTTCCAAGTAGGTACTTTAGAAATAGGGTGCGGTGGCCATGAAGGTAATCCCATGGGGGAATGTTCCCCTCTGAGTTGAAGTATGCCACCGAATAGCTCATGGGCTGAACGCGGTTTTTAAATAGTTCGGAAATTTTTATCATTCTTCGGTCTAAATCAAGGGAACTACTCATCCACAAAAAGACAAAAGTGAAAACGGAGACTAGGGAAGTGGTCAATACAATCAGGCTTTTTTCTAGATAGGGTGGAGCGATTTTCTTTTCAGCAAAATGGTCCTCCAAACTGGCTGCTCCCAAACCTGCAACCATTGCAAAGAAGGGAACCAGAATTAGAGAGTAGTATTCATGTGGAAGATTAATATTGGCAAAGCATAGGTAGTAGAGAGGGATGACCGCTAAGCTGATGATAGCGTCGCTATGGATTCGGTATTTGAGTAGAAACAGGGCGCCTACTAAAAAAAGAAAGGCTGTTAGTGGATTTAAAATAACGGTGAAAAACCGGTAGCCCAGTAAAAAGTAGAGCTTGGGTTTTAGTAAAGCGCTGAAACCTAGATGATCTAGGGTCTTAACATCGGTGGAATTGAGAGAATTGGATAGGTTAAGCCAGCTCAAAAAGATCAAAGACATACAGAGCAGGGTGATGATTAAGCTCCAGTTTTTTTGAAAGGCCCCCTTGATTGTCTCATGGCTACCGTCGAAAAAGGGTTTTAAGCTTTTGTAAAGAAAGTAGAGGCTGGCCGGAAAAAAGAAAACCGGTTTGATAAGAACGCAGAGGGTTCCAGCTATAAAAATGCTGATCAAGTGGATCTTTTTCCTCTTTTGAAAAAAACAGGTCATTCCCAAAAGTGAAATAAGACAAAATAAGACAGCTGAGATATCGATGAGCGTAGAGCGGTTGTAGAACAGGTTAAGAGGGGAAAGCGCGAAAAAAAGTGCTCCGTAGAGGGCGATCTTCTTGTCGTACCATTTTTTAGTCAATAGGTAGACCATCAGGGTGCTGATACAGCCTAAGATAATATTAAGGATCCGGGTGCTAAGCAGGGCATTGCCTGTCCAGTTGGAAATAAAAGCGGCGATGGCTTGAAAAATAGGAAATTCCAATACTAAATATCCTGGCCAGCCAACGTAATTGGTTCTCGGTTTTAGCAGGTTGATACCATCGATGCCATAGGCCTCAATGGTGGAGAGAGTTTGTAATTGCCGCCAGAGATGTGAGCCGAAGAAGGGATTATGCAACTGTACGGTCTCCAAGAGTAGCCCAAAAGCCAGGACGGATATTGTGCATAAAATAAAAAATGTTTTATGAATTTTCATGGTTAGATCCTGGATGCTATGCAGGGCGTAGGGAGGCTATCGGTCCATCGATACAAGGGGTTTAAATCTTATTGTTTGTCCATAGGCCATTGGATTTACGAAAAACGCCCAGTATCTCCCTAAGAATCCTAATTCCGTCAAGTCTCTTTCTTCGTTGTGTTAGGCAAGGAGTTCGAAAAAGGACGAAAGGCTAATGCTTTCGTTTTTAGAGGCAAGACGATTTGAGGGGGCACAGAGATAAAGATTTTTTCAATTTTCTTTCAACAGACCCTAGCCTTTCTTGTAAACATCGATTAGGATGCCGCGCCCCATGACTGAACCATTACATCCAGAACATCCCGATTTGTTCAAAAAACTCTCTAAGGCCTTGGACCAAGAAGAAGATTTTCTTCATCTGAGTTACCGGCTGGGGTTCGAGCCTAAGCGCAAGGGGATGTTGTTGTGGACCTATCAAGACGGTAAGGCCATTACCCGCTTTGAGCAGTTTGGAATTCATGCCCTCGGTTTGCACCATCATGGCTTGCCCCATAGTGAATTAGATCCCTCTCATCGGCGGTTTGTGCAAAATTTGCTCCGCTTTGCCGTAGTGAATTCGAGTGAGGGCTATTTTTTTATTCCGCAGAAGCATGTGGCCTTTTTTTTAGGGAAGTTGGGGCGTTTTCCGGAAGTGCGTTTTCAGGTTTCTGGTGCGCCGGTGATGGTTTTTTCTGAGCATCCATTGGTGCCGATTGTTCACCTTGTGGAGCAAACCGCTCAAAAAGTAGTTCTGACGGCTTCTTTTCAGGATGGAGAGACGGAAAAGTTCTACAATTTTAGCGATTCCAGGATTTTTAGCGGGCATCGCTCGTGGGCAGTGATTGGTCCACAGGTGTTTTCCATCAAGTCTTCTCCCCTAACTTCTCTTCTCGAGGATTTTGATTCGGAGGGTAATTTAACCCTGTTTGGGCATGAGGCGGCGGACTTCATTCAAAACTATTTACCGCTCTTATCTCGAAAGCCTGAAGTGGTTTTGCCCGAGAACTTTTTTGTTCCCCACGTGTTACAAGAAAAACCAGAAGCCCATTATAAGCTCTACGAAGAAGAAGGCTCCGATAAACTGGTCCTCAACTTAAACTTTTCCTATGGCTCCCGAGTTGTGACCCCTCATTTGCATGAGGAGGATGTCTTGGTGGAGTTTGAGGAAGAGGGAAAAAAAATTCTGGTACGTCGAGACATGGATTTTGAAAGGGAGGCCTTGGAGGGCTTTTATGAGCAGGGCTTTAAAAGAATTTCCGCAGACCGTTTTGAGACTGGTGGAGAAGAAGCTTTAGATTTTATTTCCGCGGGTTTGCCGAGCCTACAAAAGATTGGCAAGGTCGACATGGAAGAAGACTTGGCGAGTTTTCGTCTGATGGGGACCCTGGGGGAAGGTCAAATCAAAGCCAAGGCAGTGCAAAACAGTATCGATTGGTTAGATTTGCAACTCTATTTCGAAATCGAAGGAGTGCAAATCCCCTATGAAACCGTTCAGGCCTTGGTTGCACAACAAAAGCGCTACATCAAAATTCCTCAGAAGGGATTTGTTAAAATCGACTTAGAAGATTTTGCACATCTCGAAGAAAAAATTTCTGAATTAGAGGCCGAGGTCGACGAGAATGGGGTGTTGCGGGTTTCCCAGTTTCACTCTGCTTATTTAGATGAAACCTTTCAGGTGGATTGGGGTGCTAGTCAAGACTTAGGTGCCATGGCTCGTTCCTTACGTATAACCGATCGTATTCCAGAAACCGCTCTGCCTGAAAATTTGAAGTCGGTGTTGCGTGAATATCAACATCGCGGTTATGACTGGCTGTCCTTTTTACATGATCATCGTTTTCACGGTATTTTAGCCGATGACATGGGACTTGGAAAAACCCTCCAGTCTCTTTGTTATTTGCTGGATCGTCGTGAAAGGTTTGGCCCCAAACCCAATTTGGTTTTGGCCCCGACTTCCGTCGTTTTTAACTGGGCCAACGAGGCCAAAAAATTTACGCCTCAGCTCAAGGTGGTTGTCTTAACCGGGCCAAGCCGAGCTGAATTATATCCTCAGATGGAACAAGCCGATTTAGTGATTACCAGTTATGCCATTTATCGTCGGGATGTCGAAATTCTTTCTCAGCAAGATTGGCGTACGGTGATTTTGGATGAAGCTCAGAACATTAAAAATTTTCGAAGTAAGACCGCTTTGTTGGTCAAAGAGATCAAGTCGGAGCAGCGTTGGGCGTTGACAGGAACTCCTTTGGAAAATCGCCTTTCCGAATTGTGGTCTATCTTTGATTTTTTGATGCCCGGTTTTTTGGGATCCTATCCTCATTTTAAGCGGAAATACCAACAGCCCATCGAGAATCAGCAGAGCGTGATTCATCTAGAACGATTGAAAAAGCGTATTTATCCTTTCATTTTGCGAAGACTTAAAAACGAGGTAGCAAAAGAATTGCCTCCAAAAACCGAGGTGACTAGTTTGTGTGAGATGACTCCAGAGCAGACTAAGCTCTATCAGGAAGTCTTGGCAACTTGTCGCAAGCAGGTTTTTGCTGAAGTTGAGAAAAAGGGTATTGAGAAAAGTCACGTCTCCATTTTGACTGCGTTGCTTCGCTTGCGTCAGGTATGCTGTCATCCTGAGTTGTTAGGTCCTCAATTTGAGAAAAGAAAAGCAGACTCGGGAAAAATGGATGCGTTCAAGGATTTGGTCACCGAGGTGATTGACGAAGGACATCGAATTTTGGTGTTTAGCCAATTTGTTGAAATGTTGTCTCTGCTGCGTTCTTGGTTGGAGTCGCAACAGATTGCTTATGAGTATTTAGATGGAAGGACTCGCAAGCGAGAAGAAAAAGTCACCCGTTTTAATGAAAATCCAGATATCCCCGTTTTTTTGGTAAGTTTGCGGGCTGGTGGTACGGGCTTAAACCTCACCGGTGCCGACTATGTCATTCATTATGACCCTTGGTGGAATCCTGCGGTACAAGATCAAGCCACAGATCGAGTGCACCGTATCGGACAGAAAAAACATGTGTTTTCTTATAAGCTCATTACGAAAGATAGCGTTGAGGAAAAAATTCTCCTCCTTCAAGAAAAGAAGCGGAGTTTAGCTCGAGAACTCTTAAGCTCCGATGCAGGAATTGGTAAGAGACTTACCTACGAAGACTTAGAATATTTATTTACTTAAGATTTGTTTGTTTTTTGAAGAGTAGAATTAGCCCTGAGCTCCAGCCAGTTCTTCTCCGGCTTCCATGTCTTTAAATCGTAAGCCCCAACGAAAAAAGTAAAATAGTCCCACCAAAGTGACGGGAATGACTTGAATCAAATGAAAGAAGATTCCCACCGCAAGGGCAGAGGCCTTGTCCAAACCTAGGAAGCCAAAGGCCAAGACCGAGGCTAATTCAAAGGTGCCTAGATTACCCGGCGCGCTAGGTAGGGAAATGGCCAGATTAACAGCAGTGACGACGAAGGCCGATTGAATCCAAGTCGTATCAATGCCGAAGGCGGCTTCTGTGGCTTGGAGCGTAGCGATTTGCATTATCCAAGTGACGAGGGCATAGCTCGTGAGTAGCAAGAAGGTTTTTCCTGAACGAAGGGCGTAAGAACCTTCTCCAATGTGGGACAATGTTTCGATGGATCGATAAAGAAGCGGGTGGCGTTGCTCCCATTTTTTTAGATTAGGTTTTTTTTTCCAAAGCAAAGTTAAGGCGATTTGTACGCTTGTGAGAACGGCCACTAAAACGTAGACGCCCGATTTGATCCACAAGGGCATATCTAAGCGCGATGCAATCCATAAAAACAATAAGATGAGCGAGAATCCAGTGAAGTAGCGCTCGAGTCCTACAGAGGTAAGCACCTGTGTGTAGGGGAGTTTCCATTTTTTTGCTACGAAGGAGGCTCGAAAAAATTCACCTGCCTTTAGTGGCAACAGGTTGTTTGCCATGTAACCGATGTGAAGAATGTCGAAGAGTGTCCAATAGGAAATTCGTTGAATGGGATTAAGTAGAACGCGCCACACTTCTGTCCTGGCCATCATGGTAAGACCATTGATCGCTAAAGCCACCAGTAAGAACCAGGGGTGTGGAAGGGTAAGTGCTTGGAGTAATTGTTCTCGATCGAGAGAGTGAAAGCAAAAGTACAAAAATGTCAGGGAAAGAAAAATTCCGATGCCGGTAAACAGACGACGTTTTTGCTTTGGGTTCATGGGGGGCTGATCTTCTCTAGGAAAAACGAATTGGCAAGGTCTTAGTCGGTTTTTTTTTAAGAATCATTACAATTTTTAGAATTTCATGGGGAGGTTTTGGCGCTTAAGCCAGGACGAGGGCTTGAGAAAGACTTGAAAATTCTTCGCCTTTTATTGCGAAAGATGTTAACCAAGCTACCCTATTCCATGAAAAAACTTTTGTCGGTTTGCCTCCTCGGTTTGGGGCTTATTTTTTCCGATTTCTTCCCCAAGGCCTTGTGGGCTTATTCTTCTGTGACCGTTTCTCAAGACCAACCGGTATACAGGCAGTTGGATCTGTTAGCGTCTTATGGGTTGGTGAAAACGATGATGGTGGGGCAAAGGCCCTACGTTCGTTCCGAAATCGCCCGCCTCATCGCGGAGGCCTTGAAAAACTATCACGAGTTCGCTTCCCATTACGAAGGGGTTGCCGACATTTCCGTCAAAGAGTCTGAACGTCGTTTAAAAGCCAAGCGCCGCGTCGATCAAATTTTAGAAGAACTCAAAAAACAGTATCGTTCTGAGCTCATACAGCAGAAGGTCTTTGAGGGTAAAGTCCCCATGGTGGAAGGCAAGCCGCTTGCCTATGTCGATTTTAACTATCTTTATTTGAGCGAGCCCAAAGGGCAGATTCTTCCTGTCAATAACGGTTTGGGAGGTATTGATGGTATCGTTCAACCCCTGGTGGAGCAGCGAGAGGGACGCCACTATCAAAGCGGTTCTAACTTGGCGTTTGAAACTTTACACTGGGCCCGTTTAACTCCCTACGTCGCTTTACAGGTACAGCCTCGTTTCCAAATGCAGATTGCTCAGGAGGGGTTGCAGAGCGAGACAAAGCCCTATCTTCAACAACTCAACGGACATTTTACTTATGGGAAGCTAGATTTAGAAATTGGTCGTGACACGGTCCACTATGGACCTTCGGCGAAGGGGGGATTGTTGCTTTCCTCCAACCCCAGGCCTTTGGATTTTATCAAGTTGGCCAGCATCAGTCCGTTTCATTATCCCTTCTTTTTTAAAAAATTTGGACTCAATCAGATGAGTTTAGTGGTGGCCAATTTGGGTCCGGAACAGGTTTTTGAGGACCCCTGGTTGTTGATCTGGAAGATGTCCAATAAACGGAATGAGTATTTCGAGTTTGG
>DALYDW010000060.1:0-583 GCA_031972915.1 bacterium
ACAGAAAAAACACGATGTTAAAAAAATAATTTGCCAAGTCTTTGCATCAGAGAGACTATGCGACTCCATTAAAAAAAATACTGACAGGATATCTGCACAGGCCGTGGCTTTGAGGGTAGGGTTCGCCTCTTAAAGTTGCGTTGGGTGGGTGTAGTCCTGAGAGTTCTTTTATTTTTAGTGCGATCGGAAAAATTGGGTAAGGAAACAGTCAGGGGCGAGAATGTGCGTCAAAATAAGACCGCGTTCTCGTGGGTTATTAACCGAACGACGGAGGTTGCCTCATGAAGCGCTGTTTTCCCACTCTTTCTTTCTTCTTAGTTTTAATATCGTTCTTGTTGAGTGCAAGTTCGGTTTGGGCCCAATTCACACTAGATCCAGCCGCTATCGATTTTGGTAATCAAAACGCCTTTACTCAGTCAGCTTCACAAACGGTTACGGTAGAAAACGTTGGCGCCAACGATCTTTTGGTGGACTCACTTGCGATTGCAGGGGTCAGTCCAAATCAATTTTTAATCAGCGAAGATAACTGTACGGGGCAAACCCTCGTGACGGGTAATCAATGCGAAGTCGAGGTGGCCTTTTT
>DALYDW010000060.1:639-11457 GCA_031972915.1 bacterium
CAGGACTTAACCACTTTTGAAATTATCTCGGATAGTATTCCTTTGACAGGAACAGGGATGGCCAATCCATCTGCCGCGATTACTCCTTCGAGTTTGGCCTTTGGCAATGTGGGAGTGGGGGTTACGAGTAGTTCTCGTGTTGTTCAATTGCTTAATACCGGAACCACCGATCTCACCTTTACCTCGGTTGCTCTAGGATCGGGCACAAACTATGTCATTCTCAATGAGACTTGTTCTGGTTTAGGTGTTGTCCCTGCAGGAGGTGACTGCTTAGTTGAAGTTCAGTTTGCCCCCACCGCTTTGGGATTGTTAAACGACACCCTGGATTTTACCACAGATGGAGGCTCTCCTTCGGTGAGTTTGAGTGGTGTGGGAATCGATGGTCCCGCGGCCGAAGCTTTGCCCGCGGCCCTGAGCTTTGGCACCCTAACTGTGGGGCATCAAGATACCCGCGTGGCTCAATTGACCAACGTGGGAACCGACGATTTGACTATCAGTGGGGTGGTCCTCTCTGGGGTTGACGCCGCCCAATTCAGCATTGTCAGCGATGGTTGCACAGGCGCCGGAACCTTAAGTCCTGGTACCGATTGTTTGGTTGAAGTGCAATTCCATCCCGATTCGGCGGCTGCTTTCGTTGGTTCTTTAGACTTCACCACTGATGGTGGGAATGTTTCGACGGCTTTGAGTGGAACTGGAGCCGTGGGGCCTGTCGCTACGATAACCCCGGGGGCGTTGGCCTTTGGTAGTTTAGGGGTGGGCTCTAGCTCCAATCCGCAATTCGTTCAGGTCACGAACACAGGTATCAGTGATCTAACTGTAAGTCAGATTCAACTAACGGGTACGGATCCCGGAGAGTTTTCCATCTACAGTGAAACCTGCACGGCGAATGCAATTCCTGCCGGTGGAAACTGTCTGGTTGTCGTGGTTTTTTCTCCTGGGGGAGTGGGACCCTTTGCGGCTGATTTGGAGATCACCAGCGATGCTCCCAGTTCTCCCGATACAGTAACTTTGTCGGGTACTGGAATTCAAGGGGACATCGATTCGAGTGGTGCCGTTGCCTTTGGAAACGTTACAATCAACACGACGTCCGCTCCGTCGATTGTTACCATCACCAACACGAGTACCACAGCCGACTTGCAGTTAGGTAATCTTCAGCAGATCGGCGCGAACACCGCCAATTTCAATATTCAAAACGACAATTGTTCCAATCAGACCATTTTGTCAGGTGGTGCCAACAATTGTACCTTTGAGGTGACGTTTACTCCCAACGCGGTGGCTGCCTTTACCGATACCATTTTGGTTCCCAATAACTCACCGACGCCTGATTTTACGGTAGCCGTGAGTGGTTCGGGTATCGCCTCCGACTTGGGAATCTCCGGGCCCTCTGTGTTTGGTAACGTTCAGGTTAATACCGTGAGTTCCTCCTTGACGGTTACGGTGACTAATTCTGGAGACACGGGTTCCCAAATCGGTACCGTATCCATAGCTGGTGCAAACCCCGATCAATTTCAAATTGTAGAAGACAATTGTTCTAATTCTACGGTGGTTGATTCTGGTGGAACTTGCACAGTTTCCGTAGCTTGTGCTCCTACGAGCAGCGGAGCGAAAACGGCCTCTCTTCAGGTGCCCAGCGACGATCCCGCCAACCCTTTATTAACTTCTGCTTTGAGTTGTACCGGGACAACCTCAAGTTTGGCAGCTTCGGCCGCACTTAACTTTGGTAATCTCGGCGTTGGTGTGGTGAGTTCTGCTCAGACGATTACGGTCACCAATTCGGGAATCGATCCTGCCGATGTGGGGACAGTGCTGATTGCGGGTTCTAATCCTGATCAATTTGAAATTGTGGAAGATAATTGCTCTAACACCACTTTGGCAGGTGGAGGTGGGGATTGCACCCTCGATGTGAGTTTTGTGCCTAGCGTGTTGGGTGCTGCTGCGGCGGTGGTGCAAATTCCTAGCAACGATCCTAATGAGCCGGTGCTTACAGTGGGGCTCACGGGAACGGGTGTTTCTCCCTCCTTAAACTTGAGCACCAATACCCTTACTTTTACAGATGTGCCTGTGGGCTCAACGGCAACAGCTCAAACCGTAACGCTTAGCAATACAAGCTTGGACGCCGAACTATCCATAGGAGAGCTCATTCGCATCGGTGCCAACACCGCCAACTTCAACATTCTCAATGATGGTTGTTCAAACCAGACCTTGAGCGTATCGGGTGGCGGTAGCGATGCTTGTAGCTTTGATGTTGAGTTTACCCCAAATGCTGTGGGCAATTTTTCTGACCGGGTTGAAATTCCCAATGGGGATTTAGGAACTCCCTTAGCCACGGTGGATATATCCGGCAATGGAGTTGCCCCTTCCTTAGAAGCTACTCCTGATCCCGTCGATTTTGGAGATGTGCCCATTGGAACCGTTAGTGCGGCCCAGGTGGTTACAGTAACCAACACCAGCAGTGATGCACCGGCTCACTTGGGTGCCTTGACTAAAATCGGTGCCAACACAGCAAACTTTAATATTCAAAGCGATAATTGTTCCAATGCGGTCATTGCTCCTTCAGCTACCTGCACCTTTGAGGTTGTCTTTAGTCCTGATAATATCGGGGCTTTTACGGATACGGTGCAAATTCCTAGCGATGATCCGTCTGGGCCTTTGACGATCGATTTAGAAGGCACGGGAGTGGAGAATTCTATTTCGGGCAATACCCCCGTGTTTGCCGATACCCGCATCCATACTTCTAGTGCAACTCAGACCATTACAATTACTAACAATGGTACGGTTGCCGATGCGGTGATAGGTACCGTTTCGTTGATTGGAGATAATCCAGATCAATTCACGATCACTCAAGACAGTTGTAGTAATTCGATTGTCGCGGCCTTGGGCGGAACTTGTACCCTGGGCATTGCCTTCTCACCTGAGGCAGAGGGAACTTTCAATGCGATCGTGACAGTTCCCAATAATGCGACGGCCAATCCTCTCAATATTTCCATTACTGGAGAGGGAATAGCCCCGGTGCTTTCCATTACCCCGGTGTCTCCGTTTGATTTTGGAAATACTCCGGTGGGAGAACTGAGCAGCTCCCAAACTTTTACAGTGGAAAATACTGGGCCCGCGGATTTGCTCATTGGCACTTTGTCTCTGGTGGGGGCCAATCCGATGGAATTTGCGATTGTAGAAGATAGTTGCACTCAAGTGATCGTGCCCGCCAATGTGACCTGTACTTTCACGGCTGTGTTTGCTCCTTCGCAAGCAGGTGCATTAACGGCCACGGTTGCTATCCCTAGCAATGACCCCAATACTCCGGTCACGCTTCAGGTATTGACGGGCACGGGAGATGTTTCAGAAATCTCGGTGGCACCAGTGTCTCCCTTCGATTTCGGCACAGTTCCCGTGTTTGAAGAGAGTGTGGCCCAAACGCTCACTATTACCAACAACGGTGATGCGCCCTTGAATATAGGTACCTTGTCTTTCGTTGGACTTAACCCCGATGTCTTTTTCTTGAGCGCCGATGAGTGCACCAACACCAGTGTGGCTCCCGCCGGTACTTGCGAAGTGGATGTGGTGTTCTTCCCCTTGGAAGATGTGAGCTATACCGCTCAACTTAGTATTCCCAGCAATGACCCGGCCACGCCTGTTTTTCTCTACACTGTGACTGGGGAAGGTCTAGTGCCTGGCATTAGTGCTACGCCCTCGGCTCTAGGGTTTGGTAACCAAGATGTGAACACTGTTAGCGAACCCTTGACGTTGACGGTGAGCAACACAGGTGGGGCGGATTTGACCATCGCTTCTACAAATATCGTGGGAACAAATCCTAATTTGTTTTCTATCGTGCAGGATGGTTGCGGCTTTCAAGTTCTTGCTCCCGGAGACAGTTGTCAGATGGATCTGGTATTTCAACCGGACGAAGCTGGGGCCGCGAATGCTAACTTGGTCTTTTTTAACGATGATCCAAATGAGCCTTTCTTGAGTGTCTTGTTGACGGGAACGGGAATTATTCCCGGAATACCTCAATTGCAATTTAGTCCGACGGTTTTGGATTTTGATAATATCAAAACTGGTCAACAAGAAATTCAGAATGTACTTTTAACCAATGTGGGGACAGGAAATCTGTTGATCTCCAACATTAGCATCGGTGGGGTCAATCCTGATGCTTTCTCCCAATCTAATGCTTGTGTTGGTGTGGCGCTCTCAGAAGGCGAATCCTGCCAGGTTTCAGTGTCCTTCTTGACCAGTGTGAGAGGCAACTTTAACGGCTTGTTGTTGATTACCAGCAATAGTTCTGCTCAGACCGATTTTGTAGTTCTGATAGGCAGTACCCCAGCCTCCGGTGGATGTAGCCTGTTGCGAGGAGATCGATCGATGCCTGCTGCTCCATGGATGAGTCTATTCGTCTTTTCCTCTGTGCTTGCCATGCTGGGATGGCGCTGGCGTTTCAATAGATCTTAACAAGCGTCTTCTATTTTAAATGTTTCCAATTTTAGGTCGGGCGATGCCCGACCTTTTTTTATGCGTACTTGGCAGGATGCATCTGCTTGAGAATAAGCTTTTTGAGTAATCCAATGAAAAACATTGAACTGTGTAGTGTTTATAAATCGGTATTGAGGGTTGGTAAGCTCTCAAGAAAATTCTATTCTTGCACCTTGACGCTCTGTCGAAGGATCCTTACCTGCCTACAAAGAGAAGGAGTCGACCAACTATGCGTCTTGATCAATATACCGTGAAAGCCCAAGAAGCTGTTTTGCAAAGTCAACATTTGGCCTCGGAACATGCAAGCCCTCAGGTAGAACCGGTTCATCTTTTTCTTGCTTTGCTTGATCAAGAAGAAGGGTTGGTAAAACCTTTGTTGGCTAAGTTGGGAGCGGATTCCGCTCAAGTGAGGCGGGCTGTTCTCGAGCAAATAGAAAAACTTCCCAAGGTTAGCGACGGGGGTGGGCAATATCTATCTAGTGCTCTGAAAAAATTGTTGGACCGTGCTCACGAAGAAGCTCGAAAGTTGAAAGACGATTATGTGAGCACGGAGCATCTCTTGTTGGCGATGGTAGAAAGCGCTGAAGGAGCCATGCAAACTCTTTTGAAGCAGCATGGTATTCATCGGGATGTTTTGCTCAAGGCTTTGCAAGAGGTACGAGGTGCCCACCGAGTGACCGATCAAAATCCTGAAAGCAAGTTTCAAGCCTTGGCTAAGTACACGCGTGATTTTACAGACTTGGCTCGTCGTGGAAAACTAGATCCCGTCATTGGTCGCGACGATGAGATTCGACGGGTGATGCAAGTTTTGTCTCGTAGAACCAAAAATAATCCTGTTTTGATCGGTGAGCCTGGCGTTGGAAAAACCGCTGTTGTCGAGGGCTTGGCTCAACGTATCGTCAATGGCGATGTTCCCGAAACTTTGCGCGACAAGCGCCTGGTTGCTCTCGATCTTGGAGCTTTATTGGCTGGAACCAAATATCGCGGAGAGTTTGAAGATCGGCTGAAGGCTATCCTTAAAGAAATCACTCAGTCGGAAGGGGAAATCATTCTTTTCATCGACGAATTACATACCCTGGTGGGTGCAGGTGCTGCGGAAGGAGCTATGGACGCCTCCAATATGCTCAAGCCAGCATTGGCCCGCGGAGAATTGCGCTGCGTTGGAGCCACTACTTTAGATGAATTTCGTAAACACATCGAAAAAGACGCTGCCTTAGAGAGACGGTTTCAGCAGGTTTATACGGGTGAACCCAGTGTAGAGGACGCCATCGCTATTTTGCGAGGGCTGAAAGAACGTTACGAAGTTCATCACGGAGTTCGTATTCAAGATTCAGCCTTGGTTGCGGCAGCAACTCTGTCTCACCGTTACATCACTGATCGCTTTTTGCCAGATAAAGCTATTGATCTCATTGACGAGGCGGCTAGTCGCTTGCGCATGGAGATTGATAGCTTGCCCACCGAAATCGACGAAATCGAAAGAAAGATCGTTCAGCTGCAAATCGAAGAACAGGCTTTAAAAAAAGAAAAAGACGACGCCAGTGCGCAACGTCTCAAAGCCCTTCAGGAAGAGTTGGCGAATCTTCGTGAGAGTAGTGATGAGTTAAAGGTTCATTGGCAAAATGAGAAAGAGCTTATTACAAAAATTCGTAAATCAAAGGAGGAAATCGAAGAGGCCAAAGTTGCAGTCGACCGAGCCGAACGCGAGGGCGACCTCAATCGTGCCGCCGAGTTAAAGTATGGAAGGCTGCCCCAGCTCCAAAAAGATTTAGTCATTCTCAATGACAAGCTCAATGAATTGCAGAAAAGCAAACGAATGCTCAAAGAGGAGGTCGAATCTGAAGATGTTGCCGCAATTGTGGCGAAGTGGACGGGTATTCCTGTGACCAAATTGCTGGAAGGAGAAGTCGAAAAACTTCTCCATATGGAGGAACGTCTTCGTCAACGAGTGGTGGGACAAGAAGAAGCCTTGGAAAAAGTTTCCCATGCGGTGCGTCGCGCACGGGCTGGATTACAAGATCCCAACCGCCCCATTGGCTCTTTTATTTTTTTGGGACCCACTGGAGTTGGAAAAACCGAAACGGCTCGCGCTTTGGCTGAATTTCTTTTCGATGATGAGAGCGCCATGATTCGTATCGATATGAGCGAGTATATGGAAAAGCATTCTGTAGCTCGTTTGATCGGAGCGCCTCCTGGGTATGTGGGTTACGAGGAGGGCGGTCAACTTACAGAAGCGGTGCGGAGGCGACCTTATTCGGTGTTGCTTTTCGATGAGATTGAAAAAGCCCATCCCGATGTTTTTAATGTACTCCTGCAGGTTTTAGACGATGGTCGGGCCACGGATGGTCAAGGTCGGACAGTTGATTTTAAAAATACGGTTTTGATCATGACCAGTAACATCGGATCCTCCTACATCACCGAGTTGGCAGGCAAAGACGATGCCACTATGGAAAGTCGGGTTTTAGATGCGTTGAGAGCGCATTTTAGGCCGGAGTTTCTCAATCGTGTTGACGAGACGGTTATTTTTCATTCCTTGGGTGAGGCTCAGTTGGAGAAAATCGTCGATATTCAATTGGCTCGTCTCGAGAGTTTGCTCGCTGAGCGCCACCTAACTTTGAAGTTAAGCCCCGAAGCCAAGCGTCTCGTGGCCCAACATGGTTTTGATCCTGTCTATGGGGCTCGCCCCCTCAAAAGAGCAATCCAGCGTTATCTCCAAGATCCCTTGGCTGTAAAAATTCTTCGGGGAGAATTTAGAGAGGGGGACGAAATCGAAGTTGTTGCGAGTGAGGTTGAAGTTGGGAAGGCGGCGGGTGAGTTGAGTTTTAAAAAGAAGTAAACAAGGAGTGAATGCCAAAGGCCTTTGGATTTTTTAGGAAGCCTTGCTCTTTTGAGTAGACCGGATTCTGGTCACTTTGGTTTTAAAATTTTTTAATCGTTCGTGGATAAATTTTTCAACGCGAAGGTTGATGAGTTCAGGTTGTTCTACCAAAGCGGCGTGGGATCCTCGGCGAATGATGAAAAGTTCAGAGTGGGGAATAATTCGATGCATTTTTTTGGCGAGCCATACGGGGGTAAAGGTGTCGTCTTCTCCGCCGATAATCAGGGTTGGCACTTGAATGTGTTTAAGCACGTCTTCTGCGGAGTGGGCTTGGACGCTGCGCGAGAGGGTGGAAAAAAATATCGGATCTAGGTTGAGAATGTGATCGATATATTCTTGAGCATCCCGCTTACTGGCCATGCCCGTGTTGATCATTTTCAACAGCCCCCCTAGCTGATACCAAAGCGGGTTTTTGATTAAGAATTTGCCAATCAGATTGCTTTGCTTGGGAAACAGTAATCCCAATCCAGTGCAAAATTCGAAGATGTATTTCGAAAAGGGGGAGTTGTAAAAAAAATCCATGGGGCGACCAAAGGTACCCAAACAAGAAACAATTCCTTCGAAATACTGGGGGTGTTGTCGATAAAACTCCAAGACGACTTGAGTGCCGAGGCTATGTCCCACAAAAAGTGCTTTTTTGATTTGCAGTGTATCGCAGATAGCCTTGCAATCTTCGACTAGGGCGTGGAAATGGCTGTTTTTTTCATTTTTGGGGGTGGAGCTTCTTCCATGACCTCGATAATCCCAAGAGACAACCCGAAAAAGATGTTTAAAATGATTTTCGAAGTACTTCCAAAAAAAGGTGGAAACCCCCATGCCGTTGACTAGAACGATCGTGGGGCCTTTCCCGATGGCCTTGTAGTAGAGTTCTGTCCCGTCAAAGCTCTTGGTGTAGCCCTCTTTAAGCATGACCAACTGGGCCAACTTGCCGGACTTCTTTCGTGTGACTCCCTTTGAGGAATGTGGATGAGTAACCATGAGGGGGGCGAAGGCTAACAAGGGAGCCTCGGGAAGGCAATTGTAAAAACGCAAGTTGACAGGGACGAAGCGACTCTATATAGGGATCGGCCATGCAAACGCTTACCCTTCAAGCCCCTGCCAAGGTTAATTTGCGCTTAGAGGTCGTCGGGAAACGAGCCGACGGCTTTCATAACATCCGAAATTTGATGGAGCGGGTTAGTATCCACGACGAAGTGGAAATTAAGCTCGTCGAAAAGGGCCTCATGGTCACTTGTGATCATGTCGATGTGCCTAACGACGAAGAAAATACCGCTTTTAAGGCCTTGAAAGAGGTTCTTGCCTATTCCAGTCGTAACGTCGGAGTAGAAATCCATATCAAAAAAAATATCCCCGTGGCCTCCGGAATGGGAGGGGGATCCAGCGATGCAGCTACCGTGATCAAGGGCATTAACCAAATGCTCAAGCTTAAGCTCTCCAAAGAAAAACTAATTCAGATCGGTCAAAAGGTGGGAGCTGATGTGCCCTTTTTTCTCATGGACGGGCCCGCTTTGGCTGAGGGTGTGGGTGAGCAGTTAAAACGCATCAAGGCCATGCCTAAGCTTTTGTTCCTTATTGTCAATCCTGGCATTCGTGTTTCGACCAAAGCCGTTTACCAAAAATACAGTCCCGAACGCCCCAATGGTGTCTTAGAAGACATTCCCTTTATTTATCGTACCAAAAAAGACGTGGCTAAGGTTTTGGTCAACGATCTAGAAAAGGTAACGATTCGGGAATTTCCCATCATTGCCGATATCAAAGAAGAAATGATGGCCAATGGCGCCATCGCCAGCATGATGACAGGAAGTGGCCCCACAGTGTTTGGTATTTTCGCCGAGAAGACCAAATTGGTGAAGGCCTACGAAAAAATGAGCCAGAAAATCAAAGACGGCTGGATGGTTTTCATGGCCGAAAATTTAGTGGCCTAGGGCTCGTGCCCCCCATGTTTGGGAATACCTGGAGATACCCATGGAAATCACCGAAGTAAGGGTTTTTCCCGTTAACGAAGATAAATTAAAAGCTTACGCCACCATTACTTTTGACGATTGTTTCGTCATTCGTGATCTTAAGATCATCCATGGTAACAGTGGTCTTTTTGTCGCCATGCCCTCGAAGCGCAGAAAAGACGGCAGTTTTAAGGATGTGGCTCATCCTCTTAACAATGAGTTCCGATCTCGGATAGAGCAGGCGGTCCTCGATACCTATGAGGCTGAGCGTCTTTCGGGGGTGTCGAACGGAGAGTCGCCTGCTGATTTTACCTCCTCCGGTGGTGAGCCCGACGAAGAATAGACGGGGGTTTCGGGTAAAAGTCATCTGAGAAAAACCCTCAAATTTCCTAAATATTGACAAGCTGAGCTTCTACGGTATATCCCGGGTGCCCGTTTTGCGGGGGGTTAATATCGAGATTTTCTGGGGCGTCGACAAGTGGTAAGTCACCGGATTTTGATTCCGGCATTCGCAGGTTCGAATCCTGCCGCCCCAACATAAAACCATGCAACCTCGTGAAGAAATCATGATCTTTTCCGGTAACGCCAATCGTCCTTTGGCTAAGGATATCTGTGCGTCGCTGGGGGCTCCCTTAGGGAATGCTGTAGTTAAGCGGTTTTCCGATGGGGAAATCTGGGTTGAAATTCAAGAGAACGTGCGGGGCAAAGATGTTTTTGTAGTGCAGTCGACTTCTTATCCAGCCAACGAAAATCTCATGGAGTTGCTGATTATGGTCGATGCCTTAAAACGGGCCTCGGCTGAGCGCATTACGGCTGTTATTCCCTATTATGGTTATGCCCGCCAAGATCGCAAAGTCGCTCCTCGAACTCCCATTTCTTCTAAGTTGGTGGCTGATTTAATCGCCGCAGCGGGGGTTCATCGGGTGGTTTCCGTAGATTTGCATGCCGGGCAGATTCAGGGTTTTTTTAATATTCCCTTCGATCATCTTTTCACCATGCCCATTTTTCTCGAATATATTCGCACCCATTTGCGCGACGATTTGGTGATTGTCACTCCCGATGCTGGGGGTACTGAGCGGGCTCGGGCTTATGCCAAACGTCTCGAATGCACCTTGGCAATGATCGATAAACGTCGTAGCCGACCCAACGAGTCCGAGGTGATGAATGTCATCGGAGAGGTCAACGGTAAAAACGCTATTATCGTCGACGATATGGTGGATACGGCAGGAACCTTAACCTTGGCCGCTAAGGCTCTTCAAGAGCGCGGCGCCAAAAAGATCTACGCCTGCATCACTCATGGGGTGTTGTCGGGTAAGGCTTTGGAGCGAATTGAAAATTCTGTATTAGAGCAATTGGTGATCAGCGATACCATCCATCAGCCCGAGGCGGTGTTGCAACATCCCAGAATCAAGATCCTGTCCATGGCAAAGCTACTGGGAGAGGCCATTTTCAGGATCAATCATAACGATTCAGTTTCTTCATTATTTGTTTAGTGTCTAAAACGGAGACCCCTTTATGGAACGACATGTGCTGAAT
>DALYDW010000061.1:0-919 GCA_031972915.1 bacterium
GTTTTGAGAGATGGGCGGCTTCTAGAACGATGAGCGGAATACCTTCGTCTGTCCGCGAAGGTAAAATGAGAAAGCGTGCCTGTGCAATGTATTGATAAATGTGATGGGGAGAGATGGGGCCTAAAAATTTTACTTGGTTTGTAAGTTGGAGTTCTTGAACGAGAGCCGCTAAAGCATTTTTTTCGGTACCGTTTCCGGCGATCCAAAGTTGGGCCCGAGGATGTTTTTTTCTGAGGTGATGTAGTGCCCGAATGCCAAGATCGATTCCTTTTTCTTTTGAAAGTCGGCCTAAGAACAGAATAATTTCTTGTTCGATAAGATTTTTTTCTTTTTCTGGTTGGGAAGGGGCAGTGGGTGGATGGGGTATCCCATTGTAGATTACCCGATGGGGCGGAGCGTTTATTGGAAATAAATCAAGGCCCAATTGAAGAGTTTTTTCCGAAACCCCGCTCATAAAATTCATGTTGGGAAGATATTTAAGAAGATATCCGTCTTTTTTAGGAGGATAGGAAAAAAAAGAATGAAGAGTCAGAAACCGAGGGATTTTGAAATGTTGGTGGGTTTGCATTTCAAAGAAGATCGAAGGTCCTGTGCTGTGTATATGTATGACATCGGGCTGAATTTCTCGATAGAGAGAAAAAAGTTTATTTCGTATTTTAGCGCAAGTTTTTAAGTCGCCTTGCAACGCTTCATGGATATCCAGTCGGTTAATTGGGGTGTCTTTCCAGAGTTCGAAATCACTTAAGCTGGGATGATTTTTCGAGGTAACGACATGGCAATGGATATTTCGTTGGGCAAGTGCTTCAATGAGGTGAGAAAGAAAAATTTCAGCTCCACCGATGACTGGAAAGAAATATTCGCACCATAGGAGGATTTTCATAGGCTTCGGAGCAGCTCGGCTATCGCTTGAGGTGTGGTT
>DALYDW010000061.1:935-11377 GCA_031972915.1 bacterium
AGAAAAAACAAGGAAGGGTTCTGCTGAGATTGGCCATTCTTTTGAAAGAATTCTCACTCAGACCTGTGGATTGAAACAAGGTACTGGGCGCGAGGGCATGAAGCCCCTGCATTGAGCTGGCAGGGATGATTTGGCTTACGGATTGCCGAGCTACTTTTGGAATTAATAGAGCCTTTAATGGTAGGCTATTTTTGAGTCTGTTTTTGAAGCCTTGATAAAGCAAAAAGCTGGGCTTCTGGGGTTCGCCGGTTGAACTTGTCACTCGGTATTGAGACAGGTGGGGAAACTTATTTAGCATGTCGGGATTGATTTTGGCCGAGGCGTATAAGCTATGCACTTGCGGTGAGCCTTGGCTTTCTACCAAACAATAATCGTCTCCCAAAAAATATAGCGAAGAATCGAGAACGCTGGTGCTGGCGGTGGATTTTCCGGATCCGCTACGTCCCACTAGAATGGCGGCGCCATTTTCATCACCAACGGCTCCTCCGTGAATCAACTGCAGTGAGGTGTCCTTGGTAAGCCAGTGAAAGATCGAGCGAATCGGACAAACCCTTTCTGAGAAAAAAATATCTCGTGCATCTTTAACCCAAAAAACTCCCCGTTTTTTTTGCAAATTGAGGGCATGCAGCGTGCTTGTCCCGTAATCGTATTGAATAAAAATGTGTTGGTCGTGCAGGCTCAAGCGGCTCGCATATGCATCTGACCATTGGGGTGGCTTTAAGGGAATTCCGCTGAGTGCGCTGTCCCAAAAATCCATTTCAAGATCGAAGTGGAGAGGATTTTCAGAGGGGGAGTCAATTGCTAAATGAGAAAACGGTAGTCCGAGTTGCTGACTGAGTTCCTCACATGAAAAGCGAAAACGAACCCGATAGGGCCCGATTTGATAGTAGCGCACCCAGGGTTGAGAAGTTTTTTGATAAGCTTGGACAAAGCATAGCCCTAGCTTTTCAAAATATTCCTCGGCTCGAGCGGTGTCTTGCTCTGAGCCTTTTTGAGCTAAGAGGGCATGCAAGCCTTCTAACTTTAATTGGTTTTGGCTTGTGGCCATCCGGCATCGTCCACGTCATGAATGGGATCAAGTAAGAGCAATTCTTGCATATCACTGTATTTACTTAACACGGGAGGAGTGAAGTTTTTTTGCGAAACAGCAGGGGAAGAAGGTTGAGTGTCGCTAGCCCCGTTTTCTGCGGTGAAGGCAGCGATGAGCTCTTCTTTTTGGAGAGAGTTTAAAAAGTCTTCAAGATGGCTTTGAAAGGTCGCCTCATTTCCTTGATAGCATTGGCCGAGTCTGGATAAGAGTTGGTTTACAGAAGACCCTTGTTGAAGCAAATCCCAAATCTCGGTTCCGGATCCGCTAATGTTGAAATAATGACCATTCTTAAGATTGATGATCATGACTTCGTCATCGAGGATTTCACTAGTAATTTGTGGTGAGGCAACGCGGTAGCAGGTCGACATTCTCGGCTCCCTCTTTCTACTCTTAGAGACCATCCTTGCAGTCAATAAGATGTGCTCAAAATGATCAAAAAAATTTGAATTGAAGTGGGTCCTACCTATCATGGAACTCTTTTGCAAGTTTTATGAAAGGTGATAGTGGAGGGCATGAACTTTCAGGCCTGGCGGCAGTACGCGCATTATTACCGAGGCTTTCGTTTTCGTTTGCTTGGGGTTTTCCTTCTGGCCTTGTTTCAGGCGACGGTTTTAATTCCAGTCGCATTGATTGTGCGTTACGCCTTCGATCATATTATTCCTAACCGTGATTTTTCTACCTTGTTGTGGTCTGGGGCCGCTATTCTTCTGCTCTACTTGTTTAGCCATGCCTTGATCTTACTGACTCGTTACCAAACCCTTAAAATCAGCAAGACTGCCATTCAGGGATTTCGCGACGATTTGTTACTTAAGGTTTATCAATTCTCTCGTGCTTATCATACCAAGATGGATCGGCAGAAATTGCACAATCATCTTGTTCAAGATACAGAGAGGGTTGACGTCATGACCAACGCAGCGCTTACCTTTTTGTTTCCTTCGGTGTTGATGAGTCTGGCTCTCGGATTGATTCTCGCTTACCTTAATTTTTCGCTTTTTCTACTGTTGTTGGGTGTTTTGCCCTGCTTATTTTTTGTGGGTAGAAAAATTGGCAAAAAACTTCATGCTTATGTGCAGGGTTTTCATAGGCACTTTGAAGGTTTTAGCAAGGGAATGCATTTTATTTTACGCATGATGGACTTGACGAGAACCGTAGCTGCCGAGACCCAAGAAATCGAAAGACAAAAGCAAATTCATGATTCTCTCCGTGAATACAGTGGAAAAATGGCGTGGATGGGAACCGCCTACACCTCCACGCAAAATATAATCGTGGTTGCCGGCGGTCTGCTTATTTTGGTGTTTGGAGGATACGGGGTTATCGAGCAAAAAATTTCTATCGGAGATCTTTTGGCTTTTTATTTTGGCTTTGGTCTACTTCGCGAACACTTGCGTGTTGTGTATCACTCGGTTCCGGATATTATTGCCGGCACCGAATCGTTAAAGCACCTTTTCGCCATTCTTCAAATCCAAGAGTTGGTTCCCTATTCGGGGAAAAAGACAATCCAATTGCCGGGAACCCTCGTTTTAGAGAATGTTTCCTTTTCTTATGGGGACAATCCCGTTTTGCAGGAAGTGAGTTTGTCTATTTCACCTGGAGAGACCTGTGCCTTGATCGGGGCAAATGGTTCGGGTAAGAGCACTTTGCTTAATCTCATTCTTGGCTTCTATCGGCCTAGTTCGGGGGCCTTATGCCTCAATGGACTTTCTTATGATGAGATCGAGATGACCTCTCTCCGTTCTCAGATAGGAGTGGTTTTCCAAGACCCCATGTTGTTTCCAGGAAGCATCTTAGAAAATATTACCTACGGTCTTTCCGAAGTTTCCGAACAAGAAATTATCGAGGCCGCAAGTTTGTCTGGAGCGGATGCGTTTATTCGAAAATTTCCCTTAGGATATGAAACCCCCATTGGCGAGGGTGGGGCTCTGCTTTCTGGCGGTCAGGGGCAACGCATCGCTTTGGCGAGGGCCTTGTTGAGACGGCCTGCTCTGCTCATTTTAGACGAGCCCACTAATCATCTTGATGCCGTGGCGGTGAGACTACTCAGAAAGAGCCTGGTGAGGCATTTTAAAAATATCGCAATTTTGTTGGTTAGCCATGATGAAAGGATGGTTGAAATTTCAGATCGAATTTTTCTGCTCGAAGAAGGGAAGATATTTGGATCTCAGGCGATGGAGGATGTAAAGGCTCATCCAGCCTATCGACGTCTATTTCAGGTTTCTGAAAATCAAGATTGGGAGCTCAATTATGATCCAGTCGTTTAGCCCATGCTGTGCTCAAATCAGTGTCATCGTTCCTGTCTATAATCACGAAAATTATTTGGGTCAGGCCTTGGAGAGCATTTTGAATCAAAGCCTTTCCGCAAGAGAAATCATTGTTGTCGACGACGGATCAACAGATAGTAGTGCCTCCGTGGCTGATAAATTTTTGGGGGTTAGGGTGCTAAGAAAATCTCATGCGGGTGTTGCTATGGCTCGCAATGCCGGTGTACAAGACGCTCGGGGAGATTTTATTGCCTTTCTTGACGCCGACGATCTTTGGCATCACGACAAACTAAAATTGCAAATGGATATCTTGAATCGAGAATCCAATCTGCAAATGGTTTTTTCCCACGTGAGACAATTTTTTAGTCCAGACTTGAGTGAAGAAGATCGACAAAAAAATAAGATCGATCGGGAGATTCTTTCGGGGTGCACTGCGGGCACCTTATTGGCCCGTCGTGAATGTTTTGAGAAGGTGGGGCTTTTTTCCGAACATTTACGCAGTGGAGAATTTATTGACTGGTACGCTCGTGCTCAATATCTGGGATTAAAAGATCATATGCTTCAAGAGGTGTTGTATGAGCGGCGTATTCATAACTCGAATCATGGTATTCGAGAACGTCATTCCAGAAGTGATTATTTTCGGGTCTTAAAGGATGCTATCGATCGTCGGAGGCAACAAAAGAGCTCTGGATTATGAAAAAGAAAATCGATTTAAAAGAATGGCATCAGATTTTCCCCAATCTTTCTCAAGAGCTTTTGTTGAAGTCGGTTTGTTGTGAGGGCGAAGAAGCAAAGCTTGCTTGGCAGCAGTACCTCGATCGAGTGCCCTTTGATAGCACCGATTATGCTAGTTCGCGCCTGCTGCCTTTGATTTATAAAAATTTTCAGAAGATGAATTACGATGACCCCTATTTAGGAAGAATGAAGGGGATCTACCGTTTAACCTGGGCGGAGAATAAAAAGAAATTCGAAAAGATCCCCCAAACTTTTTCAGCTCTAAGTCAAAAGGGAGTTCCTGCCTTATTGCTCAAAGGAGCAGCTCTCACGCTGTTGGTCTATCGTGATTTTGGTTTGCGTGGCATGGGAGATTTGGATGTTCTGGTTCCTGTTTCTCATTTGCCAGCAGCTCGAAAGATTTTATCGGACTTAGGGTGGAAACCTCTTTTGCAGGATGAGAAATTTTCTATCGATTTGCATCACGCCGAGCACTTTCAGAGCGAGGATGGAGAAGATTTAGATTTGCATTGGCATGTTTTGGCTCAACGTTGTCATTCATATTACGATGAGCCTTTTTGGAATCGGGTTCGAAGCTTAGATTATCAGGGACAAGAAATTATGACCTTGGATCCCGCCGACCATCTTTTGCACGCCTGTTTGCATGGGGCGCTTTGGGCACCTTCCTCTTCCTTGCGTTGGGTTGTAGATGCTCTTTTTCTCATTAAGAGTGGTCTTATTGATTGGGAAAGGGTTTTAGAAATGGGAAGGGCTTTGGATGCGACTCCTACATTGCAAGTCACTTTAATGTATCTTGCCGAGCGTTTTTCTGCAGCCATTCCAAGAGAGATTCTCGATCGATTATCTTCTTTGGAGAGCCCAGCGTGGCAATACCGAGAGATGGAGATTTTGTCTCGTCCTCAGGGTTTTTGGGGAATTCTTCCTGTTTTATGGAACCGTTACAGTCAGAGTCGAAAAAGTGAGAATGCTTCCCAGCTTTATAAAAGTTTTCCTGCCTATTTAAAAAAATATTACGGAGCAGAAAATTATCCCGATTTAGGGAGTTTTTTGCTTCGAAAAGGATTGAAAAAACTTGGTATTTTAAATCGTGCTTCATAATATCTGAAAATCTTAAAATTTTTTGAAGGGGCTTCACTCAGATTGAGAGGCAAGGAATTTCTTTCGAGGATTGGGAATTTTACGAAGTAAAACTAAGCTCATTTTAAAAGCGCCGGTCCTCCATGGTAAAGCCAGAGCAGATTTTCTACAAGTTAGTCTTGAATTTTTTAGTTAAAATCTTTTTTCCGCCGAAAGGGACTCTTGCCTGATAAAACTTTTATCGGGGGAAGCCTTTTTATACAATGGCGAGATGGGCAAGTCTTTTATCGTTCGAACGCTTCGCCTGTTCTTGTTTTGTTTGATGTTGGTTTGCGGCAAGTCCTACTCACAAGATTCGGGTGTTCTCCTGCTGTCGCCTTCACCTCCTCCCGATGAAAAAGAGCTCGATGCTTCCATAGAGATGGAGGTGGAGGGAAAGTTTTCTCCCAGTCAGCGTCTTTCTCTCACAAGTCATTTTAAAGGTCGTCTTGAGAACCTATCGGTGACCCGAGGACAGATTGTTCCCTCCGGATATCCTTTGATGACCATTGTGGAAGATCAATTATTTGCGGATCTAGACCAAAAAAGTGAAGAGTTGGCTTCCGCAGAGAAGGGGGTCGAAGCGACTCAAGGCGAGTTGTCGAGGCTCTCCGCGATGGCAGAATCCGAAGACTCAATGGAGGAAAGTTCGAATACCGAGGAAGATGAGCTTTTGAACGACGAATACTTGGTTCCTGAGCCCATTCCCACTTTTGAGCGTTTGGCCCAAAATGTTAACTTTACCCCTGTTGATGCGGGTGGAATTTGGCCCGAGATTGAAGGTGACGTGATTGCGAACGCCCAGGACCCTCAAGATGCTGGTGGAGTATGGCCTTCCTATGGGGTTCGAGAAAGGGTCGACGGGTCTCCTCCGTCAGGCGAACGTGAGACGATCCAGAGTGAGGGCATATCTCCTACGGTTTCTGGTGTGGACGCGGTGGCCATTTCAGACAATGTGGCTGGAGAAACTCCAGAGGAGTTGAAGGAAGAAGTTCCAGAGGTCACAAATTCGCCGGATCAACAACTTATATCGTTTTTAGAAAATCGTTTGTCTCTGGAAGAAGCCAAGGTGGATCGTATTCAAGCGGAGATTGCCCTGTTAGAAAAAGAAATTTCCAGCAGGGTCTTGCTTGCTCCATGGGAAGGTTTGGTTCAGCAGGTTTCCGTTTCCGATGGAGACACAATTGAGGAGGGGACGCAGCTCGTGGAGATTTCTCGAGTCGATCCGATCGAGTTTTGTTTTTATGTGTCGAAAGATAAAGTTTCTTTTTTAAAAATGGGAATGGAAGTTCAGGGGAGAGTGGCAAGTGGGGAGCTTCAAGAGTTTTCAGGTAAGATTTCGTTCATTGGACCCGAGTTAAACGAAGACCAGTCGGTGGAGGTGAGAGCCGAAGTAGAAAATCCTAATCGAGTGCTTAAATTGGGCACGGAAGCCAAGGCGAAAATAAGGTACAGAGACGTGCTTTCCTCTTATTGATTATTCCACAGAATCCAATAGCTGTTCCCCTCTTTGGTGCGGAGTGGATGAAGCAGGCGGTTTAGGCCCTTATCAGGTTGTTGGAGCCGAAGGAATAAATCATCAAAAAACTCGGGTGAATCCGTGAAAAAATGATGCAGATTTCGGGTTCGATTGATTGGGGTAGCATCTACGACCGAAATGTTTCTTACGCCCTTCTTTTGCAGATCTAGAAGCTCTACAGCTTCTTCGAATTCATAGGCTTCGCTTCGATTTTCGGGAGGGATTGCGACCTCGGCGGTGCGGCCCAGTCGTCTGCCGCGATTGAGCCAATGGCTCATGAGTAGGGCTCGATCGTTAGAACTGACATAGGCGGTCAAGTGACGGGATAATTTTTGAATGCGTGCCGCGAATTTGTCATCGAAGGCTTGTGCCGAGACGTCTGGCGCTGAAAATACGACGTGGTCGATTTTTATTTCATCTCCGAAGAGATGAGCTTGTTCCGCCATCCAGGCAAAGGCGTCCGAGATAGTTTGGCAACCGAGGCTACTGCCTGCCACCCACACGCGTTCTGCGCCGGTGTTGTGGATGACGTCAGCCAGGGTCTTACCCAAGTCAGGGCCACTTTGTGTGGCTAAGTTCCGGGCATTGGCATAGCCCCGGGGGCCGTCGCCTTGATTTCCAGGCCAATCAAACAGAAGTACGGGGGTGTCGATGTCCAGGACGAAGGCGGTATAGGCCGTTTTGAGAGCGGCGGAGCGAAACCAATCCCGAAATCCCCAAACGATGATCAATAATGATTTTTGCGGAGAAGCCTGCACAGCCGTTCGCAGTTCGTCTAAAAATTGATCTCGAGGTAGTTCCCGATGTCCCACCCATTTTAAATATTTCTGGTCGAACCAAACCCTGGGCTGGATTGGCAGGTAGGGTGAAATCTGCACTTCAAAACTTCCGGTTGAAATCACGTCTCCTATTTTATTGCCCTGATCATCAAAGGTTTCTGCGTCGTTGATTCGATTTGTCGCGTAAAAAAAACGAAAACGACGCTGGTCGCCGTCTGGAACGCCGGGCAATCTTCCGACGAAGGCCGATCGCGAGGGCACGGGGCCCATGCCGCTGAAGTTTCGAAGCGCGAAGTCAATGACGCCCACCAAGAGAGTGAGCGCGGCGATGAGAAATATCCAACGTAGAATTCTTCGATAGGGAGCTTTCATCAAACGAGGTCCCAATTATCTATTTGCGGATTCTAAGAAATAGGAGAATCCTATCGTGAGTTTTCGCCGACAAATGATCAATAAGAAAATCGTCGAATTGGCTATTTTAGGGGGCTGTCATGGGAAACTCCGAAAAGCTGACATGGGTTATCGCGTTCTCGTTTGGGATTGCTATTGGGGGAGTGGCTTGCGGCACTCCACGGCAGAAGGCTCCTCCCGAATCCATACCCACGGAAAGTCAGCCCTCCAAGGTACAGGTCAATCCGCCCTCCAAGTTCACCATTGAGCTTAGAAAAGGGTTCAGTGCGACTCTGCCCTTCGAGGATAAAAGAGATTTCGAAGAAGCCAAAAGGGGCTTTATCGCCGAGCCTCCTTTTAAGAAAATCATGGCCGACGCCGGTAACGTCGCATGGGATATGGAAAGCTATCAGTTCCTTTTGCAGGGTAAGGATTTCGATAGCATTCATCCGTCGTTGCAGAGGCAGGCCATTCTCAATATGGCCTATGGTCTCTACGAAGTTGTGCCGGACAGGATCTATCAGGTGCGTGGTTTTGATCTGGCTAATTTTACCGTCATCAAAGGGGACAGTGGTTGGATTGTGTTCGATCCCTTAACCACAAAAGAAACCGCACGCGCGGCCCTTGCCTTTGTTAACGAAAAACTCGGTAAGCGCCCGGTGGTGGCGGTCGTGTATTCTCATTCCCACGGCGATCACTTTGGCGGAGTGAGGGGGGTGGTGGATGAATCGGCTGTGCGCGGCGGTCAGGTTCCCATCATCGCGCCGGTGGGCTTTATGGAGCACGCGATTTCTGAGAACGTCTATGCGGGCAATGCCATGAATCGGCGTTTGCATTACCAATACGGAGTGCTGCTGTCTCGCAACCCTTTCGCCCATGTGGACCAATCGATCGGTAAGAATGTTGCCATTGGGAATACCGGATTGATCGCGCCAACCCGAATCATTGACAAGGGAATCGAAGAACTAGAGATCGATGGCGTCAAGATGGTCTTTCAAAATACGCCGAATACCGAGGCTCCAGCGGAAATGAACACTTATTTTCCCCAGTTCAAGGCCTTCTGGGCCGGCGAGAATATTACGGGTACCGTGCACAATATCTACACGCTACGTGGCGCTCTGGTGCGCGACGCTTTGAATTGGTCGAAGTATATTAACGAGGCCTTATATCATTTTGGTATGGAGGCCGAGGTGATGTTTGCCTCCCATAGTTGGCCTCGCTGGGGTAATGCGCGCATTCAAGAAGTCATGCGAGCGCAGCGTGACATCTACGCAAATCTCAATAACGAGGTTCTGCATCTCGCCAATCAGGGCGTGACGATCAATGAGATCCACAATGTCTATAAAGTGCCGAAGAGTCTGCAGCAGCAATGGGCCGCCCGAATGTACCACGGTAGTGAAATGCACAATAGCCGTGGTGTGCTGAATCGCTATCTTGGCTTTTGGGATGCCAATCCGACTACCTTAATCCCTCTCTCACCGAGCGATTCCGCTCCGCTCTATGTCGAAATGATGGGTGGCTCGTCCAAGATCATCCATAAGGGAAAAGAGCTTTATGATCAGGGGAAGTATCTTGAGGCCACGGAGATCCTGAACAAACTGGTGTATGCCGAGCCTGAAAATCGAGAGGCCAAAGAATTATTGGCCGACGCGTTTGAGCAAATTGGCTACCAGATGGAAAGTCCTAGTGTGCGAAACAGCTTTCTGGCAGCGGCCTATGAACTACGTTCGGGTTTGCCTGCCGGTGTTCCTCCATCTTCAAGCGGGCCGGACATGATCCGGGCGATGTCGACGGAACGTTGGCTAGATTTTTTGGGCATTCGAATGGACAGCAAGAAGGCCGAGGGAATGAAGTTTACTATCAATTTGGTGACGCCAGACAACGGAGAGAAATACGTGGTAGAGATGAGCAATGCCACGCTGACGAACATCAAAGGGGTGCAGGCAAAAAATCCCGACCTGACGATCACCATCAATCGCAGTGATTTGGATCTGATCATGATGGGCGTTAAAACTTTCGAAGAGCTGGAAGCATCCGGTCAGGTAAAACTCACCGGCGATCCAAAGCCCATCGAACAACTTCGTTCGATCATGGTCCAATTCGATCCGCTCTTTCCAATCATGCCGGGCACGGCACGGGCGAATCAAAAAGAGTCCCCTGGCCTCAAGCCGTTTCAGTTAGAAGAACCCGCCAGTAGCGCTGGTGAATAAAAAAACTCATTCAACTCACAATCTACTCCCGAAAATGTAAGAGATAAAAAACTAAAGCTAAAGCCCCTGTAGGGTCACGTCGTCAGCTAGTGGCAATAGAATAGGGACAGGTTTTGTTTCAGCGGGAAGCGATTTTAACTACTTGAAAATGAATGTCGGGGTGGCCGGACTCGAACCGGCGACCTCCTGCTCCCAAATTACCTATAAACTTTTCTCCATTCTCGTTTCGTGCCCCTAACTAATTGAAAAACAATAGACCTTAATAGTGTTCTGATGTGCTCCATCAGGTCATTGTCAGGTCAATAACGGGTCAATATCGGCTCAATCGTGGGCATATTGTGGGCA
>DALYDW010000062.1:0-11345 GCA_031972915.1 bacterium
ATTCCATGGCTTCCGAAAAAATTCTTCCTAATCGTTTTGAGATTCTGACCAGTAAAATCGGTGAAGTGTATGGAGTGCCCGGGCAGCCCCCGGCGTTGTCCGATAAGGGAAGAAAAGCCGCGGTGGTCGGGAAGGCCCCCAACAATGCTTCGGAAGCCAGTCGTTCTTTAGACCGCTTGACCTCCTTAGGTCTCGGTCGTGTTCATGGAATTGCCGGAAGAGTTTTGGTCGCTCCTAAGTTGACGGTGTGTGGCGTTGCCGACACCGCGGAAGGGCATCTCTCTCGCACCTTAGAGGAAGTCACTCCTCCCCCCCTGGCCTTGCTGCAAAAGCTTTACGAATTGTGCGTGTAGTCTGCTATAGTCAGAGTCCTTTGGGGGCAGTGGAGCAGAGGACGACAGCGCAATGAGTAAAAACATTCCACCGATTCGCGATTATGAAGATTTTAAACGGCGTGTTCTAGCTCTTCCCCCCGACAAACAAGTGGAGCTTCTCACGATGCTCTACGATTTGGTCTACGAGAAGTTGGATGATTCGGTGTGGCGCACCATGGCCACAGCCATTAAGCATGCCAAGGATTCCGAATTAGAAGGTCACGAAGACTTCGATATTCAAGAACAAGACCTCAAAAAGCTTACCCATATTCAGGATGGTTTTCGTCGCAAAGACGAATAAATGAATGACGCGCTGACTTTTGATTTTAAGTTCTATTTATTTCCTAAAGTTTTCGGCCTTTTAAGTTGTCTATGGTCTTTGGCGTGATAAGATGGCCCCATGTCTAAGATTTCGGGACCACAGGTTCCTCCGCTCATCAATTCTACGACTCCCTTAAAAGAAGAAAACTCCGCTCCTGTGGCGAAGGATTCAGCTCAAGCGCTTCCGCTTGGGCAAGCCAAAGGTGAGGTGGCGAAGGCGGCTCAAGGCCTCTTGAGTTATTCCTCCTCGAGACTCGTCTCCGGTGCTTTGCAGATCTTCGGAGATTCGGTTGTATTGCCTTCTAACTTGACTGATCCCAATAATCCCAAAAATGACGTGAAGTATCTCCATTTGCTTTCGGCAGTTTTAGGTATGGAAGAATTGGAACGGTACTTTTTTACCTTGGGAGAAAAAGACCAAGAGGCTTATTGGGAACATAAAGAAAAACAACGCGAGGCTCGTTGGGCGCGCTTAGAAAGAGAGCAAGACGAAGGCGGGCGAGGCCGTGATGACGAGCAAGAGCCATCAGAAGAAGAACCCAGCGACTCTCTCGAAGAAAAACTTCCGTAAATTCTCTCCCTAAACAAAAGCCATCCTTGCTGCGCTTACTTTCGAGGGGCTCTCGGGTGTTTTTTGTCGACCGAAGAAGATTTTTTTTTCGGACGATTTTGTTTTCCCACCTGACCCAAATATTTTTTAAGTCGTTGCGAACAACTGCCTTTGGGCAACTGAGCGTCGATGATGACGAAGCGAGTTTCTTGTTGGGCCAGGTGCAAGGCCTCGGCTAGTTGTTGCGGGGTTTGAGCCGTGAAGCCGCGGCCTCCCCATAGGGCGCCCAATTCTGCAAAGTCCCATAGGGGGAGATCGTAGCAGCGTCCTTCGGGTTTGAGGGTATGGAGCATTTCCCAACGGGCGTTGTTGAAAACAATCACAATGGGATTGATTCCCAATCGTGGGCAATAGCTGATTTCGGAGCCGGTCATGTGAAAGGCTCCATCCCCTACGAGAATGACGCTACGTTGTTTTGAGGCTACTTGCATTCCCATGCCCGCCGGTACGGCAAACCCCATGGTGGCATAGTAGCCCGAGGCGATTTGAGTGGGGGTGTGGAGGTCGAGGGATGCGAACAGGCAATCTCCGTTATCGGACACAACGGGGAGGGGACCCTGTTTCTGAAAAAATTGATTGAGGGTAGCGATGAGAGTTTCTGGTGTTAGAGGTCTTCTGTATCCCACGGGACGCGGTGTTGTGATGGGCTTGGTATGGCGAGCGGGTTGTACGATTTTTTTGAGGGGTCGTGTTAGTTTCAACAAAGAGTCGAGGAGTTTTTTTAAGGGAATATCTTGATAAAGATGGTGTCCCACTCGAACTTGTCGGGACAGTGTATGCAAAAGATGATCGGTCTTTAGGGTTTTGAGACGTAGCCCCATATTGGTATCGCTGAGTAAGACCCCCAACAAAAATAGGGCATCGGATTTTTCAACTAGTTGCATGGTGCTACGTTCGCCCGCTGGCCCCAGATAAGTTCCAAAAAATTGGGAATGATCCACCGGAAAGGTGCAACGCCCCATGAAAGAAGAAACCACGGGTATTCTCAAGCGTTCGGCCAATTTCACGACCTGTTCAGTTAGTCCGAGTCGATGAACTTCGACGCCCACCATCAAAACTGGGTGGATGGCGCGATGTAGGCGATCGTGGATTTCGTGTGCTGCGGCTTCGATGGCCTCGGCATTTTCCGGAAGTGGTGGAAAATTTTGAGAGGGTGGAGAAATTTTTTCAAACACCAGATCCCGAGGAAGCTCTAGGTAAATAGGCGAGGAGAGTTGCTCGGCCAAATCCAAGGCGTGTTCTATTTCCGAGGCGGCTGTGCTGGGATTTTCGAGACAGGCTTGATGGCAGGTGATCTCTCGAAAAATTTTGCGTTGGCTCTCCAAGGTTTTGGCTTGATGATGAAAGAGTAGCCCTGCCTGGCGTTCTTGTAAGCCGGGGGCTCCGGAAATCACTACTAACGGCGATCTTTCGGCATAAGCGCAAGCGATGGCATTGACCGTATTGAGGGCCCCTGCGCCAAAGGTAACGGCCACGGGGGTAAGCCGTCGAGTGATGCGACTCATGCCGTCGGCGGCGAAACCGAGGCCTGGTTCGTGGGATAAAGAAATCAACTGCAGTTTTTGGTAAGCTTCGATGGCGAGGAAAAAGTTTAATACGAAATCCCCGGGAATACCCCAAAGGTGGCGGGCGCCCCGTCGGTACAGTGCTTCTAGAAGATAAAAGCCCAACTGCAGACTTGGTTTAGTCATTGGGCCACATTATAGCCTAAAACTCCGGGGAGGTATCCCATAACTTTTACGGTGAAGTGGACGGAGGAATATGGTCGTGAAGCTTCGAGAAAAAATTTCAGTGCGTTATTTTCATGGTGTGGGGGGAGGTTGTTTTGGCAGCCAGTACGCCCAGTGGTTACTTCGTGCTCGAGATTTGGGTTGGTTGGAGTTTAGCGGGATCCGACTCATTGACCATAACCCACACTGTTTATGGGAGCAAAAAGCACTTGGAGGGATTGGTGTAGAATTGGTGGTGCAAGATTGGACCGATTATCTTGCCGATTATTTAGTAAACCAGTTGCAAGCGCCAGAGGCGCGTCAGGATCATTGGATTCCTTCGCCGCTTTCTCCCCATCTTTTATTGTTGGGATTTTTGACCGCGGCGCGGCGTTTGTATCCTCAATGGGATTGGGCTGTTGAGCCTTTTCTCGAACAGTTGCCGATCCCCGTGGTCTTTCCTCTCGAATCGGGGTCTTTGGCCGTGAGCTTTGCTCAATGGCAGTGCCCTGTAAATTGTATTGAGCCTGCTCGGTGTCCGGCTATTCAACAGTTACGCGATTGGGATATGAAAACCACGTTGGAGATGGCTTTTGCTCAAAAGGAAGAGACGTGCTCTTGGCATATTTTGCAGTGCCAACACCGAGTTCATGGAGTTGGCACCATTCCTATGGAACGGATCTTTTACGAGTTTGAAAGCTTTTTAGAAAAAATTTCTAGAGCCGATTTAAAAACAGTTATCGTCGCTACGGTTTCTGGATGTCATGGTTTGATCGGCCAGGCTCGGCGTCTATGGGCAGAGTAGCTTGGTTGTTAGGCCCGTAGGCGTAACGCGACGATTCCTAAAAGAAATAATCCGCCGGTGAGCACGATAAGATTGAGTACGACAGAGAGTCCATGCAGACTGCCAAAACGAGCATTGAGGGTTTTTCCCAGATCGGTTTCTTCGTCTACGGATTTCATTTCTACTTTTAATTGGTGAATTTTGGGTCGCAATTCTAAACCTGCGTAACAAGTGCAGCCTAACATCAGTAAAACAAGGGCGAGCCGTATCCACGGAATTTGTCGGGCAAAGAAAGATTCGAGAAAGGTACTCAGCAAGAGCAGTCCGCCCGCCCCATAACCCACTTGGTAGTAGCGGGGAAAAAGTAGTTCTAAGACTGATCCGGTGATGTCGCGAGGCAGGGAAGAAAAAAGTGCCGGGGTGGTGACAAAGGAAAAAAAGAAAATGCTACCCACCCAAAGGGAGAGGGAAAGCAGGTAGATCCATTGAAAGAGAAAAGCCATGGGCTATCTTCTAAGAGCGCAGGTGCTTTTCTGTCAAGTTTACGGAAACTGATTTCATTTTGTTTTTTTTCACAGGGTTTGACTGTGAAAGGGTAGGGATGGCTTAAGCTTGGCTCAGCTTGTAAAAGAGGCTTGTGGTGGATGCCGCTCCATTGGTAGGGCGCGCTGCACGCTTTACAATAAGCGCTTTGGGTTTGGGCTAGGGTAGTTAGCCGATGAGTATTGATAAGGATGGGTCATGGCACGCAATTCAAAAGTGACACCGATTACGCGCAACGAACCAAGAACCTTTTATGCTACTCGCATTGCTCATGCGGGGGCGGGGGAGGTATGGGATTTGTGGACCGTTCAAGATGGGCGCCGGGTGGGCTCGCTCTCGGTGGTGGATGATGGCGAGGTGATTTACGGTTTAGCTGCCGTGCGCAAAGGTACTGATCACGAAGAATTAACCGACCTGATGGATTGCTTATATCCCCCTCAGTGTACTGAGTCGATGCGGCAAGAATTGATGATTGTGGATTACGAAGAAGAACCCAAGGTTTACGACATGTCCCTCGATTGACAAGGGACATGTCGTGCACCGGTTCGAAGACTTATCCCTGTTTAGAGAAGTATTCTTGAGAATCTTTGGGGGTGGGCTTAATGGTGGCGTCGCCGGGTTTCCAATCGGCGGGACACACTTCCCCATGTTTTTGGAAGAAATCTAAGGCATCGATCATGCGAAGTGCCTCGTCTACATTGCGGCCCAAAGGCAAATCGTTGACGACCATGTGGCGTAATACGCCTGTCTCGTCGATCAAGAACAACCCACGCAAGGCGATGCCGGCGCTTTCTAAGAGTACTCCATAAGATCGGCTGATATCCTTGGTGACGTCGGCGATTAAGGGGTACTTGATTTCACCTAATCCACCTTCTTTGACCGGAGTTTTTTTCCAGGCCAGATGGGAGAACTGACTATCGATGGATACCCCGAGCACTTCGGTGTTACGCTTGTGGAACTCACCCAATTTCTGATTGAATTTCAGAATTTCTGTGGGGCAAACAAAAGTAAAATCGAGGGGGTAGAAGAATAGTACTACTTTCTTGCCTTGGTAATCGGAGAGAGAAATTTCTTTAAAGGAATTATCCCCCAATACCGCTGTGGCCTTAAATCCTGGGGCCTTTTGTTGTACTTGAACCATGGTTAGAGTCTCCCTTTGTGATAGATAAGAAAAAAAATTACTGAGACGCGATAATTTCGACAGTCTCTTTTCAACCTAGAGAATTTACTGAAGGTGGGCAAGCTATAGTGGGGGCTCTGGAAGCCGGTCAATCGAATTGTCCGGTTTCTGGGGAGTCGTCAAAATTAGTTGGGCGATAGGTTTTATCCAAGGGAAAGGGGTTGCAAGCCGAAGCCTGACATAGCAGGGTGGGCCCCGGATTTATTTTGTGATTTTTTACAATTTTAGGTAGGGCCGGCCTGGTTTCAGGAGTGTCCTTTCGGCTTGATCGAAAAAACACTTTAAGTACGGAGCGGGTTTTTAAATTTCCCCTGATTCTCCTACCGAGGAACAAACTATGATCGTGGTAAAACGACCCCAATTGAGTTTTTTTGACCGTATCTATTTGGGGGCCATTGCCAAGGGAATGTGGATTACCCTTCGCCATGCCGTCGGAAATATCTTCCGTCCCAAAAATATTATCACCTACGAATATCCCGAGGTGAAAAAACCCATTCCCGAGGGATACCGGGCCGAACACCGACTGATGCAGCGACCCGACGAGAGTCCCCGTTGTACGGCCTGTATGCTCTGCGCTACGGCTTGCCCTTCGAATTGTATTGAGATTGTGGCCGCCGAGCATCCTGATCCTCGGGTGGAGAAGTATCCAGCCGTGTACAATATCAATTTGTTGCGCTGTATTTATTGTTCGCTTTGTGTCGAGGCCTGTCCTTGCGATGCGATTCGCATGGATACTAAAAAGGTCGAGCAGGTTGGCTATACCCGGGAACATTTCATCGTCGATAAAGACTATCTTTTAAATAATCATCCCAGTGACAAAAGTCCGTATTCGATTGCGCTTTATTAAAAGGCTATGGGTAAGACGTATTCTATCACTTTAATCGAGGGGGACGGCATCGGTCCTGAAATTTGCGCCGAGTTACGCAAGGTGGCCGCCGCCACTGGTTTGCCTATCCGATTCGAGCAGGCGTGGGCGGGGGCCATTGCATTTGAGAAATACCAATCGGTTTTGCCCGAAGCGACCTTGCGCTTGATCAAAAAGAATCGCGTCGCGATTAAGGGGCCTGTCACTACTCCCATTGCACAAGGTTTTAGTTCGGTGAATGTGGCCTTGCGTAAACAGTTGCAACTTTATGCCAACGTAAGGCCGGTGCGTAGTATTTCTGGGGTGAGTCGCTACAGTGATGTCGATTTGGTGATTGTGCGCGAAAACACCGAAGGTCTTTATGCGGGTTTGGAGTACGAGATAGCCCCAGGGGTTGTGGAGAGCCTTAAGGTCGTAACCCGTGCGGCGAGTTTGAAGATTGCTAAGTACGCCTTTGACTATGCCAAGCGACAGGGACGAAAGAGGGTTACGACCATTCATAAAGCCAATATTCTCAAGCTTGGTGATGGGTTATTTCTAGATTGCTCCCGGAAAATCGCGAAGCGCTACTCCAGTATCGACTACGCCGAAATGATTGTCGACAACACCTGCATGCAGTTGGTGACACGTCCTGAAAATTTCGATGTCATGCTGATGGAAAATCTCTACGGGGATATTATTTCCGATTTATGTGCGGGTTTGGTGGGAGGCTTGGGGTTGGTGCCTGGAGCCAACATTGGTTCGCGTTATGCGGTTTTCGAGGCGGTGCACGGTTCGGCGCCGGATATTGCTGGCAAGGGTATGGCCAATCCCACGGCGATTTTGTTGAGCTTTGCTATGCTATTGCGTCATTTGGGCGAGATAAAATGGGCGACTCGTTTGGAGAGCGCCATCGAAAAAACCTTGGCACAGGTTAAAAACCGCACCCGAGACTTAGGGGGCGAACGTGGTACCTCGGAGTTTGGCGATTTAGTGGTGCGGCAACTACGGTCTTGATCCGTTCGGATGAGCGCGACGTTTTGCTTTTTGTGTTTTCCCCAAAAAAGGAGTTTTTATGACGTCATTGCAAGAAGGTGATCTTGCCCCTAATTTCACTTTGCCTGATGCTTCTGGAACTTCTGTGAGTTTAAGCGAGTTTCGCGGTGAAAAAAACGTGGTGCTCTATTTTTATCCTAAAGATTTGACCCCCGGTTGTACCCAGGAGGCTTGCGATTTTAGCGCGGCCAAGGCAAAATTTTCGCGCAAAGATACGGTGGTTTTAGGGGTCAGCTTCGATAGTCCGGCCCGACATCAAAAATTCATCGAAAAAGAATCTCTCAAAATCATTTTGCTTTCTGACGAAGATAAAAAGGTGGCCGATGCCTACGGCGTGCACCAAATGAAAACTTTTATGGGAAGAAAATTTATGGGAATCGTTCGCTCTACTTTTGTCATCGATAAGCAGGGCGTGATTCGAAAAATTTTCTCCCAAGTGAAGGTTAAGGGGCACGTAGAGGAGGTGTTGGCAGCGCTGTAACGCAGCCAGATTTTCGATTTTTCTTAGCGGTCGCCACCAGCCAGCCGACAAAATCCCTCGTAATCGATCAGCTCTTTGATTGTGGGCGCATCTCCGCATACGGGACAATGGGGGTCGCGTCGAATTTTCATCTCACGCATTTTCATGGCGAGGGTGTCTACCACGAGCAAGCGTCCCACCAAAGGATGGCCCAGGCCCAAGATGACTTTGAGGGTTTCGATACCTTGCAAACAACCGATGATACCCGGCAATACGCCAAAGACACCTGCTTCTGAACACGAGGGAGCCATCTCCGGCGGAGGCGGTTCGGGATAGAGGCAGCGATAGCAGGGGCCTTCGTGAGGCTTGTGGACGGTGATTTGTCCTTCAAAGCGAAAGATGCTGGCGTCTACTAAGGTTTTATTGAGAAACACACAAGCATCGTTGATGAGATAACGGGTGGGAAAATTATCGCAGCCGTTCACGATTACATCGTAATCTTTAAAAATCTCCATGACGTTTTCGCTGGAGAGTTTTTGATGGTAAGTCACGATGTTGACGTCGGGGTTCAAGGCTTTGAGGGTCTCTTTGGCCGATTCGACCTTGGGTTCACCAATGCGAGATTCATTATGGAGAATTTGTCGTTGCAAATTGCTGCGATCTACCACGTCGTCATCGACAATGCCCAAAGTGCCGACACCTGCCGCTGCTAAATAATAGGCCGTGGGCGATCCCAGGCCACCCGCACCCACTAAAAATACCTTGGCATTGAGCAGCTTGATTTGTCCCGCTTCGCCCACTTCGGGCATGGAGAGATGCCGGGCATAGCGTTCTAATTTTTGGGCGTCTAAAAAGGTTTGCTTAACCGTGGGGCGGCCCTCCCGGGCCCACTGGGTGTAGCCCCCAATGAGGGAATGAATGTTTTTATAGCCCAAGTCTTGCAGAGAGCGGGCCGCCAAGGCGGAACGCACACCACCCGCGCAGTACAAGACGATTTCTTGGTCTTTTTTGGGAAAGGCGTCTTCGATCTTGAGTTCTAAAAAACCACGGGGAATCAGCGTGGCACCGGGCAGGATGCCTCGGGCCTGTTCGTCTTTTTCGCGAACATCAACGAGGGCGGGCTTGTGCGCGGAGGTCAATTTTTTTTGTAGGGCCTCTCCATCGATTTCGGAGATGTTGGCCTTGGCCTGTTTGAGAATATCTTGAAAATTGGACATGACAGATTCAACCTTTCCTTACTTTCGGTATCAATACCTCGGCGACCCGTCAAGCCCTGTGGCTTGATCTGCTGGGCAAGACTCAAAATGACCTGAGGAAGATGGATGGGGTTTCCCATGTCCGTTGGACTCTTGAAGACATTCGCAATTTTTTGACGAAAGAGGATAGCTCCATAAAACAAGGATGCTACGAAAGAAGAGTTTTAAAAGGCTCACTAGCTCTTTTTGAGTTTTAGTTATGTTGGAGTGTTTGAGAGCTGTGCTACCAGAAAATATTGGAATTGAGGGAATTGAGACTTTGGGAGCTATTATCCTCAACTAGCAAAAAATCCATTTCAGCCCCCATCCTAAGCTGCCTGAATAATAACCTGATATTTATCTAGCCCAGCCCTGTTCAGCGCATCCTGCAATGCAACCCTTATAAATTGCCTCTCACTTAAACCTAGAACCTTAGCGAACCGGGCAGCTCGCTCGGGACTCACATTCTTCCGCCCCGTCTCGATGTCGGAAAGTGCCGAGGCCGTCATTCCCAATTTTTTGGCAAACTCGGCTTGGCTTAGCTCTTCACCCTTTCGGGTCGAGGCCAGCATGCGACCAATGGTCAATGGGCCGCTTGTGAATTTTTCGAGATACTTCCTCGCTTCGCTCTTTTTAGTACTCATGTTTATTGACCTCCTCGACACTCAAGAATTCCACTTGATTGTCTTTTTTCAGTTCGTAAATCGCTCTGTAAGCCTTGCTTAACCTAATTGATCTTTGCCCCTGGCGTTGTGTCCTTTGAGGGGCTCATCATGATAGCCAGGGCGCTTTCTGATGCTTTGAATACCTTCCTCCTCAACAGCCTCCATCCATTCGTCAAGTTTATCAGCAACATGGGTCGGAACCTTCTGAAGATCTTTCTTTGCTTGCTTGCTTAAGATAACCATCGTTCCGTTCATTAGACGTTAGTACGCCTTTTTGGCGTATGTAATTAATGTAAAAATACGCCTTAAAGGCGTTTGTTAATTACGATAAAAAACCCCCGGTTGCCCGGGGGGCTCCGTCTTACATTTTTCGAACCGTAAAATTTATCACTCACGAAAATTCCAAGCGTGGATCAGTAAAAAACGCGACCTCCGTCCCCCCTTTTATAGGCGAAAAGTTTATGGATTCAGCAGTCGGCCCCCGACCGTCCGTAGCTTATCTCGATAGGTGCACGAACCTTCCAAGTTTGGGGCGATGGACTGGGGCCCTATCGGGCTCATATTAAGTTTGTGATGGTAAATTTTTCTCGAAAAATAACTGACGCGACCTCATTTCAAGCCTTTACGTGGTTCTGAGCTGTCGTAGATTTTCGTTGAGATAATTCGTGAGATGGCCTTTGAAGAAGAAAATTATGAATGAAGATTTAAAAAAAATAATAGATCTCTTTTATCAAAGCCGCATGAGCCGGGCATTTGGCATGAGGCTTGAGTTTAATCAAAATCGCGAAGCAGTTTTTACAATGCCCTAGGATCCAAAATTTGATCATTCTTTGGATGATATTCACGGGGGTGTTCTGGCGACCCATCTCGATAATGCGGGTTGATTCACGGTTGCTGAAATGAAAATTCATTCTTCGGACAAGAGATTAATTGCCATAGGCTCGGGGTCCTTTTCGGTGACCCCGAAGAAAATTACTTGAATATCGATCTATGTAGCCAGCTGAGCGATGGGGTGCATTGAGTTTTAGGCTCGTTCCAATGGGGGCAACAATGTCTAATGGGGACACCATCAAAGAATTACAAAATTGGTTTCGGTCTCAATGTGACGGTGAGTGGGAGCACCAACATGGGATCAAGATTGAGTCGTGTGATAACCCTGGTTGGTGGGTCAAGATTGACTTGCGGGGCACTAAACTTTTGGAGAGGCCTTTTCTTAGGGTCACGAAAAATTATCGTATCGGAGATAGGGATCCTCAAAGTCCTTGGATGTATTGCGATGTGAAAGATGGAGTATTTCACGGTGCCGGAGACCCCCATACCCTGGGTGAGATAATCCGGGTATTTCTTGAGTGGGCGAGGGAATGATTTCAATACGTGCGTTTTTGTGGGGAGAGCTTATTTCAGACAGTGACAGGATGATGGCCGTCGGGGGGGAGGGGTGACGGAGGCCGCTATTTTGGGTCAAATTTTTAGGTGAAAAGCTTCTGGATTTAGAAATGCTCCAAGGGTATAGGCCGGACCCTAAGCGCCCGTAGCTCATCTGGATAGAGCACAAGCCTTCTAA
>DALYDW010000063.1:0-6080 GCA_031972915.1 bacterium
CTGACAAGTCCTTTTGTTGCAAAGACGATTCTGGATCTTTGAGGAACAACTTAAGGTCGTCGTCTGGTGTCGACGCATCTCCCAACAATGCCTCTGTGGGAAACAACGCCCCCTGATTTTCCTGACGATCCGCTAAAGCCTTTCGTAACGAACGAGGAATATTGCCATTTGACATGATTAAGACACTCCCGGCACACCGTTAAACAGTAAAAAATACAAAACCCGATACTGACGCTTACCCTTGAGACCCTTTTGAACAAAACTGAGGACTGTATCGGCCCCGACTCAGCGAAGTTGCTGAAAGTTCAAGCATCGAAGGCGAATTTCATGGGATTTTTGGTCATTTTTCCCAAGCCGCCATCAGCCCTATCACGAAGGAGGATTTCATTGTGGCAACGCGGGACTCGGCCTTGTAGGCTGGGTGTCGGCTCGCGGTCTCGAACTCGGTGCCCCACCCACCGTAGAAGTCCCCCCAGAGGCAGCATCGGGCGTTGGCGCTGCTTGAGGAGAAGGGCTCGACCCCCTTGTCGGCAACTCAGGAATCACCTCTCCTCCTGCGGCCGTGCTCAAGCCCTGGGCAAGGGTGGAGTCAGGGCTGGTTCGGAAAGAAACTCCCCTATCATGGAATAAAGAACCAAAGAAGTTGACCACTCTCCAAGCGGCCACGGTAGCGTGTTCGATATCCCTAGGACTCGCGAAATCCATAGGGACGCTCGGAGTAAAACGATGGGGATGCTCTATGGCTTCCAGCTTGATTTCAACTTGGTTTTGACCCACACGTAAGTTTTGCAGTTGTGTAAGAACCTGGGGAAGCTCCACAGAATTCGCCGATGTTGGGTATAGACTATAGCGCAACCCCATAGATTGCAGCTGCCCCTGGGCATTCAAGGTGAGGACCGTCTCGACTACCCCATGGGGAGAAACCGTCGAGGTAGAAAACGTAATTGTTCCATCCGCCGCTACCTGGCGATGGGGAGCTGCATTCGTCCCTCCCGATTGAACCTCGGCTTGAGCCGCAGAAATCCACTGACTCAGGGTGCTCGCGTTGGGAAAAAGCTCGGCGACGGGACGCCCGGGCGGCAAGGTTTGCACTAGAGGCCATCCCGATGAATTTTCCCCGCGAAATAAGACCGCCCGAAGAGGAAGACCCTCGGCTTGAGGGATACAACGCAACTGGATGGGTTCTACAACGCCCGCCTGTCCCATATAGGTAGCAAGGCGGTAGGCCTCGTAGGCCGTGGGCAATTCCCGACTCCCCTCAGGACCAAAATAAGCCTCCAACAAGGCTGGACCCACCTTGGGATCGCTACCCTGCAAGATCATTTGTCTTCCCTTGGAAGTTAAGCCATCGAGAGCAGTGCGCAAGAGCTGCTGCGCCTGATTATAATCGCCCTTATCTTTTCTTCGTGCCCGTCTTCCCATCATCTGCAACTGAACGAGTTGCACCACTAAGTCTTTTTGCGCTTGCCCCTCTGGAGTCCCCGAGTTGACTCGCTCGTTTTGATAGCGTTGCGCCTCCTGTAGATCGGCGACACGTTGCCCAATTCCTGCGGTCTGCGGAAAATCACATTCTTGTGCGTTGCGCTCTTGCAGCTCGCTCAATTCAGCCTTCATCGCTTCTATTTGCTCGGTTTGCTCGGGAGTACGTGATTCCGCCTCCGTCTTGGTTTCGGCTTCCTGAAGTTTTTCTTCTAAGGATCGCACACGAAGCGCATCGAGCACGACCTGCCTAGACACCCCACCCACCGTTTGAAGAACGGGCGGCAGGCTTTCCACCGCATCATGTAACTCGGTGAAGGTCTTTGCCGCCGCGACCTTGGCGGTCGCCATGCGAATTCCATAGCCCAAATAAAACTGCTGCTCGACGGGCAAAATCTCGCTGCCAGGAGTGTTTTCTCCCAAATAGCCCTGACGTTGGAGATCGCTCACTTCGGTCTCAAAAATCTTTTGGGCCGTCTCACGTAGGCCTAACTCTTCGGGGTAGGCCTCCAGAGGCAGACGCTGTTCTACGGCCCCCTTGAAAAAAGCGCGCAAGATCTCGCTTCCCTTACCGGGATACCAAAGCAGATGCTGCATCAGAGTTGTAAAACCTCGCCCGGGATCTGCCCGGCGTAGGGCACCGGCCAAGGAGGCTTGCTCTTGAGGAGACAGCTCCGCCATTTGGTTACGCAATTCTTGGGCAAGAGTTTCGGCAGGAGTGCTCAAACGAAATACAGCCCCTCCCTCCACGCTCACCCTATCTCCCAATTTCAATTCATAACTCTTACTCGGGGCAAGCCTTTGACCATTGACGAGCAAGGGCAATTCTTTTGCCCCCCCCTCAAACTCCAAACGCACTCCTCCCGAACCGGTGAATTCGACCGCCATACCCTCGACATTGCCACCGAGCATTTGCTCAAAGGGAGAGAGACCCTCCGAGCGCACCTGAAGTTGTCCTGAGACACCAAGCTCCACAACATAGCGATTTTCGCCGTGGGAGAAGGTGGTTCCCTCCCCTAAAGAATAGGGCCTATTGTGGACCAAAGTACCTTGTCCCTCAATGGTCCAGGGAATTCGCGCCACAACGCCAGCCCCCTGCTGTGCAACAAATTCTACTGACAAACCTCCCTCAGCAACGGTCCATCGGACACCCTGCGAGGAGCTTTGCTGCGCCTCGACAAACTCAGAAAGACCCTGAGCATGGGCCTCTCGAATAAACAATTGCTCTGGAACGATATAAGTACCACGTTGGGGACTAAATAAAATCGTGGTGGGCAAAGCATCGGCTCCAGTTGCGACGGGCGCTTGTCCCTCTGAGAACAGGGTTTCCATCGCCCGATTAAATAAACGGACTGGCCGACTCGGCTCTCTTGCAGCCAGCCGCGGGTCTATAGGCCGAGCGGTGGCGCTCACCGAGGCATCTGCGGGAACTTCAGTAGGCAAAGTCTCCGTAGCGGGTGCGGCCTCCGCCTTAGCAACCATATCGTGGAGAGCGCTATGGACGCGTCCTCCGGTAATCGCTCGAGCCACACCATATCCAATCGTGGACTGAACATAGCCGGTCACCGCATGTCCCAAATGATCCCAAGGACTGAGTTCCGAACCCTGCACTGCGCCAGCAGCCATCTCCACGCCCCACATGCCGCCGATCCCTGTCATGTGATTGCCTAGGTTATTGACTCGTTCTCCCAAACGCGTCAGCTGACCCACTTGTCCTGCGGCCAGACCTACAGGATTAGCTTGATGTAAAACCCCCGCGGTATCGGCAACCACAGCACCGCCTCGAGTTCCCTCGATGGGAGTACCCAAACGCGAACCAAAACGTCCGTTGGCCATGGGCTCGCCCACCCACTTACTCCACCCTCGTTGCGTGCCTTTCAAGGCTCCCAATGTAAGAATATTTTTGAGAGTCTTAGAACCTAAGCTATCCCACTGACCAGTGGAGGAATGAAAAAGAGACTCCAAAATAGCGGTAGAAAAGGTAAGGGCGGTTCCCTCGGCGACCACATCAGCGGCAGGAGCAGCCACACGAAAGGCCATAGCTCCACGCCCCCCAACACTCAACAGATGCCCCCATTTCGCCGTAACGAGAGCTCGAGCACCCATGCCGGCAATTCCCATGGCAGAATAAGACGCCAAGGCCGTAGGACTGGAGATAGCCTTCAAGAAATTGGGAGCCCCCATCTCGATACGGGTCGCCAAACTTCCTTGTCCTGCGGTGTAGGCTAAAAATTCGTGCACACTGGGAGCTAAATCATGATCGGAAATTTCAGAGCTTAGATACATTTTGATTTCCGAATCAGATTGGGCCTCGATCTGATCTTGAGGCTTGATGGCGGCAAGCTGTCCCTGTTCTAGGCGGCTCAACAATTCGGGCAATAACTGCTCGACATATTCGATGCCCTGAAAATCTTCGTGCTTCGCCAGAGCTGCAAAAGCTTTTGCCAGTTGTGGAGCATCCGTTGCGTTGGCCAGAGTTCGCAAATCGTCGACATGAGACTTCAAGACATTAACATCAGATTCGAGGGCCGCTAAGACCTTGAGTCGCTGTTCTTCCTCGGGATAAGACTTGACCAACTCCACCAGCTGGAAATCCAAACTCATCACTTGATGAACAAGGGGAAGGGGATTTTCACCCAAGGACAATTTAAATCCTTTGCGGTCTGAGTAAGATTCTTTCTTGGCAAGCTCTTTTAATTCTTTCAAAGCAGACTCGAGAGCTTTGATATTTTTTTCTATCTCAAGAAAGGCCGACTGCCGCTGCTCCAAAGGAAGCTCGGCCATCTGTAGCACCGAGGAGAAAAAGTCCTTACGCAACACCATGCCCACAATCAGGGCTCGATAGCTATGGTGACGCTGCACCGAATCGGGCTCTGAGGTGATCGCGTCTAAGGTTTTTATCCATGGAGATTCCAACAACTCACCACGCAAGCGTAGCATTTCTTGGGCAATCTCTTGAATACGTGCCAGAATTTTTACTTCAGGAATGAGAACTCTTGGTTTTACATAGTCGGCGTTGGTCATAATAATTCTATTTCTCCCTGTTAGACAAAAGCATTGTTCATGATTTCGCCAAATCCGCCGCCCCCTGGAACGATGTAAGAATTGGAATTGAGACCCTTCTCTTCGTTCCATTTTACCCATGGAGATTCCAACAACTCACCGCGCAAGCGTAGCATTTCTTGAGCGATCTCTTGAGCGGTCTCGGCTTCAGCGGAAGCGTTTAAATCGGGCAGAGGAGCGGTAAACCGATGGGCAAAACTCATCAAAGGCCCTACTTTTGAGTCTTTCGAACGGGTGAAACGCCGGGCTACTCCAGCCCATCCCTCTTCGTCGCGAACCTTAAAGACCAGCGGAACCACCGAAACCCGAGCCAACAATTCTGCTAAACCCTCGTTTTGATGCCCCATCGCCTCATGTCCAGCTTGGCGCAAGATTTCGCCCAAGGCCAACTGGCGAATCATTTGCTGCTTGCTCAAAGCCATGACTTCTTTTCTTGCGCCGACCTCGAGCTGCAACTGAGCCTGCTTAAAAGCCATCCCCGTTTTAAGATTGTCGGCGAAAGATTGAATCGGACTCTTCGAGTTTTCTTGTTTATCCCCGGGTAACATCGCCAGCATGGCAAAGAGCATGGCGACTTTTTCTTGAGAATTAACGGGCCATTTGCCATTCACAGCCAACTGTCGAAACTGAGTTTTAAAAAGCTGTCTTTGATGCTCATTTAAGGACCCCATGAGCGCCCGCCCCCAGGTTTGAATATTTTCTTGGGCACATACCTGAGCAACCCCCTGTAAAAGCGCAGATAACTCTTCGGACCCCATCAACCAAAAACAGACCTGCTTAGCCTCCCAAGTTGCTGGACTGTCTTTCAGCAACTGATTGAGCATTTGTTGTCGTTGCTCTGGAGAAAAGGCCGCTTCACCGTTGTTGATGGCTTCTTCCTCGGCCTGCACCAGAACCCCGTTGACTTGTAGGGCCAACAAAGCTCCATCCCTAAGATGTTGGAGGTCTGCGTTATGGTTTGGAGCTGCCTCGACAGCTACCCCAAAGAGAGCCTTGGCCTGACCCTCCGCTTGAGATTTTTCCCCCTGTGCCAAACGGGCCAACCATTGGTATTGCCGTTTGGTCTCGGAGAATATCTGGCTCTCCTCGGGAGACAAACTCGAAGCCTCGTCCCAGGATTCTTCCCCAGCTAAGATCTTTTCAGCCCTCTTAATTTCCTGCTGAGCAGCCCCTAAACCTGGAGGTGGGGCCTGAGTTTCTTCTGATGGCGGCTGGGACAAAAAGGCCAAGGCCTCTAAAGGCTTCCCAAAGCGAGCATTAACGTCTTGCAAATTTAACTGCTGGCGCGACTGTTCTCTCTGAAAAAACACAGCCCCAAAAAACTCGACGCCATCTTGCGCAGCCACGTTGGGTAGCTGGGGCGCCACCATATTTTCTGTAATCAGACGGGCCGAGGCGAGACGATTGGTTTTAGCCAAATAGCCCCGAGCAATTCGAAAATAGGCCCGCGCCCGTATTTCGCGGATCGGCTGCTGAGCCGCAGCATTAATTGCTCGCAAGGCCATATCGCCCTCAAGAGCGGGCAAAATCTTTTCATT
>DALYDW010000063.1:6090-11328 GCA_031972915.1 bacterium
TTTAGCAAAGGGGGAAAAGCCGCGCTTGCCCCGCCCTCCCCATCGGATAAGACCGGCATCTTCGTACTGGGATCTACACGATAGTCTTTGAGGGCCTTGAACAACTCTAAGGGACTCCGAAAATCCGCGACGTCAACAATCCCTTTAGCGTCTGTCAGAATATCCTCGATAAGAGCCAAGTCTCCATCGAGGTCGGTCTCCCACCCCCCGATCACACGAGTTCCCTCCGAGGCATCAAGAAACACCCGTTCATTCAGCACATAACGACAGGCTTCCAAGCCTTCTATCACGAGGGACTTACGCTCCAAGGGAGCGATATTTCGCTCTAAAACCGAACGGAATGCAGGTGAACGAATCCCACGAACCGCATCCATGGCAACGTCGATCTTTCCTTGATAAACAGCACGAAGCGCCCCGATTAAAGACAAACGGTCGAGATGACGGGTGCGAGCCGTTCGAACACTCTCAAGAATTTGCTCATTAGCCGTGGGCTTGGCCTCTTCACCCGCACTCCAATCGGAGATCCGCTCGTTGAGCTTTTTTGCTAAGCGGCTCGACTCCATGGGATCGGGCTGCCCCCCACCCTCTCGCATATCAATATCCTGAAGCGCCCGCCGCTCTTGGTCGAGCAGACCATCGAGTATCTGAAGTGCCGATTGCTCTTGTCCGTGCTGCAAAGCCACCAGAGCCGACATTAAACCGTTACGAAATTCGACATCCATGCCCTCGCGGTACAAGTCGGGCAGCAACTCCGATTCGATGCTGCGCAAGACGGACAACTTAAGCGCAATGTCCGGATCTCTCTCTTTAAAGACCTGCAAGGCCCCTAAAGAGGATTCTAAACGCTTGGCGTGCTCTTCGTAGATAAACTGATGAAGAGCGAGTCTTTGCTCAGCAGAATTCTCCGAATCCTCGACTTCGAAATCAAGCTCGGCCTCTTCCTCGGCCTCCACAGGCAATTGCGCCTTCTCTGCTGTTTCTGCCTTCTCAGCCTTCTCAGCCTCCACAGCCGCCTTGGCCTGAAGGTACTCTTGCTCGGCCAATTGAGTCGCTCGCAACAATTCGTCCGAAACCAAAACAGGAGGCACGCGTTCTTGATATCGATTAAGATGGGGCGCCAGCACAGGCCCCAACCGATGCGCAAACTCCCATTGACTTAGACTCGCTTCGGCAGAATCTGGCACAGTACCTAAGGATTCAAAAACTTGGGCATCGATCAAACCCTGAATACGGGCCCCAACCTCAGCTAAACGCCCCGAAGGATCCCCGCCGTAAACATCAACCTTTCGTTGAACTCCAACACAATCCTTTCCTTGAAATAAAAAGGATTCTTGAAACACCAAACTACCTTCACCGTTACCCTCAAAATCTTGCCCCCCAAACTTGTAAAACAAGTGCAAGCGAGTAGAGGAGCCTTCGACTTCTACAGTAAAACTCAGGGGCAAGCTTTGGAGATTTGTCTCAAACTCATCTTTAACAACACCAAACAAGGGAGAAAAATAGGGAAGCAAACCTTTTAGAAAATCCTCGGAGATCCCTTGGTTTTGACCGGCCATCAAGGCCTCGATCAATTGCATTCGCTGCTCGGGAGGAACTCCTTCCACCATCGCCTTCATCTCAGCCAATAAACCATCCTGCTTTTTCTGCATCGCTTCCGAGGAGATCCCTACCGCCTCAAACACAGGCTGCTGCGTATTGGGATCTAGGGGAATCAAGGCATCGAGCCGCTTTTCTAAATTGACCGAGGACAAGGGGATCGAGCGCTGAACCAACTCGCGCCACAACCTCTTTAACTTCATCTACAGACCACTGATGAAAGTCGGGCACCCAAGGCAGGAGCTGACGCAAGGCTGCATAGAGTGGCAAAGCGCCCTGTACCGAAGTTTGCAACTCGGGCAACAAAACTCGATTTCCCTCTGAATCCAGAACGTGCAAAGCCTCTACCGCCGCCGCCCAAGGGTTGACTCCGCCCACCGATGGATTGGCCGGGTCAGCCTCTAAACTTCTCTCAAAGCCCAACAATCGAGAGGGATCGGCCACCGAAAAAACAAAACTATCGCGTAAATACGCACGCCCCTGAACCTGGGGATCACTCGACTTAACCGCCACTACTACACACAACTCAACGAGATCCCCCCCCATTTTTGTCCGACGCGGAACGTACAAATAAGTACTTTTGGGATCAGAGAGATCAACCTGGTATCCCCGCTCCATCAAAGCAGAGTCGATGTCTGAGATGTACTCAGCTCGCAATTCGCCAAGTTTTTCTTCGACCTCAGAGTTAAGGGGCCGCACATAGCCCCCCCCCACCTGCATGGCGTAATTCGCGTACAAGACCCGACGCCGAGAAGCCTCTTCGGAATCCACAGAAGACGACTCGTAATTCACCAAGGCCTTTTGATAACTCTCGAGAGTTCCCTTCCAAAACCCCTTATCCCCCTGACCGTTGTACAAAACCTCTCGAGCAAAATATCCCCCATACACCTGGCCTGCCTCCGAGGCCAACAGTTGCCCCTGAGGATTAAAACGAAATCGATCCACAATGTAGAGTGAACCGTCTGTAGGAGTTCCGTTGTCATCGAAGGGATAGTAAACCGAAACCTCCGCTCCGCCGTCAGCAGTGGGCTTTACCTCGGTGCGAGCCCGGGATAATTTTGCTCGAAGATTCAGCCCCTCCGCACCAGAAGCCTGCTCTGCCACCAGATCCCGAAAGACAACACTCTCGCCATCGCTTTTAAGAAATTTACGCTGTTCATGGCTTAAGGAACTTGTAATTTTTTTGCTCATTCGGATCCCCAGAACTCAGCTTGAAAAAAATCGCCCAGAGGAAAAAACACAAACACGAATCAAAACCTACCGACCCCTCTAAGTCATTTAGATTATCGCAAAATCAGCTCGAAAGTTGTCTTTTGACAGGAGAGAATTCAAAAAGAATTTTACCGAAAATTATTCAGTAAATACAAGGACTTAAACTGAGGTGGGCAGACCCCATTTTCTCAAAATTAGAACGATACCTAGATAAAGACCAACGCCGCGCAACAGCACCAGCCCCCCACTGGGGACTTTTCGACCAAGTTCTGATTTTCAAAAGGAAAAACTATAAAAAAAACAGATGATCGATTTTATGAACTGGGAGAAATAAATCCTGCGCCCCCTGGGCTGCCCAACGGTCATCCCTATCTCCCCAAAACTCGGCAGGACGTAAGACGAACCCCCCAGACGGGGCCTGTCGAATCTCCCCCGACAAGCCGTGCACCTTGCGCAAGCCAGCCTCAGACTTAAGAAAAATTGGGGTATGCAACCAAAGTTCGACTTTTTTACCTTCCATGAAAACTCCTTCTCTCCCCCCTAATCAAACTCGGGCATGGGGATCAAACAACTTCTGGTGTTCTTCCAAAGCAAAACGATCGGTCATTCCCGCAATGTAATCACAAATCACCCGCTCGGGCTCCTCTGTAGCCATGCGCTGATCGATAGAAGGCGGCAAGATTTTAGGATTGTTTCGGTAGGCGTTAAACAAATCGGTCAGGATACGACAGGCCTTGTCCGCCATGCGTTCTACTCGATAATGGCGGTATAAGTTCTTAAACAAAAACCTTTTAAGTTGGGTTGTTTTAACTTGAATTTCCTTACTAAATCCCACAAGCGGAACCGGGGCCAAACGCACCTCTTCCAAACTTTTCACCCCATGACTGAGTAAATTTTGCTCAGTCTGCGTGACCAAGTCTGTAACCACACGATTGATCAGTCGACGGATCGTCTGATGGGTCTGCACCGTCACCGAACTTGCAGGCAAATCCCTCACAACCTCTTCGAAGGTCTCTTGAAAAATATCCACCTCCGCCAATTGTTCGAGGGTAATCATACCGCTACGCAAACCATCATCGAGATCATGATGGTTGTAGGCAATTTCATCGCCCAGATTTGCTACCTGCGCCTCCAAAGAGGGTTGACCTTCACGATGAAACATCTTGCCATCAGGAAGATCATAGTCGGTAAAATGCTTGGAGATCCCCTCCAAAACCTCGTAACTCAAGTTGAGCCCAGGAAACTCAGGATAACGCCGCTCCAACACCGTGACAATTCGCAAACTGTGACGATTGTGCTCGAAGCCGCCCTTACCTTTCATCAAGTCGTTCATCACATCCTGACCCGAATGACCAAAAGGGGGGTGTCCTAAATCGTGGGCCAGACTAATGGCCTCGGCCAATTCCTCATTTAACTTGAGCATCCGAGCGATGCTTCGAGAGATCTGGGAAACCTCTAAGGTGTGAGTTAACCGAGTTCGAAAGTGGTCTCCCTCGTGATAGACAAACACCTGGGTTTTGTATTCCAAGCGACGAAAGGCCTTGCTGTGGATGATGCGGTCTCGGTCTCGTTGAAACCGAGTCCGAAAGGCGTGCTCTTCCTCGGGATATTGCCGCCCTTGAGAATGGGCGCTTTTAGCCGCATACGGGGCCAACCACTCAAATTCTTGTGATTCGATGGCTTCGCGCATCCTGAGTACCATGACGCCTCCCTACAACCAACCCAACCGGGCATGAACCTGTGGAATGACACGCACATCCGATAATAATTTTTGGGAAATCTCCACCATTTCTTGAAGATGGGACACGGAAATAGTTTCGTAAAGCGGTTCAACAGGCGTCACAGGTTGCAAAATAAACGGCACCTCGGGGGCCAAATCACGAACCAAACTTAAGGCTTCGCGCAATTCTTCCGCGAGCATGGCGGCGGACACCACCACCTTGACATAAACTCGCTTATTCCGCGCTATCTCTAAAAAGCGCCGATGCTCTTGCCAAAAATCACGCATCCCCGTTACCGAAGGCAGTTTAAGATCCATACTGACCACATCGACCCATTCGATCACCTCCGCCAGAGCCTTAGGCAAGACCCCGTTGGTCTCCAGCAGAATGGGAATCTTACGTTCTAGCGTGGGTAACCAGTGACGCAGAAAATCCGCATGTTGAAGAGGCTCCCCACCCGTAAGGCTTAAAAATTCCCCAGAAAAATTTTCTAAATAGCGAGTCAATTGCGCCCCACTCACCGGATTAGGCAAGAGAGTAAATTGACCGGTCCCAGGAGGAGTCTCTAAACGAAAGGTTTTAGGTTTTAAAAAAGAATCTGGTGTGTCGCAATAACGACAATGGAGCGCGCAGTCTTGAAAGCGAACAAAGGTCGTCGCAGCCCCCACGTGGGGCCCCTCACCTTGACGACTCGAAAAAATTTCAATCA
>DALYDW010000064.1:0-11118 GCA_031972915.1 bacterium
TAGAAAGTATGACTCTCTTGCAGGTGGCCGAATTAGTAAAGGCCTTCGAAGAGAAATTTGGTGTCTCTGCTGCTGCTCCTGTGGCCGTGGTGGCGGGTGGTGCTGCAGGTGGCGCTGCTCCTCAAGAAGAGCAAACTGAATTTACCGTTGTTCTGGCTTCTGCAGGTGACAACAAAATTGGCGTTATTAAAGAAGTTCGAGCGGTAACTGGTTTAGGTTTGAAAGAAGCCAAAGACTTGGTTGAGAGCGCTCCCAAACCCTTGAAGGAAGGGGTCTCTAAGGAAGAGGCCAATAAGATCAAGGAACAGGTCGAAAAGGCCGGCGCCAAGGTCGAGTTGAAGTAGTCGCTGATTTTTTGCATTGATTTTGTGTTTCTCGGGGGGTCTTCGCCTCAAACTGTAGGTTGAAGACCTCCTGTTTCCTTTTGCGTTTTTCTTTAAGGAGTGTCCATGAGCGCGTCCCATGTTCCCTTCGGTATTCTTCGTAAAGATTTCTCAAAGTTGCCCCAGGTAATTGATCTCCCTAATTTGATTGAGATTCAGAGGAGAAGTTATGAGAAATTTTTACAGGCCGATGTTGCTCCTGAAAATCGTGAAGAAACTGGATTGCAGGGAGTTTTTAAGAGCGTTTTCCCGATTAAAGATTTTAATCAAACGGCCAGTCTCGAATTTGTTTCCTATCGCTTTGAAAGACCAGCCTACGAGGTAGGGGAATGTCGTGAAAGAGGAATGACCTATTCCGCTCCCCTTAAGGTTACCGTGCGCTTGGTGGTCTGGGATGTCAGTGATGAAGGTGGGGCTAAGACGATTCGAGACGTCAAAGAGCAAGAAGTTTATTTTGGTGAAATTCCTCTGATGACGGATACGGGAACTTTCATCATTAACGGAACTGAACGGGTGGTGGTCTCTCAGTTGCATCGTTCTCCCGGTGTGTTTTTTGAGAGCGACAAAGGAAAAACCCATAGTTCTGGAAAGATTCTTTATTCCGCGCGAATTATTCCAAATCGAGGTAGCTGGTTAGATTTTGAGTTTGATCCTAAAGATATTGCCTACGTACGCATTGATCGCCGCCGCAAAATGCCTGTGACTTTGCTGATTCGGGCTTTGGGATATAGCACCGAAGAAATGCTGCACTACTTCTACAAGACAGAGGTAGTTCGTTTCGATGGCAAGGGTTTCATGAAAAAATTCCATCCTGATGTGTTGGGATTTCAACGAGCCTCTCGGGATATTAAGCATCCTGAGAGTAGCGAAGTGTTGGTGAAAAAGGGGCGTCGTTTTGGAAAAGTAGCCATCGAAAAGATTCAAAAAGCTAAAATTGAAGAAATTCCCGTAGAGCAAGAAGATATTCTCGGTAAGATTGCGGCCCATGATATCGCTGATCCAGAAACCGGCGAGATCTTGTTAGAGTCCAACCAGATTCTTACCGAAGATAAGTTAGAATCCATTCGCAAGGCCAAGGTGGCCGAAATACCCCTTCTCTATATCGATAATCTTAATGTTGGGCCTTATATTCGCAACACCTTGTTGACGGATAAGGTGCGTAACAACGATGAGGCCCTGACAGAAATTTATAAGCGTTTGCGTCCTGGCGATCCCGCCACACCTGAAGCTTCGGCGGTGTTTTTTGAAAATCTTTTCTTCAATCCGGAGCGCTACGATTTATCTAAGGTGGGCCGTCTTAAAATCAATCATAAGTTCGGCTTCAATACGCCCCTCGAGGTGACGACGCTTCGTAAAGAAGACATTCTTGAGGCCATTCGCTATTTAGTTTCCTTGCGTGACGGTTTTGGTCAGGTGGACGATATCGATCATTTGGGAAATCGTCGGGTGCGCGCGGTGGGTGAGCTGTTAGAAAATCAATATCGTATTGGTTTGGTGCGAATGGAACGGGCTATAAAAGAGCGTATGAGTCTACAAGAAATTGAAACGCTCATGCCCCACGATCTGATTAACCCTAAGCCCGTTTCCGCCGTGGTGAAGGAGTTTTTTGGCAGCAGTCAGCTTTCTCAGTTTATGGATCAGACTAATCCTCTTTCCGAGGTGACCCATAAACGGCGCTTAAGTGCTCTCGGACCCGGTGGTTTGACTCGAGAACGTGCGGGTTTTGAAGTTCGAGACGTTCATGCGACTCACTATGGTCGTATCTGTCCTATTGAAACCCCTGAAGGTCCTAATATTGGTTTGATCAGCTCTCTTTCCAGCTTTGCTCGGGTAAATGAGTTTGGTTTCATCGAAACTCCCTATCGTAAGGTAGAGGCAGGGATTGTTACCGATCAAGTTCTTTACTGTTCTGCCCTCGAAGAGGAAGGTTTCAGCATTGCTCAGGCTAATGCTCCGTTAGATGCGAAGTCTCGATTCTCCAATGATTTTGTTAGCTGTCGACGTAATGGCGAATTTGTGCTGACTCCCCGAGACGATGTCAACATGATGGACGTCTCGCCTAGTCAGTTGGTTTCGGTAGCGGCCTCTTTAATTCCTTTCTTAGAGCACGACGACGCCAACCGCGCCTTAATGGGATCCAACATGCAGCGTCAGGCGGTTCCCTTGTTGCGTTCTGAGGCTCCCTTGGTTGGTACGGGTGTTGAAAAGAAAGTGGCTGAGGATAGTGGTGTGACCATTCGGGCGCGTCGCTCTGGTTTGATTCAAAGCGTCGATGCCACTCGTATTGTGGTGAAGGCCGACAAAACCACCCGCAAAGATACTAGCGAGATCGATATCTATAACTTGGTTAAGTATCGTCGTTCCAACCAAAACACCTGCTTCAATCAGAAGCCTGTGGTGAAGGTTGGGCAAAAAGTTAACGTTGGTACTATCCTTGCCGATGGGCCTTCGACCCAGTACGGCGAATTGGCCTTGGGACAAAATGTCTTGGTCGCCTTCATGCCGTGGGGAGGTTACAACTTTGAGGATTCTATTCTCATTTCCGAAGAGTTAGTAAAAACCGACGTTTTTACCTCCGTTCATATCGAAGAGTTCGAGTGCGTCGCTCGAGATACCAAGCTAGGCAAAGAAGAAATCACCCGGGATATTCCCAATGTCGGCGAAGAGGCTCTTAAGGATTTGGATGATTCTGGCATTATTCGCATTGGCGCGGAGGTTCAGCCTGGCGATGTTTTAGTTGGAAAAATCACCCCCAAGGGAGAGACCCAGCTTAGCCCTGAAGAAAAATTGCTTCGCGCGATTTTTGGAGAAAAAGCTGGCGATGTAAAAGATACCTCCCTTCGAGTGCCTCCTGGGGTTTCAGGAATCATCATTGATGCCCAGGTGTTTTCTCGTGAAGGAGCTGAGTTAGACGATCGCGCTCGAGAGATTCAAGACACTGAATCCGCTAAACTTCGTAAAGATCTCGATGACGAAGTAAATATTCTTCAAGAGAGTTTGGCTAAAAAAATTCGTGGCCTTTTGGTGGGGCGTGTGAGCTCCTCGAAGGTGGTGGATGATGAGTCCGAGCGTGTTTTTCTAACCAAGGGTAAGAGTATTTCGGAGTCCGTCCTTAATCAGATGCCCGTTTCTAAGTGGTCTGAGATTACCGTTGAAAATGGTGATGATATCGAGGGCGAATTGGGTGAACTCTTTGAGGCCATGGAAGAGCAACTTGAGTTTGCCAAGATGGTCTTCGATCAGAAGATCAATAAATTGAGAAAAGGCGACGAATTACCTCCTGGTGTCATTAAGATGGTGAAGGTCTATGTGGCGATCAAAAGAAAGATCTCCGTCGGAGATAAGATGGCAGGTCGCCATGGTAATAAGGGGGTTATCTCTCGTATTTTGCCCGTAGAAGATATGCCCTACACGGCAGATGGCCGACCCGTTCAAGTGGTACTCAATCCTCTCGGCGTTCCTTCTCGAATGAACGTGGGACAGATTTTGGAAATTCACTTAGGGTGGGGTGCCAAGGTCTTGGGTGAACAGCTCGATGATCTAGTGAAGCAATCTCAAAGCAAGGAAGCTCTTCTTGCCTTGTTGAAAAAAATCTATGCCAAAAAAGGCAACGAAGGTTTGATTCAGCAGTTAGAGGTCCTCGAACAAAAAGATCTTCTCGATTTAGTGGAGAAGATGCGGGAGGGGGTTCATATGGCCACTCCTGTTTTTGATGGAGCCAAAGAAGAAGAGATTCGAAAGATGTTAGAGTTGGCCAACCTTCCCGCGAGGCCTTCGAGACTCCTGTTACGATCGGTATCATGTATATTCTTAAGCTCCACCATTTAGTGGATGATAAGATTCATGCCCGTTCTATTGGACCTTATTCCTTGGTTACGCAGCAGCCCCTGGGAGGTAAGGCTCAGTTTGGTGGTCAGCGTTTGGGAGAAATGGAGGTCTGGGCCATGGAGGCTTATGGCGCCGCTTACTCTCTGCAAGAGTTTCTAACGGTGAAATCCGACGACGTTATCGGGCGAACTCGCATGTACGAGGCAATCGTAAAAGGCGAAAACACCCTAGAACCAGGATTGCCGGAGAGCTTTAACGTTCTGATCAAAGAACTGCAAAGTTTGGCTTTAAATGTAGAATTGATTGAAGGCGAATAAAGATTCGGACTTGAATAAGGAAGAATATGGATATTCAAAATTTCTTCGAAAAACCTAAAGATCCTCTTTCTTTTACCGGAATTAAAATCGCTTTGGCTTCGCCGGAGATGATTCGAAGTTGGTCCCATGGCGAGGTGAAGAAGCCAGAGACCATTAACTATCGGACTTTCAAGCCTGAGCGTGATGGTTTGTTTTGTGCGAAAATTTTTGGTCCCGTGAAAGACTACGAATGCAATTGCGGAAAATATAAGCGCATGAAGCATCGTGGCATTATTTGTGAAAAGTGTGGTGTTGAAGTTATTCAGTCCAAGGTACGCCGCGAGCGAATGGGGCACATTAATTTGGCGACTCCGGTGGCCCACATTTGGTTTTTGAAGAGCCTGCCTTCCCGTATTGCCACTGTTTTGGATATGGCGTTGAAAGACGTCGAAAAAGTACTCTACTGCGAAAGCTACGTTGTGTTGGATCCCGGAACGACAAGTCTGGTCGAGGGGGAAACGCTCAGCGAAGATAAGTATCAAGCAGCATTACAAGAATTCCCTGGGGCCTTTGAAGTGGGGATGGGTGGAGATGCAGTCTTATCTCTGTTGAAAAAAATCGATAGCGAAGAACTGGCAAAAAAAATTCGCAAAGATCTGCCTAACACAAAAGCTGAGGCAACTCGAAAAAAATACATTAAACGACTCAAGGTTTTAGAATCTTTCCGTGATTCGGGCAATCGCCCCGAATGGATGATGATGGAAGTCATTCCGGTGATTCCGCCTGACTTACGTCCTTTGGTTCCTCTTGAGGGCGGACGTTTCGCGACCAGTGATCTTAATGATCTATATCGGCGAGTGATCAATCGAAACAATCGATTGAAGCGTCTGATGGAGTTAAATGCTCCCGATATCATCATTCGTAACGAAAAGCGGATGTTGCAGGAGTCGGTAGACGCTCTGTTCGATAATGGGCGTCGCGGTAAGGTCTTTACCGGTCCCAATCGCCGTCCTTTGCGCTCCTTATCTGATATGCTCAAAGGAAAGCAGGGGCGTTTCCGGCAAAATCTGCTCGGAAAGCGTGTTGACTATTCAGGGCGAAGCGTTATCGTCGTAGGCCCTCATTTAAAACTTCATCAGTGTGGTTTGCCTAAAATCATGGCTTTGGAGTTATTCCGTCCTTTCATCTACCATAAGTTGGAGATGCGCGGTTATGTCTCCACCATCAAAAGTGCGAAAAAGATGGTGGAAAAGCAATTGCCCGAGGTGTGGGATGTCTTGGATGAGGTGATCAAGGAACACCCGGTTATCTTAAACCGTGCCCCCACGCTACACCGTCTGGGAATGCAGGCCTTCGAACCTGTTCTCGTTGAAGGTAAGGCGATTCAGTTGCATCCTTTGGTTTGCGCGGCGTTCAATGCTGATTTCGACGGCGATCAGATGGCTGTCCATGTGCCCCTTTCTATTGAGGCCCAATTAGAAGCACGTGTCTTGATGATGTCCACTAACAACATCTTGTCGCCTGCTAATGGGCGTCCCATCATTATCCCCAGTCAGGATATGGTCTTGGGAATTTATTACATGACCAGAAATCGAGCGAATGCCAAGGGGGAAGGAAAAAGTTTTCATAGCCCTGACGAAGTGGTCTTAGCTCATGAGACGGGCGAATTGAGTCTGCATGCGAAGATCAAGGTTCGTATTAGTAATGAAATAGTAGAAACGACCACAGGTCGAATTCTACTTCACGAGTACATCCCTTCGGGAATTCCCTTTGAAGTTATCAATAAAACCATGGATAAAAAATCCATTGGTGAGTTAGTTGACCGTTGTTATCGAGTCGCTGGTCAAAAAGAGACTGTCCTGTTGGCCGATCGTCTTAAGAGCCTTGGCTTTGAATATGCAACTCGTGCGGGAATTTCTATCTGTCTAGAAGATATGAAGATTCCTACGACTAAAGCCACTATGCTTGAAAAGGCTTACGACGAAGTTAAGGAAGTCGAAAATCAATACATCGACGGTCTTATCACCGACGGAGAGCGCTATAACAAAATCGTCGACGTATGGGCTCAGGCTACAGAAGCCATTGCTGCTGATATGCTCAAAGAAATGAGCACCGAAAAGATCAGCCTAGAAGACGGCACCGAAAAAGTCGTGCCGAGTTTTAATCCTATTTTTATCATGGCTGATTCGGGAGCTCGTGGTTCTGCAATGCAAATGCGTCAATTAGCGGGAATGCGCGGTTTGATGGCTAAGCCCTCGGGTGAAATTATTGAGACCCCGATTACAGCCAATTTCCGTGAAGGCTTGACGGTTCTCCAGTACTTCATTTCCACCCACGGAGCTCGAAAAGGTTTGGCAGATACCGCCTTAAAAACGGCGAATTCGGGTTATTTGACTCGGCGTTTAGTGGATGTCGCTCAAGATGTCACCATTACGGAGCCCGATTGCGGTACCCTAGACGGTATTTGGATGGAGCCCCTGGTCGAAGGTGGAGAGATTATTGAGCCTTTGGGAGACCGTATTCTCGGTCGAGTTCTGCTTGAAGATCTCAAGGACCCTTTTACCGGTGAGGTACTACTGAAGGGCAAGAGTCACATCGATGAGAAGGCAGTGAATCTCATTGAGGATTCGGGTATCGAAAAAGTTCGAGTTCGGTCTGTGCTGACTTGCGAAGCGGCTCGTGGTGTTTGTTCCTTATGTTATGGCCGCGACTTGGCCCGTGGTAAGCTTGTGAATCTAGGTGAAGCGGTTGGTGTAATCGCAGCGCAAGCCATTGGTGAACCAGGGACCCAGCTTACCATGCGTACCTTCCATATCGGGGGTGCAGCTTCTCGACGTGCAGAGCAGTCAACTTTAGAAAACCGCAGCGAAGGTGTGGTCCGGCTAATCAATGTAAAGACCATTACCAATCGGGAAGGTTCTTTAACGGTTATGAATCGCCACGGTGAGTTGGCCATTATGGATGAAGTGGGGCGTGAACGTGAAAAGTACACCCTCACTTACGGAGCGAAGCTCTTAGTAAAGAATGGCAGCGTGGTTCAGCCTAAGACCTTACTCTCTGAATGGGATCCCTACAGTATTCCCATTCTCACCGAAGTAGAAGGGGTCATCAAATTCGGAGATATCTTAGATGGTGTCACCATGACCGAAAAGGTCGATGAGGTGACCGGTTTGAGTCAGAGAGTTATCACCGAGTCTAAGAGTAAGCAGCAAAAAGATTTGCGCCCTCGTGTTTCCATTAAGGATGAAAAAGGTAGGACTCAAAAGCTCCCTGATTCGGAGAACGAGGCTCGTTACCTCATGCCAATCGGTGCCCATATCGTAGTGGCCGAGGGTGATCATGTCGCGGCGGGTGAAGTTATCGCTAAGATTCCTCGGGAAACCACCAAGACAAAAGATATTACCGGAGGTCTACCTCGCGTTGCCGAACTTTTCGAGGCTCGGAAGCCAAAGGAATTTGCAATTATTTCCGAGGTCGATGGTGTTGTAAGTTTCGGTAAAGATACTAAAGGCAAGCGAAAGGTCGTTGTTAGCCCTGAGGTTGGCGATCCTAAGGAATATCTGGTTGCTAAAGGTAAGCATCTTTCAGTGCGAGAAGGTGATTTCGTCAAGGCTGGCGAACCACTGATGGATGGCTCTTCCAATCCACATGATATTCTGCGCGTCTTGGGAGAAAAGGCCTTGGCAAAATATTTGGTCGACGAAATTCAAGAGGTCTATCGTCTGCAAGGGGTCCGGATCAACGATAAGCACATCGAAGTTATTGTGCGACAGATGTTGCGTAAAGTGCGTATCAAAGATCCCGGAGAAACTGCTTTATTGTTGGAAGATACCCTTGAGAAAGAAGAGTTCATCCGAATCAACAGCGAGGTTCGAAAAAGAAAAGGTAAGCCTGCCGTGGGTGAACCGATGCTTTTGGGGATAACCAAAGCTTCCTTGACGACGGAATCGTTTGTCTCAGCTGCTTCGTTCCAAGAGACAACCAAAGTTCTTACGGAGGCAGCGGTTTCCGGTAAAGTAGATCGCCTCCGAGGTCTCAAAGAAAACGTGATTATGGGACGTCTTATTCCCGCCGGCACGGGTCTTAAGGGCTATCGAGACCTGCGTATGCAGGTCGAAGATGTAGAATTAGAGGAGTCTACCGATCAAAGTAGCTTAACTGCGTAATATCCGGGCTATAGTCCTTGACACGATTCAAACCCGCGTGCTACTAATCGCGCCGCCTTAAAGAAAGGTGAGATTCTAACCTGTTGAAATCAATGGTCTTTTTAGCCTTGTTTGGCTGAGGGGACTAGGTTTTTTGTTCGTATTTTAGAGTGTAATTTATGCCAACCATTAACCAATTAATTCGAAAAGGGCGGGAACGTCGCCTTTACAAAGGAACGGCGCCTGCATTGCAGCGTTGCCCTCAGCGGCGCGGCGTTTGTGTTCGTGTTTATACAACAACGCCTAAAAAGCCCAATTCGGCTTTGCGTAAAGTGGCTAGGGTGCGTTTGACGAATGGTATCGAGGTAACCGGTTATATTCCGGGTGAAGGTCATAATTTGCAGGAGCATTCCGTGGTGTTGATTAGGGGTGGTCGTGTAAAGGATTTGCCTGGTGTTCGTTATCATATCGTCCGAGGAACCTTGGATTCGGTTGGTGTTGAAAAGCGTCGGCAGAGTAGATCGAAATATGGGGCGAAGCGCCCTAAGTAATGAGGTTGTTGGACGATGTCTCGAAAAGGCCATAAATCAAAAAAGAAGATCCTTCCGGATCCTAAGTTTAACGACAAGCTTATTTCTAAATTCATCAATAAGGTGATGTTTGGGGGTAAGAAGTCTTTGGCAGAGCGTATCGTATACGGTGCCTTGGATCGTGCTCAAGAAAAAATTAAAGACGATCCCCTGAAAATTTTTAAGAAGGCTTTAGATAACATTAAGCCTGTGGTTGAGGTTCGTAGTCGTCGTGTGGGTGGCGCTACCTATCAGGTTCCTATGGAGGTTCGGCCTGATCGCCGGGTATCTTTAGGACTTCGTTGGTTGGTGCTTTATTCGCGTGAGCGTTCTGAGCGCACCATGGCAGATCGTTTGGCTGGTGAAATTATGGATGCCTACGGTAATCGCGGTAATGCCGTGAAGAAGCGGGATGATGTTCATCGTATGGCAGAAGCGAATAAGGCCTTCTCTCATTATCGTTGGTAAAAATTTGAACTGAAAAGAGGCGGTCGTAAAAAATTAATGCGGCCGTGTGAATCATGACAGAGCAGCAATATCCATTAGAGCGTACCCGGAATATTGGGATTATGGCCCATATCGATGCCGGGAAAACGACGACCACCGAGCGTATTCTTTTCTATACCGGAATTTCTCATAAGATCGGTGAGGTTCATGAGGGAACTGCTGTTATGGACTGGATGGTTCAGGAGCAGGAGCGTGGTATTACCATTACTTCTGCTACGACTGCCTGTGCCTGGAAGAATCATCGGGTAAATATTATTGATACTCCTGGTCACGTTGACTTTACCATCGAGGTAGAGCGTTCGCTTCGTGTTCTTGATGGTGCTGTTGGAGTTTTTTGTTCGGTGGGTGGTGTGGAGCCTCAGTCGGAGACCGTTTGGCGGCAGGCGGATCGTTATAAGGTGCCTCGCATTGCCTTTATTAACAAAATGGATCGAACGGGTGCGGATTTCTTTCGTGGCGTAGAGATGATGGTGGAGCGCCTTCGTGCTAATCCTGTCCCTTTCCAGTTGCCTCTTGGTGCTGAAGAAAACTTTCGTGGCATTATCGACCTTTTCCGGATGAGGGCGATTATTTTTGATGATGCTTCCATGGGGTCAAGTTTTAATGAGGCTGATATCCCTGAGGATCTTCAAGATTTGGCTCAAGAGTATCGAGAGAAGTTGATTGAATCTGTTGTTGAGCAAGATGAAAGTTTAATGGCTAATTATCTTGAGGGTAAGGAGATAGCTTTAGAGGATTTGAAGCGTGTTGCTCGTAAGGCGACCCTTCAGATGACGATTACCCCAGTTTTTTGTGGCTCCGCTTTTAAAAACAAGGGAGTTCAACAGCTGCTTGATGCTGTGGTTGATTATCTACCGAGTCCGCTTGATGTTCCTGCTGTAGAAGGTGTGATTCCTCGCACGGAGACCGTTGAGACGCGAAATGCTGACGAGAAAGATCCGTTTTCTGCTTTGGCTTTTAAGATTATGACGGATCCCTTTGTTGGGCAGTTAACTTATTTTCGTGTTTACTCTGGACGTTTAAATGCGGGTTCTTACGTCTATAATTCCACAAAAGATAAAAAAGAGCGCATTGGTCGTATTTTGAGAATGCATGCCAATAAGCGTGAAGAGATTAAGACGATTGGACCCGGAGATATCGCTGCTGCGGTAGGTTTGAAGTATACCATAACCGGGGATACGCTTTGTGATGAGGGTAAGCCCATTATTCTCGAGTCGATGGAGTTTCCTGATCCTGTAATTAGCGTGGCTATTGAGCCTAAAACTAAGGCTGATCAGGAGAAGCTTTCAACTTCTCTAGGGAAGTTGGCTCAGGAAGATCCTTCTTTCCGTGTCAAGGTTGATGAAGAGACTGGGCAGACTTTGATTTCCGGTATGGGTGAGCTGCATCT
>DALYDW010000065.1:0-3163 GCA_031972915.1 bacterium
AAGGCCAACATGGATCCTTTATGCCACCAATTTCCCCGTCGCCAAATCTCCTCTCGAGTTTGGGAACTCTTGGCCGCCTCCCAACCCAAGGAAAAAGTTGTCACCCCCATGAGCAAGGCCAAATCTTTGGACAGTTCTTGACTACCCTCCGCTCCCAAAGTGCCAGGGCCTAAGAGCACCAAAGTATTGGAGATTGGAGGCAAGGCATTAGCCCGATTCCATTGAGTTACTAGAGAGGCTCCCAAGGAAAACACCGCAGGAAATCCCTCACCCGGACGAAAAGGTTTTGAAAGGTGGGCGATGCTACCGCGAGGGTTGAGAGGATTTTTTCCTCGAGGATGAAACGCTAACTCTAAACCCAAAATGGGCACGGTCGTGTTATCAAACAAATTGCTGGCCTTAGACACCGTGCTATTTTCGCCTTCGGGGAGGAGATCTTGATCACGCACGACGGCCAAAGTGCCCACAGAAGTGTTGAAGGGATGGGTGATTCCCAGGGTGATCCCCTCACTTTTTTTGAGATTAAGCACCAAGGGCTTGCTGTTATAGACCATCAGACGACCCACGGGCCCAGGAGTCTTGACTCCTGCCCCAGAGTTGGCCTCTTCGCCGGGCTGAATGTCGACAAGCCCTGGATCCGTCATAGGATCCATCGAAGCGTCGGAACCTGCCACATCTTTGATTTTAGCGGGGGCGGTCCAATCGAGGCTTACACCGGCTCGCCTCGAAGAATAAGGATCTTTGAGACCGACACCTACACCAACTCCCCAACCCAAACCCCTTTTGGTTTTTTCCATGGGGTCTATCTCTGTAGTTCTGGACCACGCGCTAGAGCCGATCAGACGAGCATTAAAAGCAAGATCTAAGATGTGATTTTTAACCGGGACATAGGCTCCAGCATAAACACTAAGATGCCTGACCTCGGGACCAGCCAGGGCTGAAGCAGGCAAACCGGCCGCATCTGCCAGAGCGAGGACCCCCGAATCTTGTTGCACCCCAACGTAGACCCCAAGATTTTTTTTGGGGTCGTGGGTACCGACGGGAGCACTCGAAGGAACTGCGGAGTCCTCGGGGGTTTCTGTAGGGGCGACCTCTAACTGAGGCAACCATCCCAACACCACCTTACCACGTTCTGAATCTTGCAAAACAACACGTAAATTGGCCAAAACCGCGTTACCGAACTCGGGGTCGGCTTTAAAGCCCTCCCCCTCAAACCATTGGGTGATTTTTTCTTTGGCCCGGGATTCGACACCCCCTTGGGCAAGCAAACTAGGCTCGGCCTTAAGAAAGACAATCACTTGCTCGAGTGCAAGATAGAGATCACGGTGAGACTTTTGAAAATCTCGATCAGCCCAACGGGAGTCTCCAACGAGCTCTTGTTGAGTAAAAACGCGTGGGCCACCTTGAGGCTCTTGCAGGGCCATCCAAGCATTAACAATTGAATTTTGGCCAACAATAGGGGTCATACTTCCTCCCGACGAAACGAGCCCTTTAAACGCAGCCTTGATTTTTTTCAAGGCCGCCAACTTGACGCCACACCCTCTGTTTGAGAGCCCCCCGCCTAGGAATGTTTTCGGGTAAGTCCAACAAAAGGTTGCCTGCTATCTGATTAAATTTCTTAGGAAAACCGCGTCAAAAAATGACGAGTTGCGCCAAACGCTCCTCCTCAATCTTAGAAAAATGGGGTGGGGGGAGGTTAAAAAAGAGCCGAGAAAAACTACAAAAAAAGCTCCATCTCGGAGCTTGACTACCATCCGCAAGGCGAACCCGCCCTGATGTTTTGTTGCATCACCTTAAAATTGCGCCCCTTCCCTTATGAACAGGGCACGGGAGTACAGACCATTTTTCCGTCTTTGCCTCGCTTACAACGCTCGCAAGTCTTACCAAATAAAACCCCCGGGGTTGAAGTCTCAGTCCAGGCGGCATGGGTCTCTGTCATTGAAGGAAGAGGTCCCAAAACAGAAGTCCCCCAAAAAGCGCAAGACAGCAGAGTAAGCTTTAAAATTTTTTCCATACAGCTCTCCTATCACGACCTAGAACCCAGAGGAAACCCGCTAACGGCACCCTCGGTGGATTTATCGGCACCCAGGGTTAGAAAATGCGCCTTTTTTCCAGGGCCACCCATCAAACGTACTGGGGCCTGTTATTCTCGGCCAACTCCTTGGCTTGCTTCATCCGATAAACGTAAGACAATATCTCCGCCACCGCCTCATAAAGCTCTTCGGGGATCTCCGCTCCCTCCTCCAAATCGAAAAGGGTCCAAGCCAAAGGAACATTACGAATGATGGGAATACCTTCTTCTTCGGCAACCTTTTTAATCATGTCGGCAAAGGCCCGTTGACCACGAACCGTCACTTCGGGAGCGGACATTTCTTGGCGATTGTAAGAAATCGCCACCGCCACGTGCACCGGATTGGTCACCACGGCATCGCTCATCGCCACCTGCTTTTTCACGTCGCTAAAGGCGAATTCACGATGGAGTTGTTTGCGATGGCTCTTGATCAGGGGATCCCCTTCGTCCTGTTTGTATTCGCGCTTTACTTCGTCTTTAGTCATGCGCATTTGTTTCATGAATTGCTTCTTTTGCAGCATGAAATCGATGACGGAAATCACCAAAAAGGCCAAGAGTACTTTGGCGACGAAACTAAAAATCAAGCTTCCCGCCAAGGCAGTGGCATCGGCCACCGGAATATTGACCGTCTGCAACAAGGTAGCGATTTCGTCTTTCATGGTGGAGTAGGCCAGATAAAACACCACAAAGATCTTGGCGATATTCTTCAACAGCTCAATGAAGGTCTGGGTCTTAAACATATTTTTAAGACCCTCCAAGGCATTAAGTTTTTTCAGCTGGGGTTTAAGGGGATCCATGGCGAACAAGGCACCAACTTGAAGAAAACCCGCTAAAAACGCAGTCACCATGGCCACCAAGAGAATCGGCAATAAAATCTTGGTCATGGAAATCAACCCGGCCTTAGCCACAGCCCACAACTCTACTCCCGTAATTCCACCTTGAGTCGAGACCTTGGCAAAAGCCAACTTCATGTACTCCCTCAACTCTAAGGCCGCATATCCCGAGCCCGCGGCCAAAATGGCGACGACGAACACCAGCACAACCAAAGTGCTGACATCTTTACTTTTGGGGACCTGCCCTTTTTTGCGCGCC
>DALYDW010000065.1:3173-11030 GCA_031972915.1 bacterium
AGGCGCTTGGGAGTCGCCTCTTCGGTTTTTTCTTGGCCGCTGTCGTTGGCCATAAGCCCACACCTTATTTTTCAGAAGACCTGCCGATGGCACTTGCAGGTTTTCTCGGTTGATTAACTCAAAATCAGGGGAAGTCTTTTACAAATTTCCCACTGAGCATGGTGGATATCGGTCGATCCGGTCGATAAAGTTGCCCTTCCCTCAAACTCCACCTGGTAAAAGCTTGGCATATTCTTGAGCAAAATAAGTCACAATCAGATTGGCTCCCGCTCGCTTAAAGGCTGTCCAGGTTTCCAACACAGCGGCTGCCTCGTCTAAGGCCCCGTGCTGGGCGGCAAAACGCAGGGCCGCGTACTCCCCGCTTACTTGGTAAACTACCAGGGGCAAATCAACGCGTTCTCGAAGTTCGCGCAAGATGTCTAAGGCAGGTAATCCAGGTTTAACCATCAGTAGATCGGCCCCTTCTTCTACGTCCAAGGCAGCCTCACGAAAGGCCTCTCGGAAATTCGCAGGATCCATCTGGTAAGAGCGCCGATCACCAAACTGGGGGGCACTCTCCAAGGCCTCACGAAAGGGACCATAAAAGCTACTGGCATACTTAACGGCATAAGAAAGTATCGGAAGATGTTTGAAACCCACCGCATCGAGTTCGTCTCGAATCGCCTGCGCGCCCATCCATCATATCGCTTGGCGCAATCACATCAGCCCCCGCTCGAGCGTAGCTCGCAGCGATTTTACTGAGCACCTCCAAACTGCTGTCATTGTCGATGCGCCGCTCACCCTGCTGTTCTACCACCAAACCACAATGACCGTGATCGGTGTAGTCGCACAAGCACACATCGGCCATCAGCAAAAGCTCGGGTAATTCTGTTTTTAAAAGCTGTAAGGCCTGAGGAACAATCGCCTGTGGCCCATAGGCCGAGGAGGCCTGAGCGTCTTTGGTTTCAGGGATGCCAAACAACATAACGGCCCTCACCCCCTGCTTTAACAAGGCCTCGGCCTCTTTCAAAAGTTCGTCGGGACTCAATTGAAACAAACCCGGCAGTGTCTTAAGAGGACGCCGCTCTTTTTTTCCGGGCCTGACAAAAAAAGGCATAACGAGGTCACTGCGTAGCACCTGAACTTCTCGGATCAGGGCGCGTAAAGCGGGGTTTTCTCGTAAACGACGGGGGCGGGCCTGGGGAAAAAGAACCATAAATAAACCTCAATTCATCGTAAAGCATCCATCTTAAGAGATACTTTTGTGCAATTTTTAAGACAATAACGCAACAATCTAAACCAGTTACCGAAAATTCGCAAAGCTCATCACCCTAGAATTTTTTTCTCGATCTCTGCACGCAAAAGATCGACGAAGGGTGGGGCCTTGTTTTTTACCTGCGTCGCTTCGCAAAAACGTCGGCGCAATTTAGAAGTTTATCATCCTGAGACCCAAAGCAACGGACTGTTCTATGAGTTTACCCCAAAGTCTCTTTTCTTCACACCCGCTGCCCCCTCGAGCTACGCCAACCCCTACTCACTCCAATCTACCCACATCAGCTCAGAGACTCCAACCCGCCCAAGCTTCTTGCCTTACACTCCTCGAGCACAGTCTAGGCGGGGGCTCCGGCGAAAAGCTGAGTTATCCTAAACCGAGCAGACCCGGCACAAAAATCGACTTCAATGACTTGCCTGCTCCACAAAAACACGCATTGAAAAATTTTTGGGGAACCCAATCCCTCAAGCGCCTCCTCGCGCTCTCGTCCCATTCCCACGACCCACGCTACTTTCACGCGCTGTTGAAACTCGGAAAAGATCTAGAGACCGAAGGAAACTCGCCCGCCGCCCTGCTGGTTTACCAACACCTGCAAGACTTTCCCGGAGTCCCTTCCGAAATCAACCATAAGGCACAAGCCCGCGCCAATACCCTGCAAGGAAAAAGCTCCTGGTTTTCACAATGCGAGGCCGCCTTACCGCAATTACTCCAAGAAATGGTCAACCCCGTTTCCATGGGCAGCCTCTTGTTGGCCCAGTACAGTTTCGGTGTCTCGCGCACTGCCTTCGCCCGTCACCTGCCCCGTGGACTCTCACAATTTCAGCGTATGGCTGGCAGCAACTTTTTAGCCTTTGGTATCGAAGGCCAGGTCTACACGGGGGCCCAACATCTTGGACATCGCTTAGTCGGAAACAGCCCGTCCCCCTTCAGCTACAGTCATGATCTGGCTCATGGCTACCTGAGTTTGGGTTTGATGAAGAGTTTCGGCAGTTTGACGACTCATGCCTTCGCCAAGGCGGGTCCCGCCACCTCGCTACTCACACGATGGGTCGCTCAAAGCGCGCCCCATGTCTCCATGTTCGGGGCGAGCTATCTCACCAACTCTATCGCGCCCTATCTGAATCTGGGCGAGGCCATGAGTCGCGAACAAAATATTTTCAATTCTTTGGTGAGCGTGGTCCACATGAAGGCATCGGACCTTATCCTGGGGCTACTTCCCGGTTGGAAAGCCCATCAGGCGCGTCTGCATCAAGCCACCCATCAAGCCTTTGCCGAAGCCGCAAACTCTCTTCTCGCGTTTCGCCCATGGAAGTTCCAAGCCCAAGCCATAACCCCTGAAGGGATTCTCATGTCCCCGACGGTTCGCGGAGAAAAATTTCACACCTTATTCTCAGAAAGCTTGGGGCCTTCAAGCTCTTCTACCCCCCATACCGCTTCGGGATCCTCGAGTAGCGCACTTCGTCGCATCGCAGAACTCAAAAACAAACTTAAAGGCCCCTCTAAAAAAGTGCGCTTCGCCCGCTGGCTCGACCGCCTTGGTCGCAGCATCGACTTTAATCGTTTTCAAGATCCCCAAGGGCCGCTCGTCCCCCTACACCGCAGTCCCAAGCCCACACCCATTCGCAACATCGAAACGGGGATTTTATTCTTCATGGCCCAGGGAGAGGGCGCCCGTCGTCAAGTGGCCCACACTCGCCGTGTTTTGGATGAAACCCAAAACCTTCCCAAAACTCGTCAAGCCTATCTTCGTAGCGAAGGTGCCAAGCTAGATTTTCAAGGACAATTGCGTCAACACCTCGACGCCGTTCTCCAAGAATTGCGGACCCCCGATTACCAGGCCGTCCAACAGGCCGTGTTAGCCTACGAACAAGCTAGTCGAAATATCTTTGGCAAAGACGTTCCGCTCTGGAGCACCGACGCACTCCTTAATTTGCATCATGCTCGTGAAGTGACCCAACTCGCAACTCAAGGCACAACGCTCAGCGATACCGAGCTCTTGGCTCGCGGGCTCGAACCTAATGCCATCGCCCATACCCCCAAACATACCGATAAATTTCCTCCCAAGGCCATCGAGGCCATCCTCGTCCATAATCCGTTTTTACGAACCCACCCTAAAGCAAAGCCACTCCTTTCGGCCCTCGCCGAAATCGGCCCCATGAGCCTCACTCCCAGTGAATACCGAGTCCGAGAAAATCAGCTTCGCGACTCCTTCCAACAATTGATGACATCCGACTTAGGAAAACAACAAATCGCTCAAAACAAAAATCTCGAGACTTGGAACACAATTCCTCTGGAAGAAATCCGTCCCCTTATTAAAAGCAACAAAGCATTTTTGGAATCTGACTTAGGAAAAGCAATTTTAGAGGGATGCAATCAGCTGTACCCGATCTCCACCAGTCGAGTGCGTAAGGCGCTGACCGAGCTTTTGAACGATCGAAGTGCAGCACAGGCATGGCTCGGCGAAGTCGCATTACAAGCCTCGCTGCGTGAGAATATGCGCCGAGACCCACAATTTCTCATGAGTGTCGCCCCAGTCAATCCTCCCGCAACACTTTCCGAAGCACAACAACACGACTATCGTGTCAAATATAATGCGTTGCGCCTCGCCTATCAAAAACAAACCCATAGCCAACTCCAAGGTCCTCGCCGCACCTTGAGAGGCAAAGACTACCAACAAATCCATAAAAGTCAGGGAGAATACGAACGAGCTGCAATAGAATTTTTGTCCGACTACGAAAGCCTCATTCTTCCCCAAGCCAAGCTCTCGATAGAACAACAACTCGATAAAATCCCTGTCAGACAAAGAGCAATCTTGGTCGTCGCCCGAGAAGAAGTCATGAGGGCCTGGGAGCAAGAAAGCGAACAACAAAAAAATAATTTCTTAGCGCTCGAACCCAAGCTCAAAAACTTTATTCGCCACTACGATGAGGGCTTAGTTGGTTTACGAGAACAAGGCTTGCGCACGGGAATGATTCACGTAGAAGAACTGCTCGGCCAATTGAAAGAACAAATCGCTCCGCAAGTTTACGAGCAACAGATCGCCCCACGCTGGAACGAGTTACAACAGCAATTTGAACAACAAATTAACACTTACCAAGCAGCTGCAGAAAAATCCCTGAGCGGAACACTCAATCCACGAGACTTTAATTACGAAATAAGAAAACCCTTAGAAACTCTGATGACGGCTTACGATTGGCTCTTGAGTAGTGCAAAGCAGTACAGCATTTCGCTCGGCAAAATGCACCGCATCGTCCCCTTTTTTGAAAACGACGCCCAATACAAAGACCTGTCCCAAGAGCTCTCTCAAGCACAGCGTTGGAGTTCGATTGCCCAATACGCTTTAAAAGGTTTGGGCTCGCTCATAAAACTCCGAAGCGTGCAACACCAGGGTTATCCTTTTAGCATGGGCTCCAGAACCTTTTTAAACTTTGGCGCAAACTTGGGAACTTCTGTCCAACGACAAACTTTCTACGCCGATACCGGCATGGAGCCTGTCTACGATTATTTTCGTTGGACCCTCTCTCTAGATCACAACACCAACTTAGATTTCATCGGTCACGCCGCCAATCTGGCCCAAGCCCACTTAGGCCAGCGAGCCACCTCTACCTCCGGTGTCGATTTCATCGCCCGAGCCAATCTCGATCTACCCGTGGTAAGCGAGGCCCTCGGCTACCTCACCAACATGATCGGAAACAAACCTGTCGAAGTGGCCACAGCAGAAGCTCGGGCCTCTCGCATGGCGGTCTACGGCAGCCTGGCTCATGGTCGGCTCCATCCCGCCGCACCAGCACTCTTTGACAGCATCACAAAACCAGTTTTCGATGGTCCCGGACCTTACGGCCTCGACGCCTCTCCTCCAGTCGCAGGTAATTTGGCCACTCTGGGTCGACCTTTCAGCCTGGCAGAAGCCTCGGCTGTCTTAAGTGGACGTCCTCAAGGCATCGTCTTTGGGCAAAATCCCGGAGCCATTCGCAACAACCCTAGCCAAAGTGGACCCCTCAGCTTACTACAAAATCCTTCCAGTATGGTGGCAGAGCTTTACGCCTTACGTGGCCTTCCCGAGTCCCCCGCCGCACAAAGAGGACTCACAACCCGCAATGCCATCGAACGTTTGACTTGGTATTTGCAGGGATTTCATCCAGCCCTCGACCCCAAGGCCCCCGATACCAATCGCATTTACTACGATTATCAAAAACCATTGGATCCAAATGCCGAAGCCATCGTTGCTCAGCTGTATCGTGGCGCCAACGAGGTTTATCCAACCCCAATGGGCATCCATCAGTTGGAAAGTCAACTGCGTCTCATTCAAAATCCAGCGCAAAACTCCCAAGGGGGGACATCGTCCATTGATCCTCAATATCGACAAGTGCTCGAGCAAGCCTTAAGCAAACAAAAAGTCACCTACCTACGCAACGAACTTACCGTGCTCGATCAAAGAATCACCGAAGTCCTGCATACCAATCCCCAGTCTCCAGAGGCCAAAGGATTGCGTCACAATCAAAGAATTCTACAAAGTCGCCTCAAGCTTTTAGACAAAATCGATCAAAAGCTTCAAACCGAAGTCCCCTTCGATCTTGCTGAAGTCAAACTCATCGAAAAACTTTTTCTAGCGGTCGAACCAGGTCAGGGCACGAGCAGCGGTGACCGTATCACCGAACAACTGCACTATTATTTTGCGGTTCGGGATATCGGTGGGCAATTGCCAGACCGAGTCATGCAGGTCCAACGCCGTTATTATGATTTTGTTCAGCAGTGGGTGGAGCGTCGCCAAATAACGGGAAGTACAGAATCCCAACAACAGCATATCAGCGAAGCCGAAGGTTATTGGGATCTGTGGCACGATTACCGCATTGCCATGGAAAGTTATTTTAACTTACGCGGACATGTTCCCAAATCTTGGGAAGGAAATATTTTTCCCGACTTGCAGTTTCGCCGAGATGGAGAAGACTTCCTCTTAGGTCCTCAAAATTGGTCACCCTCTCAAACCTTAAGTCGACGACCGATTTGGCGTTTCGTTGCGGCCGACACTACAAGAATGGTTTCACTCGCAGTAAAATCCTTGGAGCTAGACCCCGACAATAGACTTTATCTCAGCTTACACCGGGGTTGGGGACATCGAATGTTCGAACGGCTCAACACTCGAGTTCGATTACAACATTCGGAGAACTTTCCCGCATCCCAAGCGATTTTGGCCCCAACTCACGATAGCATCGTGGAATTTCCGGGCCTCACCTCCGTATTACACGACTATGGGATACGAAATTTCTTCGTCGCCAAAGATGCCTTTAGTAAGGGGTTCTTGGGAACCCTGCTGCGAACCCACAAGTTCTACCACACCTTTCTCAGCCGCACGAACACACAGCAAGACAACGCCACCCTACAACAGACCGGGCGTGCCATCGCGGGCCTTTCCTACACCGATAGCCGAGGCAATCTTGTCGAATCCTCTTCCCCTCAAAGCCGAACCATTTTTCCTCAAGGAACAACCGTAAACACGCGTTACAACGAAGCGGGACAACGTGAAGAAGGCCCGATTTTGGGAAGTCGTTGGGGCATCGGAATTCTATTTCACGCCGCCAACACTCAAGGCAACGAGACCCCCACGCCCATCGTGCCTTTAGGAATTCGCGGCGGTGGCACCATCTTGCCACGACAAGTCCCGGATGCCTTCCTAACGGGGGGAGCCGGAACAGGACGCGAATGGGTCATCAACGTCGGAGAAGCAATCCACTATAGCGAACTCATTCCCGGAAAGCCTCGTCCTACAGAGCAAGAAACCAAAGAGGCCATCACCGTAAGATTAGATCGCGACTTACCCCAACTGACAGGAAGACCCTTCGAACCACGGAGAAGCAAAAGCAAAAAACCAGAAAAAGCCGCACACCCCTAAAAACCAGGATCAAAAAATAGCCGTAGAATACCAGACAACCCCGGATCCAAACTGGGCTCTTTGCGTTTTTTATCGTGGGCCTAACTCCCCCACCAGATACAAAGAGCCCGTCACTAAAATATAAGAGTCGGCATCTGTCAGCTGCTGAGCCCGTATCATGGCCTCCGCAGAGTTTTCGAAAAACTCAGCGGGCAGACGAAAAAACTCCGCCAGGGCTCGCCACTTTTCTAGGGGAAGACTACGAGAACTCTTCACCTGAGTAAACAACCACTGTTTCGGAGACAATTTCTGTAAAACCTGTAACGCTGCCCTTGCATCCTTCTCCCCCATCATTCCCACTAATAATACCGGCCGCTTCGGCAAATTCATCTTCCTCAAACTTTCCACCAACTCCTCCAGGGCTTGCACATTGTGTGCACCACTGAAAACTTGTGGAGGCGGCCCCGAAAGCACATCTAATCTTCCCGGCAATTGAGCCCGAGCCAACCCCTCCCTTAAAGCCTGATTGTCGATACTCCACCCCTGTTCCTTCAAGGCACTTATTATTTCAATGACGGTCGCAACATTCTTCAATTGAAAATCTCCTCGAAGTCCCAACCGAAGTCCAGAGAAGGGGCCATAAGAAAAATATTCCGTCGTCCCTTGAGCAAAATCAGGACTCACCGGATGGGCCCCCATCATACGGGAAGCTGCCTGTAAAAAAGTTCTCAACTCC
>DALYDW010000066.1:0-11012 GCA_031972915.1 bacterium
AAATTGAGGAAATGGAATCTCGTCTTTATAAGACTGATCTTTCTCTTGATGCTCCTCTAGGCAGTGAAGAAGATCGACGTCCCGCGGATTTTTTGGCGGTAGAACATCCCTCTATGGATGAGGCTATTGATCACGCTCACTTGCAAGATATTCTGGAAGAAAAATTAAAGAGCTTTTCTATGAGCTTAAACGAGCGCGAGGCTAAAATCTTTCAAGAACGTTTGGTTGCTGAAGTGCCTCGTACCTTGCAAGACATAGGTGATGAATATGGTATCAGTCGTGAGCGTGCTCGACAGATCGAAGAAAGAATCAAAGATAAATTAAAAAAATTTTTTGAAGAACAGGGGCTTAAACCTCAAGAGCACTTTTGATTTTGAGCTTCATTTTTCTTGTTTGTAAGAGCGGATTAAAAGCTTGCCAAGGAGAGTAAGCCTGAATAATAGGGGCCCGTTTTCCATGCTTTCTTGGTCAAAAAAAGTCATGGTGGCTTTGTTGCTCGGGGTTGTGGTGTTTACTCCCTGGGAGATCTTGATGGCGGGTTTGCGCATTATAGAATTCACTCGCGTAGATTTCTTGAGAATTGCATGGTGGGTTCCTGGTGCCTTTGCTCTTGTGTCATTGTTAGGTTTTTTGCTTTTTAATTGGGTGGATCACCTTTTGAAGGTGCATCCGGTGTATTCACCCAATGCTCTGGTCTTTGAGTACTTGTTACTTTCTTCGATTTATTTGGCTATTTTCTTTTTTCGTCCTTATCCCTATTTATTATCCTTGGGTTTGTTGGGGATTCTTCTGGGTAGACTGGTGTTTTTCTCCGTGCCTTTCGATTATCTGTATTTTCTCTTTGGAGCCTGTCTCGGTTCAACGGTGGAACTTGTCTTGACAAGCTTGAATCTTTATTTATTTTCGGAGCCCGATTTTTTCGGCATGCCCTATTGGCTACCGATTTTTTGGGGAAATGCAGCTTTGGCCTTGAGGCGCGTGGCTTGGATTCTAAATTTTCCAGGACATTCGAATGAATTGGAAAAAGCTCAAGTTTCATCTCAATGAATAAAGAAGGGATTTTATGAGATTATCGTATTTATCTTTTTTGGGTGCTTTTGCATTGTCTCTAGGGGTGGGTGGGGTTTTATATGCGAGCCGACTTCAGGCCCAGCAGGTAGCTACCTCAAAATCGCCTTCTGCGGAGACGGCATCTGTTCAAAAAACTGCAACGGGTTTAGGCTACGTCGTTTTTGTGGAGGGTAAGGGACCTAAAGCCAAGGCTGGTCAAAAAGTAAAGGTGCATTACAAAGGAACCTTGGCCGATGGGACTGTTTTTGATTCTTCTTTAGGACGGGACCCCATTGTATTTGATTTGGGAAAGGGGCAGGTTATTCCTGGTTGGGATGAGGGTATCGCTTTAATGAAGGTGGGGGGTAAGCAAAAGCTCATTATTCCCCCCAATTTGGCTTATGGAAGCCGCGGGGTTCCGCCGGTGATTCCTCCCAATGCTACTTTGATTTTCGAAGTCGAACTTGTTGGGGTTGAATAGGTGATTTTTTTGAAGGGTTGCTTTTGAATCCATAAGGTTAAAAGGAGTAAAACAATGATCGAGGATTACGGGACTCTTTCCGAGGAAGAACTGATCGAAGAAATTCAGCAAGAATTAGAAGAAAACTCGGACATTGATGTCGCTGAATTGGAGTTCAAGTTTGAAGACGGGCGCTTGATCGTTATCGGAACTTTACAAGATGGCGATGAATTGGAGAATCTGGTTGGGGTTCTGGAAAATCATATCGAACCAGAAGACTATGAGTTGGTCGTCGACCTCGTCGATGGAGACCACGGTGGATCAGAAGCTTACAGTGAAAAAACGAAGTCCTCGGGTGGTGTTTTGGAAGAGAGCCTAGAGGATATCGAAGGGGAAGAAATTGATTTTGTCGATGACGAGGAATTCGAAGAGGATGATAAATGGTAAAAGTCCTCTCCTATTAAATTTAACATAATATACATTATTTCTCTTTTTTAAATCTCCAATTACTTATTTCTTTCTCAGTATGGATCTTGGCAGCCCCTTAAAAAAAACGGAACCGGCGGTTTTTTCGCTAGACGCTTTAGATCAAGCGTCACAGCGTGCTCAGGATTTGCTGCTCTCCCAACAGTTCCATGAGGGTTATTGGTGGTACACCTTAGAAGCCAATGAGAGTATTGCCGCTGAGTATATCTTTCTGACAGAGTTTTTAGGTGTCACCGACCCGGCGGTTAATCAAGGTCTATGTCGAAGAATTTTAAGTCAACAACGTTCGGATGGGTCTTGGTCTTTATTTTATGGAGGTCCAGGAGAGCTTGGAACCACCATAGAGTGCTACTGGGCGCTTAAGTTGTGTGGCCAAGAGCTGCAGAGCGATTGTATGCGGCGAGCCAGAGATTTTATTCTTCAGGCCGGAGGCCCCACTAAGGCCCGTGTTTTTACAAAAATCCATATGGCTCTTTTCGGTCTTGCGCCTTGGCTAGCAGCCCCGGCTATGCCCCTCTCCTTGATTTTGGCGCCACCGTGGGCCCCCGTGAATATTTATGAATTTAGTTCCTGGGCGCGCGCCTGTATCGTTCCTCTTTTGGTCATTCTTAACGAACGTCCCATTCATCCTCTAAAAATAGACCTGGAAGAACTTTACCCCGAAGCCCCGGAACTCAGAGATTGGTCTCTTGGGGCCCACAAAAAAGAAGATGGTCTGAGTGGCAGGATTTCCTTAGATAATGTTTTTTTAATTACCGATAAATTACTCAAAATCCTCAACAAAGGATTTAAATTACCCAAGGTGATTCGCGATCCAGCTCTTAAGGCCTGTGAAAGGTATATTCGTACTCATATTGAAAAAACTGAAGATATTTTCCCTGCCCTTGCCTACGGGGCCATGGCTTTAAAGGTATTATCTTATCCCGTCAAAGACCCAATTATAGAAAAAAGCCTTAAAGCTTTAAGTGCCTTTCAGCAAATTTCTAAACCTAATCTTGAAGCCTTGCCACGGCCGGTGGGGTCTTCTTCTACAGAACAGGAATTGGTTCACCAGCAGTGCTGTATTTCTCCTGTGTGGGACACGCCTTGGGCTGCGGTGAGCCTTATCGAATCTGGACTTTCGCCTCGTCATCCGTCCATTTTAAAGGCCGTAGATTGGCTAGTGACGAAGCAAATTACGGAGGTTCGCGGAGATTGGGCGATTAAAAATAAAGAGGCTCGTCCTGGCGGGTGGTCGTTTGAGTTCCAGAACGAATACTATCCAGATGTGGATGATACCGTAGAAGTATTAACTCTCATGCATTTACGCGGACTTGAAACTCCAGAGTTAGAGCAGTCTTTCTTACGTGGCTTGGAGTGGCTGCTCAGTATGCAAAGCAAAAATGGCGGTTGGGCGGCCTTCGATGTGGATAATACCTTAGAGTTGGTAAACAGAATTCCCTTCTCAGACCACGGAGCTTGTTTAGACCCTCCTACCCCGGATATTACCGCTCGTATCGTCGAGTTTCTTGCTTTGATCGGTTTCAATTTGAGGGACGTACGGGTGGAGCGTGCTCTGAAATTTTTGCAAAAAACCCAACTTCCCCATGGAGCCTGGGAAGGACGTTGGGGAGTTAATTACCTCTATGGGACTTGGTGTGTATTGCAAGGTTTAGGTGCAGCGCAAAAAGATTTCGAAGACCCCTCCGTACGTCGGGCGGTAGAATGGCTACGCGAAGTGCAAAATCCCGATGGAGGATGGGGAGAAAGTTGTGAGGGGTATTTACAAGGACGTTTTGTTCCCCTCTCCTCTTCCGTTCCTTCTCAAACCGCTTGGGCGATTATGGGATTGGTTGCGGCTGGACAAGCCACCTCTCCAGAAGTTACCCGTGGCGTCGAGTTTCTTTTGAGCCGTCAGAACGCACAGGGGGGATGGGACGAAGAAGAATATACCGGAACGGGCTTTCCCGGACACTTTTATATTCGTTATCATGGCTATCGGCATTACTTTCCCCTGCTTGCCTTGGGCAAGTACCGAAAAGCCATTTCTACTTAGAAGTTCTCAACGTTTTTTAACGATAAACGCAACCCACCTTGCTCCCCTGTTTTACAACGGGAGACAAAATGGGGCCGACGCAGTCAAAAAAATTAGAACTCGTCTTCTGGAGTGAAATCTCCATCGAGAATTTCACCGTCTTTTCCCTCTTTGCGAAAAAAAACGTTTCCAGGATACATTTCTGCTATTTTTTGCTGAACATCGTCAATTTGGCTCTTGGGAGTGGAAGTTCCCGCGCCGATTCCGATATGGCGCACACCTTTAAGCCAATCGAGTTGGATTAATTCCGGAGAATCAATGTGGTAGGTTGAATTGGGAAGATATTTCTTAGCTAAATTAGCTAAATTGGTTGTGTTGGAGGAGTTAAACCCGCCGATGATGAGAAATGCGTCGACCCATTGTGAGAGATCTTCGACAGCCTGTTGCTGATTTTTTACTGGTTTACAGCGAGTGTCGATGGCGCGCATTTGTGGGTATTTTGTTTTACGAATGTAGTCGACCAAATATTGAAATTTTTCTTTGGTGATTGTTGTCTGACAAATTGCGACGGTTTTTTCTGTTCCCTCGGGAAGAGCGTCTACCTCTTTGGTTGAGTAGACAACTTTAATGTCATTTCCATAGGATCGGCTTGCAATGATTTCGGCGTGATTTGGATTTCCAATGATGATGATCCGAAATCCTTGTTGCTCAAAGGTTGCAATTTTACGGTAGACCCATTTGAGTAAGACGGGACAGGTGGCATCGTGAAATTCGATACCCTTTTCTAAAAGAGCTTCTTTGAGTTCTTTGGGATAACCATGGGCGGTAATAACCACCTCTTTGACGCCTTCGAGCTGTAAGTCATCGAGGTTTTGATAGCGTTCGTAAATAGGGATGCCTTTTTCTGCTAAATTATTAACGATCTGCGGATTATGAACGATGGGACCTAAGATGGGTTGACGGTGTCGCTCTGCGAGATCGATGGCGGCTTCAACGCCAAAACAAGTTCCGGCACTTCGTGCGATGATGACTTCTAAATCAGGCCAAAGATTTTCCATAGGGGCGCACCCTGTTCGATTTGTTTAGCTTTGTCAAGGTGAGGACCAAACGAGTTTTTGGAGGAAACTTATTTTTTTAATTTAGAATTTCATCCAATATTCCGGGAGCCAAGGGACCCTGGTGTCCCACCCCCTTAAGCGGCCGAACATCGTCTTTATTGAATCCTAACTGTTGAGCAAATCTGTAAATAAAGCGATTTGGCACTACGGAATCTAGGCCTTTGGCTCTAAACACCGAAACGGGAACTTGGTTTGTTAAGTTTGAGATTAACTCGGGATGCTGCGACATCAAACGTTCTAGAATATCCCAATCCATAGTAATGGTTTTCAAAAGTATTTTATTATGATCGATATAACCGAAGTTTTTTCCCCAGGAGTTTTTATCAAAAGAACTGGCAAAGGTTTCTAATATTTCGGGGTGTTGCCTAAAGTATTTGTTGCCCACCGGGCCACTGGAAAGTTTTAGAAGAAAATTTAAACCTTTAGGTCCTATGTCTCCCACAATCTTTTGGTTTGATTTTGTTTTAGCCAGAGGGATATTTTTATCTGTCCAAGGATTTATAAGGTCAAGATCTTGAATATCTTCGGGAAATAACAAAGCATAGAGAAAGGATATTCCCCCACCCATGGAGTGACCCACCAGGTCGATTTTGTCTACGTTGTACTCTTTTTTTAATTGGGAGATGAGAGCGTGAAGAGCCACGACGTAAGCGAGTGGATTATCATAAGGAAAATCTTCGGGAGCGCCACTATTGCCATGACCAGGTAGATCTACCGCGACAAAAGCGCACTTTTTATCAGGATGAACCTGCATAGCCTTGCCCATGGCATCAAACATGGCGCCTGAGGCGCCCCAACCATGGATGGCCACACGAAGACGGGAAATTTCTTTTTTCTGATTCTGATTAAATCCCTTAGGTAAAAAATGTTTTGTAGCCAACAGGGGAAGTCGTAAACCCTTTAATGGGTAGGACTTATCTCCGAAGTATTGCGAGATACGCTTTGTGGGTTCGGCGGATTGTGCCGATAAGCTGTAGCCATGAAAGAGTATTTCTGCAGTGTCATTTTGTGATTTTAAATCTTGTTTAGGCGAAGCTTTGAATCTTGTATCAACCTGGCATTTTTGTTCTTTAGACGGCTGTTCTGCAAGGGGGTAATTTTTCTCTGTCTCTGGGTTTAATGCTAAAAGAAAAGAAGTGGAAGCAATCGAAGAGAAAAGCATCGTTTAGCGCCTTCAATTTTATAAATTAAAATTATCTTAGTTGATGCGACAGATATCGAAGCCCAATTAAATAGGTTGCTGGTATTGATTATTAAACATCGCTCCATCTCACCTTTATTGAAAATCACTGAAAATAATTGGAAACCTAAGAGGCTTCAAAGAGTCCGGTAGAAAGATAACGCTCCCCATAACTCGGCAATATGGTAACGACCTTTTTTCCCGGGGGCAGCTTGAGTGCCATTTGCAAAGCAATTTCCACTGCCCCGCCGGAAGAAACTCCCGCCAAAATACCTTCTTCTTTGGCAAGTCTTTGGGCCATAGATTTTGCTTGTTCGTAATTGACCGACGCAATCTCATCGATGATCGCACGGTTCAAAATTGCAGGAACGAATCCAGCGCCGATTCCTTGAATCCGGTGAGGCCCCGGTTTCCCACCTGAGAGTACCGGAGACTCAGCGGGTTCTACGGCAATAATTTTTACGGAGTTTTTTCTTTGTTTAAAGACTTCACCGACTCCTGTGATTGTTCCCCCTGTTCCTACCCCCGAGACAAAAACATCGGGAACCTCTCCTAAGGCCTGAATAATTTCCGGTGCTGTAGTTTTACGGTGAACCTCTGGGTTGGCTGGATTTTCGAATTGCTGAGGCATGAAGACGTTTTTCTCTTGTGCGGCAAGCTGTTTAGCTTGCTCAATGGCTCCACGCATTCCATTAGGACCCGGGGTAAGTACCAATTCCGCACCAAAGGCCCTTAGCAAGGTTTTTCGCTCCTGGCTCATGGATTCTGGCATGGTGAGGATGAGGCGATAACCTCGAGCGGCACAAACCATCGCCAGACCAATGCCTGTATTTCCACTGGTAGGCTCGATAATGACGGTGTCTCGTTTAATGAGACCTCGAGCTTCTCCATCTTCGATCATGGCGAGGGCGATGCGATCTTTGACAGAACCTCCCGGATTTTCAGATTCTAATTTACACCATAGTTCTGCCGTATCGTTCGAAGTGCCTAATTTTGTGATTTTTACCAAGGAAGTATTAAAAACGACTTCTAAGATGTTTTTACCACGGGTACGCATTTCTGTGTGTTCCTTTTAGCTAATTTCTGGATCTTCCGGCAGGCGGTTTAAATTTTGCGACATTCGCTCTTCTGGGAGCAGCCTTTCTTTTGCAAGTAACTCTCGCACTTCGTCGAGTTCTTTTTCTAGTTCTTTAATGGTCTTCTTTTTCATTTTTAATTCTTTAGACCGGGCAAAGGTATTCAGGGCGCCAATCAGTGCAGCAAAGATCATTCCTAAGGTGAAAGCGATAATCAAAAGATAGCCTACCGTGAAGTCTATGGACTCTAGAGACAAAAAGGGTGGCAATACAAATTTAAAACTGATGTTAGCCGCTAAACTGTTGGCCTCTGGGCTTGAGTTAGAGAGAAAAAAATTAACGACGATGAAGATAATAATCGCTGCTAGTAAGACTTTGATAAAACGCCACAAGCGCCTACCCTCTCTTTCTACTTTTACGAACTTTATCGTTTGAATTGAGACTTTTTTGTTTTTTCGAAGGTCGGACCCAATGAGGAGCTAATCGGTCGTAGGTAGAGCTGAGATGTTCTACCAAAACTTTTGTATCTGCAAGAACCGGCATAAAATTGGTATCGCCCGCCCATCGTGGTACTACATGCATATGGAGATGATCTCGGATTCCCGCTCCTCCCGCAGCTCCTAGATTCATGCCGAGATTCATGCCTTGAGGCCCCATAGTTTCTTCTAAAATTTTTACGGCTCGAGTGACCAAGAGCATCATCTCGGTATGCGTCGATGTAGGCATTTCAGAAAGGTCTTTAGTGTGCTGATAGGGCACAATCATGAGATGACCGTTGTTATAGGGAAACTTGTTAAGGATAACAAAGCAATGACGACCCCGAAATAAAATGAGGTTTTCTGAGTCGGTTCTCTGTTTTGGAAGTTCACAGAAAACACAGCCTTTTTGTTTAGGTCCCAGGAGAAAAGACATTCTCCACGGGGCCCAATGCTTTTTCATTCTCCGCTCGCCTTCTGCTGAGGATCGCTGATTTCAATTTGGGATTCGGATTCGTTGATGCGTTCTTTTAATTCTTTTCCTACCTTAAAGAAGGGCACCTTTCGCGTTCCTACAAAGACTTTCTCACCGCTCTTTGGGTTGCGGCCTTGTCGTGCGTCTCGGGTACGTACTTCAAAGCTACCAAAACCACGAATTTCAATTCGTTCTCCCTGAGCAAGGCATTCGGTCATTTTATTAAAGACCGTATCTAAAATGAGATCGACTTCTTTTTTGGAAAGAGTTTTAAGATGTCCTGTAAGAATCTCTACGAGGTCGCTTTTATTCATCGGAAAATCCCCTTTGTGAGATAAAGTGCTCTTCCTTGGCGAGAGGAGTAAATCCAATTGAGATAAAGATTTTCTAAATCTCCTGTCACAAGAAGATCAAGGAGTTTTGGTGAGTTTTTTTTAGGATAAAGAATTTTAGGATTTTCGGGGAGTTTTAATATTTCTTTTGCCAGATCAATAGCGACCTGCTGATTGCCTAATTGATCGACAAGTCCTAAGGCCAAGGCTTGTTCTCCGGTAAAAACCCTACCGTCTCCAAGTTCTTGAATTTTTTCTTCGGAAAGTTTTCGACCGTCTTGCACTGCCTTTTTAAATTGCTGGTGCATATTATCCAAGAGTGCCTGTAAAAAAAGTCGGTCAGATTCTGTGAGTGGTTTTAAGGGACTGCCGACGTCTTTATGAGACCCGGCGGTGAGTAATTCGGCATGGACTTTAGCAAAAGAAAGTAGGTCTTGCACGTTAATGTAATCCATTAAGACGCCAATACTGCCCGTTACAGTTCCTGGATTGGCCACGATTTTATGGGCAGCCACGGCGATGTAATATCCCCCTGAAGCCGCCACCCCTCCTAAAGAAGCAATGATCTTTTTATCTTTCGATAAGCGCTGAACTGCCTGATAAATCTCCTGAGAGGCACCTACGCCTCCCCCCGGGCTATCGATTCTTAGGATCACCCCTTGAATGCTTGTGTTTTTTTGTATTTCTTCAAGCTGTTGAATAATAGCCTTAGATTCGAAAATGGGACCTTCGATCTCGATGACGGCTAAATCAGCGGGCTCCGAAAAGGAATCAGAACTACCTCCTCCTAAAAAGAAAAAGATAATGCCGATAAAAAAGAAAAAAAGGGAAACCCCCAAAATAAGGAGACTCCCTCCGATCAACCAAATCCCTTTGCCCTTCAAAGCGAACCCTCTTGCTAAATAAGATAAGAATGAAAACTTAAATCAAATAATGCGAGGCTTTTTTGAGAAGCAATTCCCTCCCCTTGAAGGTCGAGTTAACCTTCAAGGGGAGGAACAATCTTTGCCCTAGCCGCTTGGCTGACTATTTCTTGTTCAAGATATCCGAGAGGGTAGCGGTAGAATCCCCCTGCTTGGCTCGGAAATCTTCCAGAGCTTGTTTCTCTGTCGATCGGTGATAGTTTTTCAGACTTAAAACCACCCGACGCTCTTTATCGTCGATATTGGTGACTTCGGCCTCAATTTCTTCACCCTTGTCAGGAATCAAGCCGTCCAATTCTTTCTTCAGAATGAAACCCTGCACTCCCTCGCCGAGATCCAGGATAATGCCGGTGGCCTCCACAGAATCAACCTTTCCTTTGGCATGAGAACGCATCGGAAAGTTAGACTGGATTTTTTGCCAAGGATCTCCCGGCAATTGCTTGACTCCCAGGGAGAAACGTTCGTTTTCTTGATCGATATTGAGGACCACGGCTTCTACTTCGTCACCCTTCTTATAAATTTCGGAAGGATGCTCAACTTTCTGGCCCCAAGAGAAATCGGAGATGTGAATCAATCCATCGATACCGTCTTCGATTTCAATAAAGATACCGAAGTCGGTGACATTTTTGATGATACCCTTCAGGGTAGATCCCACAGGGTATTTCTCTTCGATCACCGTCCAAGGATTGGGCTCGATCTGTTTCATTCCTAGCGAAATGCGGCGACTATTGGAGTCAAAGTCGAGAACCATGGCCTCGATACCATCGCCAATGTTAACGATCTTACTGGGGTGCTTAAGCTTTTTACCCCAGCTCATTTCGCTAACATGGACCAAGCCTTCAACCCCTTCTTCGAGTTCGACAAAGGCGCCATAATCGGTGATATTGACCACTTTACCATTGACTCGCGTCCCCACAGGATAGGCGCTGGGTACACTTTCCCAGGGATCGGAAGTCAATTGTTTGAGCCCCAAAGAAACTTTGCCACTGCCCGAGTCAAACTTGAGAACAACCACTTTGATGGTCTGTCCCATGGCGACGACTTCGGAAGGATGATTGATACGACCCCATGTCATATCTGTGATATGCAATAGACCGTCAACCCCACCTAAATCCACAAAAGCACCGTAGTCGGTAATGTTTTTCACCACTCCTTCGACCACTTGTCCTTCGGCGATATTTTGGAGGAGGCTCTTGCGAGCTTCTTCTCGCTCTTGTTCCAAGATGGAACGACGACTAATGACGACATTGCCTTTTGCTTTGTTGAGCTTGAGAATCTTGAACTTAAACTTTCTTCCAACAAGCTTATCTAGGCTTTTTACTGGCTTAAGATCGATTTGCGAACCCGGCAAGAAGGCGCGGACTCCGCCGATATTAACGACCATTCCACCCTTGATCTTGTTGAGCACAACACCTTCAATGG
>DALYDW010000067.1:0-364 GCA_031972915.1 bacterium
TGACGCATCACTCTGTGATGGATTGAAAAAAACCTTACCCGGGGTCATTGAAAATCCTTCATCGCAAATTTTAAGTTACCCTTGTCGGAATAAACTCCTGCAAGTTGTCCTCTATCTACCCTTTGTAAAAACTCCGTAAGTTCAACTCGACCATAGCAAACAAAAAAAGCCACGGACAGCCTCTGCGCCCCCTTTACGGGAGGCAAATTCGCCCATGGCTTTTTCTCAATTCAAACGCCAAACCTCGGCGTGTTTTCTCGCTTCACCTTGTTGTCAACTCAACAGGCCATCCAATCTAGACGACCTAGCGCAAAAACTGTCCCGAAGCGCGGGAATTGACACTACCACCACGCACACAAACCAC
>DALYDW010000067.1:374-5181 GCA_031972915.1 bacterium
ACCACACTGGCCAATCCGCCGTCTTTCTCTAAGGCGATGGGCCCGGCCTCGATATCCGAATTGGGATTTGCAGTGAACACCTTGCCCGTATCGTAGGGAATGGTGGTGGTGGTCCAATATCGAGGATACGAAGGATTTACTGTGTAGACAAAAGGGTGACCCGCAGGCAAGGCATAGCGATTGAACACGGGATCGTTGGGAAGCGCAACGAGCAAACTCTGGAATTCTTCATAGGTGGGCAAACGCCAACCTACTCGTCCTCCCGTCACTGCCTCAGCACAAGCTTGATGGGCCTGATCCCACTCAAACCCATCAACATCCGTTGTTGGCCATGTCTTCTGCCAAACAATACGCGTTTCTAAATCGATGATCGCTTGGCCTTGGGACCCTGGAACTTCGATAAAACGGTTCAAGGCGTTTTTACGAATCTTGTCCCAAGGGGTCGCCTGTTCTGCCTGTACTCCAAAGGAGAAAAGAAAAAGTACCAGGACATTCACTAAGGTCAATAAAGCATAAAAGCGTTTCATAGTTTTTCCCCTCCACTCAAAAAAGGAAAAAGACTTGAAAATTCTTTAGGGAACGTTCCCCATAGAATGATCCGATCCTCCTCGCACACAGACATAGTTTAAAGTTGCAGCGAAATCCCCACTCCTGGGTTGAGCTGAAACAAAATCAGCTTGACTACTGTTGACCCCCATGGAGGTCACATGAATTAGGAGCGGGTTTCGAGCATAAGTACTGGCCGTCCAGTACTGATTGGAAACGGGAGCGCCAAAAACAAAGGGGGCATTACGCGGAATTCCAATGAAGTTGGCGTCGGCAAACACCATTTTGAGACTCTGCAATTCCTCAAGAGTGGGCAATCGCCAACCCTTGCGCCCGCCCGTGCGTGCCGCTCGGCAAGCCTCATAGGCCTCATCCCAACTCGCCGCCACCGCAGGCCAATCACGCTGCCAAACCAAATGAGTTTCCTCATCTTCGATGGCTTCGTATTGGAAAGCTTTTAAAGGAATATAACGCTGAGTGGCGTCGCTCATGTACTCGTCCCAGGGGACCACCTGCTCCGCCCGGATCGGCAAGGCCATCGTCAAGGCCACCGCCAGCGCCATACTTAAAGAACACCAGCGCCAAATGAAGTGTCTCATAGCCCATCCCTCCATCAAGAGAAATGAATTCACCTTAATGGCGTGGACAAAAAAAACCCCTCCCCGTCAGGGCCCCCGCAACTCTCACCAAAAAATAGAGAATAGAAACACCCGGAAACTCAGTTGGAGTTTTCCTTACCCACACCCTATCCTAATTTCTTAACCAGCGAGGCCCAGTGTAGCGAAGTCACTGAAACAAGAAAAGACGGGAAAAAAAACTAAGAGATAGCGACACGAAAGTGAAAGGCATTTCACCCAATGATTTGAAGGCTATGATTACAAGCAAAACGATTTTTTACTGCGGAGCTTTTACCCAATCAGGAACTTCTACCCCACCTTTGGGAGGAACGGGATCAGGCAAGGCTTCCATTTGATAAACAGAAGCTAGGAAATTTTTGAGAAATTGCTCACTGACACGGATGTTCTGATCGTCTTCGATCACCAGGAATTTCAAGTTAAGAGGAATTTTTGTCCCATTGGGAATCTTCGAGGTCGTTCCTAAAGGAAATAAATTAATCGCCTCGGTCGCTGTAGGCAAATCCTGCCATTCTCCGGTTTTAAGGGAATCGTAAGCGGCCTTAAGCAAGGCACTTGCTTGCGTTTGAGACTCGGTGGTCAATCGCCAGTTCAGATAGCGGTCCGTTTCCGAAGGAGAACCTTGCAAGGCTGAAAAAGCCTTCAAGGCATCGAAGCTGTGAACCAAGAGAGGAAAACGACTCGCCATCGCCACCTCACCCTCAGAACTGAGATCACCCCAGCGTGCGTCTCCCTCTGCCGCCGCACCGTTAATATCGGCCAAAAAAGTCGAGGTCAAAGGCCAGGCCGAAAAACTCTCCACTCCCCAATCGTAATCAGCCAGGGCCTGTAAAAAGTAAGCGCTCGTTCCTAAGGCGAACTTAGCAAACAAAACATCTCGAGACGTCAGAGGAATACCCGCCTCGGTGGCAAAGATCTCCTCTTGCAACTCATCTTGTTCGAAGCCACTAAGGGAGGTGTTCATGCACTGAAGTGTGTTTTCCAAGTCTTGTCCCAAGACACGTAAATGATTTCTTAATTCGGTGCTGGAAACCTCCTGATCATGAAGCGACTGAGACCAAGTCGCAAACAGATTTGCCCACTCCACAGGTTGTTCTTGAGGCGTTAAAAACAACTCCCCCAAAGGCATGGCCCCTTGTTCGAGAATTTGCTGAGGAGTCAACTCGCGCAACTCCTTAAAAGACAGGGGGTGGTATCCCAACTTTTCTCCCAATTGCCGAGTATTGTCCGAAAACAAGGTGTGAAGAGATTTAGCCAGGCAACAACGCAAAGCTACGGCCTTATCGCTAGGATTGGCGCAGTAGTTTTCTTCTGCACAGGCGAAATCTCCCTCGGTCATGCAATAAAAAGCCGCTTCGGTGGATAGATTCACCGCGGATCCCACGTCGGTAGTAGCCTCAATCGGCCCAGGCTGGTCGTTAAAAAAACCACAGCCCCCCAACCAAGGCAAAATGGCCAACACAAAAAAGAGACGGCAGCGGATAAACTTCATATTCACACCTCAACCCCCTTCGGGGATAAAAACCATCGTGGCGCCTCACAAGCCCAAAGAGTTTCTAGACTCTCTTAATTCTCGAGGCCCGAGGAATAAAGTTGAGTAGTTTGTCGATTTGGCAAGCGACTGAGTGACATTTATGCAACAAGATACACCCTACTCAGGAGACGCCACCCGATACTCAACGATCGACTAAGGTCTGGATGTCCTCCACCCCCGCATCGCCTGCACCGCGCGCTGAATACGCTGCCAAGGAGTAAAATAGGGGGTTCCCAAACGCTCCAATTCGTCCAACACCACCTGTCTCACCCGCGGATCTTGAATTTCAAGACGAGACACCGTCATCTCGTTAATTTCATTGCCTGCCTCATCGAAGGCTATCTCTCGTCGAATCCAAATCTCACCTAAAGGAACCTGCAAATTATTGGGCCAAGAGGAACCCTTACCCCCTTGTGGAACCGCACGCAATGTACCGGATTGATCTCGATACAGGAGGATCATATTTTCCGTCCCAGAAACTTCAGGAATCAAAACATGAAAATCTCGATGATACCGAGAAAGCTCCCCAAGCATTTTTCCCACAGGATCGGATGAACTCAGGCCACGCAAGGTCTCCATCGGCACTCCCAAACTGGCCAATTCACGTTCTGCCTGCCAATTGGGTTGGGCGTAATAATCGCTGCGTACCGCTTCGGTCGAGTCCCACAGGGCCTTCAGGGCTCCATGAACCGAGAAATTAGCCTCACGAGACCACTGGTCTAAATATGCACTGGTAGTCTCAATCGACGAGTGAATGGCTGCGGCGATGAGATTGGCTTTACTCTCAGAATCAGCGAGGTCAAGGGGATGGGCCCAAATTAAATTTCCTCGGGCATCTATCACCACCGGAATCTTTTTACTATTCCCCGGCCCTTGTTCCTGCCCCCCCACAAGCAGCCCCTCCTCACTAAACTCTAAGTAAATCCGGTGGGGTCCCTCCCCTGACAATACACGACTGATATCTTTTAGGGTTTGAGCATTGACCTCGTGCAAATTGCTACCCTGTGGTGGATTCCATAGTCCTTCGTAAGTATCCATGGCCTGGTTGTATATTTCAGGATTTTCCTCACTAAGAGAACGCCGCGCCTGCAAGGCAAGAATCCTCTTCATTTGAGGATCGTCAACTCGAGTCCCCATCGTCTCCAAGGTTTTTAAGACCTCAATGACCACCCTCGGTTGTATTGTTCTTTCCCAGGCTGACGACGTTCTTCCTTGATCGAAGAGCTGTATCCCAGAAAGCCATCCAGCCACCTTCTCCGCCCAAGCGGGGTCCCGTGCGACTTCCTGCAAACCAATATTTCGCACCAGCGCAATCAACTCCAACTGGGCCACAGCCGTGCTACTGGCATTCTCCTCGTTGTTGATATAGGTATTAGCCCTATCGACGTAGAGCGCCTGCAATTCACCGAGGTAAAACGCCAAACGCTCTGTAAGTTGTACACGCACTTCGTCCGAAGAAACCTGGTTCATTCTCGAAGAAAACTCACGGACTAGGCCCAATACTTGAGTTAAATCTCCCATGGACACTGGATCTTCAAGTATCCGTCTCGCGTTGCTCTCTCTCGCTTCCGAAAGAAGTTCGGGTATGCTCGTTTGTAAACTATTAAGCCTAAGGTCTGAGGTATTAATGAGAGCGGGAGAGGTCTGCGAGAGCAATGGCTCCACTTTGGCCGCAGACGCTGTGGCCAGCTCACCCATCGGGCTCCAACTCAGTTGAGAATTGTGACGCATCTCTTTGAATTGCGTTTTGAAGGTCTCCACTGTTTCGATGAGTTTCTCAGCCTCCCCGCGATGGAGTTCACTTTCGTCTCTGGCGCTTAGCAAATGTCGCTTGAGCCCTGAAAGCTTATTTTCTGCCGCAATGGCGATGCGCTGACGAGTCGGCTCATCGCTCACACAATGGAGCTGACTTCCCAGCTCTTGGGCAAAACCTAATAAACGCTCCGCTCGACCCAAGGTCTGAGAAGCCGCTTGTTCAGCGCTATAACGAGTACGCTCCCCTCCCCCAAAACTTGCAGCATCCATCTCGTCAGAGGTGGCGGCTATCCCTTCCCAAGCCCTACGAACAGGAGAATTAGGCGCCAATGTTTCC
>DALYDW010000067.1:5191-10374 GCA_031972915.1 bacterium
CGTCCCTCATCGGGCCCACCGCTACGCCTCGCTCTCATGAAAGCAAAAATCCCCAATCCCATCGCGGCCACGGCTACACCACCACCCCAGAGCGGCAGAGATTCCGGTGCCATATTCAGCAAGTCCGCCATTCCATTGCTACTCGAATTCAATAGTCCCAAACCCGGCAACATCGCCAACGAAGGGCCGCTCGTCGCTTTTGACCCTGCCGCTGTATCGTCAACAAGCGCGGCAAAATCCCGAGGATGATTCAACGCGATTTCTCCCCGCGACAGAGCATCCAACTTTTTCTCCAAGACCACCAGTTTCGCGACGCCTTCCGGGCCGTTCAAGATTTGTTGCAAACCCTCTTGTTGTATGGCGACCGAACGACGCTGTGCCGGTGTTAATATAGGGATCCCAGCAGGCCGATGCATTTCGACTGGCTCTAAACGGGTGATGATTTGAGTGAGAGCGTTCAAGGCATTATGAAGATCGCTCAAGTTCTTTACCTGGCCCACGACGCCGTTCATTAACGCCACGGCACTACCCTGTGGCCAACCCGCTTGTCGCATCGCCGAGATCAACCCAGCTATTTGAGTATAAGTCGAAGCTCCCTCTTTTTTGCTTTTTTGGCCAGCCCAATGGAGCGAAAGCGCTTGATGCAAGGCAACTTGTTGTTCTGGAGAAAAACCCGCACGTTCCAAACCCTCCACAACTGATTTTGCATAGTTTAGTTTCCACCCAGTTGAAAACTGCATGAGCTGAATTGAGAGCAGGTTTTCGGGGGATACCCCCGCTTCAATTTTCTTTTTTACACCCTCGATGGACCGTTCCCGACTGAGTCCGATTTGCTCACCCCACATTAGAGCGGATAACACCTCACGCCCGGCCTTAGAGCTGGCCTCAAGGTTCAATGTTTTAAGCACAGGCAGAAAGGACTTTAGCCCCTCTCGAACCCCCAATAAATTTTGATAAGTCGTCTCGGTTTGGTTTTCCATGTTCCCAAACCGGCCTCTGGAAAGAGCATCCACCCCTTTGCCCGCCAACCACATTTGTAGATCCATCACACCGGCCGAAAACAACCGTTCTCCAAGGGGGAGCCAAGGCCCATTCTCGTGGCCCAAAGCCAGATCGATGCCGTCTTCTGCGTAACCCGCCAGGGTTAAGGTTCCGACCCGACTTGTCCAGTCAACGATCCCACTATGGCTCCATCGAGAAAGACTACTCAGCCCTGCGTTGCGTCTCGCAATTTGCCGCGCTGCTTCGGGTGAATGCCATACTCTCTGGGTGACTCCATCCATCTTCAGCGCCCGGTTTCGAACACGATTAAGCATCATGCCCCGCATATGCAGTAAACCAAAGGTAACCATCGCCATTCCGGTACCGTGAGCCAAACCTCCCCAAGTTAAGGAGTCGGTATCACCGCTGCGCAAGGCCCCAATGCCCATTCCTGCGGCCGTAAATCCCAAAGCCTCGGGTCCCATTCGCCAAAACCAGCGCTTCGCCGCGAAAGCTCGGGGTAAATCCATCACCCTGCCGGGGTAAAGGCGCAACAATTCTGCGCTAACCCCCAAACGTCTGGCGGTAGCCCCCACGTAAATTGCATCAGCCACAGAACGCAACACACGTCCCGCCCCAAGGGTTACTGTCGTCACCGCACCCTCGGTCAAGGCCTCCCGCTCTGACTTCGCAAAATATACCGATAAATTCTTAAGGGTATCTACCGTTGCCGTCAGTTGAGCATCGGCGGGAATCCACTCCAACAAACCCGCAACCCGGCTTTCTAAACCGGGACTTTCGCGTAAACTCTCCGCTAAAACGAGGGCCGGGCCGTATTCTCCCGCACGACTCAACTCAAAGGCCAATTCAAAATAAATCTTCGACACCTCGGCCTGGGATAAATTGGGATCTCCTAACCTGAGCAAGCTCCCTAACAAAACGCCTCCTGCCGCGGTTTCTAGGAGTAATTCTTCCAGCCCCTGCCAATCTTTTAACCGGGTCAGATCCTCGAGACTATTCACCTCACCACGGAGCATCGCCGTCTGAAGAGTCGTTATTAACTTTTCGTAGGATCCCATGAGACGCCGCGCCGCGTGATCATTGCCAAACCATTCGCCAGAGACTTGCTCGTTAATCCAGCGCCCTGCGCCACGGCTTTCGTGGGCTAGAATTTGCGACATCACGACGAGATCAAGAACGGCAAGCCCTCTGCTCAAGCGTTGCCTAGCCAAAGCCGTTTCGTTTTGTTCTTGAAGCTCCCGAAGTCGCAAGCTGGGTGCTAGGCTCGATAAATCCACACGAGCCTCCTCAAAGCGCCCCTCATGAATTTTTTGTAAAGCACCGGCCCATTGACTGACGGAATGTATCTGGGGATATTGCTCGCCAAGCGCTTGAATTTCCGCCAAGACCTGAGCGGCCTTTGCGTCCTGCCCCGCCTGTTGGTACAACTCCACATTATCCAACAGATAAAACACCCGATCCTCAACGGGCAGTTGCGCAAGCAAATCACCCACCTGCCGCAAACAAGACTCAGCTCGCTCGATGATGCCTAATTGAACATAAACCCAGGCGGCCTGCTGAAAGGAATTCACAGACTCAGACAATAAGCGAACTGCTTCCGCCTCAGAATTAGGTAGAGATTGGCCGCTCCGCATTCCTTCAAAAACTTGCAAATAACCCACACCTGATTGAGGCTTAAGGGACCTCCACTGGCCTACCTGCTCCTCGCCGCGAATATGCGCCGCATTGGCCATTTGCAGCATTTCTACCAAAGATAGAAAACTTTCCCCACCACCCAAAAATTGTAAAACCTCGGCATCACGCGCTTCTACAGCCCGGTGATAAAGCAACTGCACCACTCCATGACGAAGCGAATTTTCAAGAGGTGAAGCTCCATCTTGCGCGGGAAACAAATCGGAGATGGCCTGATTGGCCTGTTGTTTCAATGCCGCGTACTCGGGCAAGAGGTCATGGTTTGAAGAAACCGAGCCAGAAGAGGAAAGCGGATAGAGCGCTTCGTATTGAAACCCAAATTGACCCAGACGAGTCGCGGCAACCCACCGATGCTCACCCTCCGGCATCTTTTGCAAATGCATGCGGGCCGTGGACAAATCTTTCAAAAAATTTTGTTGCCATTGGAATTCATGCCCGCCGTCTTGCCCCAGACCTTCTCCCTGTTCTGTTAACCAACGCTCTGCCCCCAATAACAAAAGATCAAGGGTCAAAAGCTGTTCGGCAACTTCCATCGACTCTGAATTGCTTTTATATTTTGGCGCATTGAGCAAAGCATCACGAAGCTCGACCAATCGGACACACACACCCTGTACTTGGGCAGAGTCTTGAGAAATCAGAAAAAAATGTAGGGCCGCTTCTAACTCCGTCGCCGATGCAGAAGTATTTACAAACTCTTCGGCTAGCCGACGGGCCCAGTCCGCAACTTCTCTCGAAACTAAGGCCGACCCCGCAACTCCCCGAGTCACGAGATCGGCATAAGCCGAGCTAAGCCAAACCAATTGGGCTTCGGGGGAGAAGTGCTTTCTCAAGACCTCCCCTATTTGCTGCCAAATCTCGTCGAAGCTTTCTGCATCTGCCACGCCATGAGCGAGGCTCCAAGCGCTAGCAAGATACTGAGCGCGGAGTTCTTCCTCTCCAGCGGCTTCGGCCTGTGCCAAAAAACCTTGGATCGCTTGTTTTGTTTTCTCTTCTTGGGAAATAGCATTTTGACCCAAGCTCCCTTCGGCCCAATTTTCTATATCTTTGAAACCGGAGGGAGCACGAAACAACAAGGAACTCGGGAAACTTCGAGTTAAAAACCCGAACTGTTTTGAAAAATTTTCCGAAGCATCCCCTGGATTTTTTTCTCCCCGGGGCGAGACCTGACCTTGCTGTCCACCCGAGGAGATGTCCCCCTCCTCCGAAAAGAGAGGCACGATGAAATTAAGATGTTCTAACTTTAAGCCCAGGCGACCCGGTGTATTCATAGAGAATTCCCTTTATCCGACCCCAGAATCAAGCAAAAAACATGCCATCACCACGCGCAAAAGCAACACCTCAACTCATTGAAATAAATAATATTTTTAGAATTCACTTCATAAAAATAAGAACTGTCTTGAGGAGTGGGAACTCTAGTGCTCAAAACTACCCAGAGCACACCCTAACCTGGGGCCTAAAGTCACCAGGAGGCCGAACTAATTCGACTTGAAGGTCAGACCATTGGCATCGCCCACCATGCGGTTATAGGCCTCGATCCAATCGTTTAACATTTGAGCATCAGGCGTTTTACCCTCGGTCAAATCTCGTTTGAGAAACTTAGCTTTCGTATAAAAGTTTTTTAGCGAACTCTCAAAAGCGCTGTAAAACAAGGTTTCACTGGTTTCCTGAGAATGGGTCGAAGCATATTCAAAAAACTGCTGATAAGCCACCTCTAGCGCATCAAACGCCGCTCCGTAGGCAGAGACGTCGATCGGGGATGAGCCCTGAGGCATGGTCCGAAGCAGGGTTCGAGCCTTCATCATGAAGTACTGCTTCTGCCAAGGAAGCTTTTTTCCCTGTTCTTGTTCTAAGGCGGTCAATTCTTTTTCGTCGAGCTGATCTTTAACTTTATCCAGTTCGGCAGACGCAATTTTTTCAGCAGAAAAAAATTGATTGAAACCAAGTATCAACTGAGTGTGCATCGTTTTACCGCCCGCACACTGATCGTCTTTATAATCTTGCTGCTGGTAATAATCGGACGCTTTTTGCGTTAAGGGCATCAACTCGGCGTAGGCCTTGGATAAATCCTCCATAGCCTGATCGAGCTGAGGCAAAGCGGGGGCCAGGGTTTTTCCCCGCGTCGCCGCTTGATTGCAAATTTGTACCCCATCTCCGTAAAGTGCATAAATACCGTAGGTGATATGGGCCTCGGAACAAGTTGGACCCGAACTTTCATTGGCCCACGACAGATATTGTCTGCGACTGTCACTCGCACGGGGCGCGGTGCGATTGAGACAGGCCACATAGCCATTTACCTTTTCGATCAAGGTAGCATCATCGTTTTTTTCTTGAGGAGCACCGCCCGATTCTCCCGGATTTGCCTGAGACTGAGCTTCCCCTTGGGGAACCTGACTTCCAGAGTCTGTTTTTGAAGCGGCATTCTCACGATGGCATCCCAAAGCGGCTAATGCGACAAACAGAAAAACAATTTTGTATTCAGAAAAAAAATT
>DALYDW010000067.1:10384-10926 GCA_031972915.1 bacterium
ATTTAATTTCACAGTTCAAACTCCCACAACAATCAACACACTCGATTAAACTCGCTCACAAAAATTTCGATCTCACTCGAACCCTCGACTTTCGCCGAAAACAACACAGAAAAAGCTGTCCCTGCCTTAGGATTTGCCAACAAGAAATCAAAGCAAAAAAGCCGGCGGGGGTTATTATTCAAAAATTCGAAAAAAATGGGCCCAATCGAGTCATTTTGACTTGGACGTAATGCCCTGACCCAAGGCCGCCGAAAGACGCTCGGTTATCTCCCCATTGATAGCGCTGACCATCACAAAATCGACCATAATCGGGTCCCGATGCTTACCTTTGGCTTCGAGAATCTCCACTTCGTAACGAAGGTCTCCGTTACGAGGGTAATCGGTAATTTTATAAATAAGAGCTTTATCTTGGGAAAGCCTCTGCACATCTTGCAAAGACCTCACTCGATGAATCGCCTCTTCGGAGGAGAGCAGACGTTTTTTACCCTCTCTCACTGCGTCGGGCATATAAGGCAACACACTCGGCTGGTTTAACTTAACCC
>DALYDW010000068.1:0-5232 GCA_031972915.1 bacterium
AGGCCCTTCCTTTTTGTGTCTCCGCTAAAACTCGATGGCTTGAAATTCTCAAATTGGGTTATAGGTTCGTCATGCTCATTTTGGTTTCCAACGACGATGGCATTCATTCCGATGGTATTCTCACCTTAGCGGAACATCTTAAAAAATTTTCTCGTGTTGTGGTTGTGGCTCCCGATCGAGAGCAATCGGCTTCAAGTCATTCCATCACTTTGCATCGTCCTTTGCGCATTGTGTCCCTCAATAAAAATACCTATTCAGTGACGGGCACCCCCACCGACTGTATCACTCTGGGGGTCTACGAAATTTTGAAAAAAAAACCCGATCTGATTGTCTCGGGAATTAACCGTGGTGCCAACCTGGGGGACGATGTGCATTATTCTGGGACGGTTTCCGCCGCGATGGAAGGCGCCTTAATGGGCATTCCTTCCTTGGCAGTTTCTTTAGTGACCAGGGAGGATACTCCGCGTTTTTCAACTGCTGCTTTTTATGCTGCTAGGTTGGCGAAAAAAGTTTTGAAAGAGGGCATGCCAGGCGGAGTTGTACTCAATGTCAACATTCCCTATTTGAGCCAAGATAAAATCAAAGGCTATGCCTTAACGACTTTAGGTAAGCGTAATTATGGCGACATCATTGTGGAGAAAATCGATCCTCGTGGCAAAAAATATTACTGGATTGGAGGGGATGAAGCCGGGTTCGAAGATATTCCTGGGAGCGATTGTAACGCCGTACAAGAGGGAAAGATTTCTATCACACCCTTGACGGCTAACATTGCAAACACCGCGTTTTTTGAAGTCATGAGCCATTGGAAGTTTTGACATGTCCCTAAACCAATATGCCGTCGCGCGAAGACGGATGGTGCAAGAGCAATTGGTAGCCCGAGGAATAAAAGATGAAAAAATACTCGAGCTCATGTTAAAAGTACCTCGACACTTGTTTGTGGACGAGGGTTTGGTTCCCATGGCTTACAACGACCATCCTCTTTCCATTGGGGAGGGTCAGACCATTTCGCAACCCTATATCGTTGCTTACATGATCGAGTGTCTGGACCTGAAATCAAGCGATACGATTTTAGAGATTGGTACCGGGTGCGGTTATGTCACTGCCTTGCTGGCAGAGCGAGTGAAACAAGTTTACTCGGTTGAACGAATTCCCAATCTCTTTTTTCGGGCGCGTGGTGTTTTAAAAAGGTTGGGCTACAAGAACATTCACCTTCGTTTAGGAGATGGCACCCAGGGGTGGGCAGCTTATGCTCCCTACAACGGCATATTAGTTTCCGCCGCAGGGCCAAAAATTCCCGAACCTTATCGAGAGCAATTGGCTGAGGGGGGGCGTTTGATTTTGCCAGTGGGAAACGAAGATTCCCAAGAGCTGAAACGGGTGACGCGTCACGGAGAACGTTGGATCGAAGAGACTTTAACAGGCTGCCGATTTGTCAAGTTAAAGGGTCGGTATGGCTTTCAGGAAACTTAAATCCATTTTTTTTGTCTTGCTGTTTGCGCTTGTTTTTTCTCATTGCGGAGAATTTAAAGAAGTATTCAACGGAAAGCCCAATTCCAGCCATGTGAGTCAAAAAAAGAAATCTCGTAAATATCGATCCAAGCGCCCGGTTCCTGCCTTTGCTAAAAATTATTTTTCCTGGCCTCTGCAGGCACCCTTAAGCTCGCTTTATGGCCCTCGCTCGGGCAATTTTCATGATGGTATCGATATCGATGGTGACTTAGGAGACGAAGTATTGGCTTCGGCTCCGGGCGAAGTTGTTTTTTCTGATCGCCTAGGCGGATATGGGCAACTCGTTGTCCTTAAGCACCCCAATGGTTTCTTTACCGCATATGCCCACAACAAAAAAAATTTAGTGAAGAAAGGGAGCAAAATCAAAAAAGGACAAAAAATCGCGCTTGTGGGCAGTACGGGACGTTCGACGGGAGATCATTTGCATTTTGAGATTCGAGACGAAGGTGGTACTTACGATCCCCTTGATTTCCTGCCTTCAAGCCGTTATGTGAGCCGCTAATTTTTGAGCGTAAACCATCTACTCCCTCTAGAGTTATTTCCCATAAAGGATTTAAGTATGGATTTAAAATCGCTGGTACGTGATGTTCCTGATTTCCCCAAAAAAGGCATCGTCTTCAAGGATATTACTCCTTTGCTTCAGCATCAGACGGCGTTTCGAGAGATTATCGACCGCTTGGTGCGGCAGTATCAGAACAAACCTATCGATGTTATTGTCGGGATCGAGTCGCGAGGTTTTTTGTTCGCCTCGGTTTTGGCTTACATTTTAGGAAAGAGTTTGGCCATTGTTCGTAAGAAAGGCAAACTGCCTCATGTGACCGTCTCCTACACCTATCAGTTGGAGTACGGCGAAGATACGATCGAGCTGCACGAAGACGCTTTTCCACGGGGTGCCTCGGTTTTAGTCGTCGACGATTTATTGGCAACGGGTGGCACGGCAGCCGCTGCTGCTCAATTGATTCAAAAAATGGGGGGAAAGGTTAGCGAAATTGCTTTTGTGATCGAGTTAAGTTTTTTACAAGGTCGCACGGCCCTCAAGGACTTCCCTGTATTTAGCTTGTTGCAATACGATTAAACGAATTGCGTCGGTAAAAAATTTATGAAACCGGGTAGCGTTTGCTAGCGTCCGCTGTTCACTGGGTTGATTCGGCGGAGAAAATTTTTGGGTGAGGGGTAAGTTAAGTTCAGAAACTTAAATGTTTTTCCATTTAGTCTCCGACAAAAAATCCCTTAATGGATCTGCCTGCTTTTTTAAACCCTTTTTCCATTTCTTGTCCGCCTTTTTTGATGCCGCGACCCGCTTCGGTGCCACCGTGTTCGATCCCGTGGCCTGCGGTTTCGCCCCCTTCTGAAATTTTGTGACCGGTAAATTTCATGGCCCCCCAAACGCTATTGTCGTGGGATTCTTGTTTTTCTGTTTCGCTATTTTCTGGGGTATTTGAGGCTAAGCCGGAGGAGGGACATAGGCAGAGGTACGTCCACAATGCAAAGAGCGTAAAAAAATATTTTTTAGGCATGAGCCGAAGGTACACCTTTCGAAGCACGGAGTCTAGCGGAGAGCGAGTGCAACTAAGCCCGCTCTATTTCTAGGGTTCGCTTAGCTTTTTCAAGGCCTGAATGTCGTGAGTGGGGATCAGAGTGATTTCATTGTGTCGTTGTACCAAGGTTTCCAGTTGCTTTCGGGTTTTTCTAGCTTGGAGGATGTTTTGATCTGAGACCGCTTCCATGATTCTGGAGCGTGCTAAGGGAAGCCCTTCTGTATTCGTCAGATAAGTCGCATCTCCCACAAATAGAAAGCGCCGGTCAGGAGCCTGGTTGATAAAGACTCCCATGGATCCAGGAGTATGTCCTGGAAGTGCTACGACTACGACGGTTCCATCCTTGAAGAGATCCAGGCTTTTGGAAAAATTTTCATAGGGCCCATCTTCGAGCAATAGGGGCTGCCAGCGTTTTTTTATCTCTTGGATCTGTGTTGAGGAGACACCATCGGAGTAAGAGGCGGTACGAGTTTCTAACCACGAGATTTCTTCAGGAAGCATGCGAATGGGAACTTGAGGGAGATCCAATAGTCCGCTGCTGTGGTCCCAGTGAGCATGAGTCAAAAGAACGAATTGGATTTTTTCTTGTGGAGGTATTTTTTCTTGCTCTACCCAGGGGTGCAGTTTTTCAATTTTTTGAAAAGGTCGGACCCAAAAGGGAGCTTCTACTTGTTCTGAGAAAAAGTTTTTTCCGATACCTCCATCGATGAGAAAGTTTCCTCGGGGGTGTTCTATCCAAATAACTGGATGGGGCAGTTCTCGCATTGTAAAAAGCGAGCCTTGGTGTTGTAGAATTGCTTCGGGAATTTTACTGGATGCGGTGATGAAGCGATGAATTTTGATATTCGTCGAATGTGGGATTTTGAGTTTATTTTGGGAAAAAGAGACTTCGTCGTTTTGTAAAATTGGAAGTGGGTAACGCAAGGCAAGCCAAAGTCCCAATAGACAGAGTAGCAAGGCCACGACGAAAACAGGAAAAGCATGGACAATTTTTTTCATGATGCTCAGTGAGATTTAAATCAATTTTGAGAATTCGTTACGGATGTCTGTTTTCCAATAATAAATAGGGAAAACTGGCGAAGCCCAAGGGGTCTAAAATTTCGCCTGCGGGGTCATGAAGGGATTGGCAAAAAATCGCCAGTTTTTTTCTCCATTCGGGAATATTGAGGCCCATGAAATAGTGACGGTGTTCTTGAGATATTTTTTTTAGGCAGGTCTCCATGCGTTGTTGGGCCTCGCCGAGTAGTTTGTCGTAGCCTTTTTTATTTCCTGAATAGAGTTTTAAAAAAGCAGCCGAGTATTGAATCAGGGCTTGAAGAAATTGCCCATGTAGGTCCAGTTTAGGTGTTGTTAACCAGACGCGCTCCCAGGCTTCGTGGGCCTCCCACCAATAGCCATGGTTGAAGAGATCAATTCCGTAGAGATAAGTCTCATTTTGCATCCATTGATTTGGAGGAGTAAATCTCAAGGGGGGCGCTTTGTGGGCGTAGCTATGTCCCTTAGGATCTATTTCGGGATGGGGATGGTGCGCCGGGATATAACGATATCGTGGAAAGCTTTTTTGTGTGTATCTGGGAACAGCCGCTTGGGTCATGGTCGCCATACTTGAAGGTTGATTTTCATTAGTCAATGGATAAAAACCCCGTTCTGCTCGACGAAAAATGCCGGCTTTGTATTCTTCAAGCTCAATGGAAGGACATTTCATGGAAAAATTTATTTGGACACCTTCGGAAGCTCTTGTGGAGCAGGCCAATATCACTCGCTTAATGAAAAAGTACGGCATTACAAGTTATGAACAACTCATTGCGCGGGCCAATGGAGACATCCGATGGTTTTGGCAAGTCTGTCTTGAAGATCTCGATTTGCAGTGGCAACGGCCTTACGACATTTTATTGGACGACTCTCAAGGACTGCCGTGGAGCAAGTGGTTTGTCGGGGGAAAAATCAATATTGTGGCAAACTGTTTGGATCGTCATGTTCAGGCAGGGCGTGGGGATAAAACTGCGTTTATTTGGGAAGGGGATTGTGGTGCTGTAAGAAAGCTTACTTACGGAGAGTTGTTTGATCAGGTCAATCGATTTGCCGCGGCTTTAGTGGCTTTGGGCCTGAAAGCAGGAGACCGCGTGGGGCTCTATTTGCCGATGATACCTGAAATGTTGGTGAGTTTCTTCGCTTGTCTCAAAAT
>DALYDW010000068.1:5242-10782 GCA_031972915.1 bacterium
CCTGTATTTTCGGGCTTTGGACCTGAGCCTCTGGCCGTGCGCCTCAATCATGGAGAAGCGAAGTTTTTGATTACGGCCGATGGCTCTGTGCGTAGAGGCAAGTCTATTCCTATTAAGGTTACGGCGGATCAAGCCATCGCTCAGGTCCCAAGTATTGAAAAGGTCATTGTAGCGAGGCGTCTGCACGAAAAAGTGCCTTTTCAAGAGGGGCGAGATCTATGGTGGGACGAATTGTTGGAACAAAATTTCCCTCCAGTTCCGACGGCCACTCTAGAGGCTGAAGCATACAGTATGATTCTCTATACTTCGGGAACGACGGGTCTTCCCAAGGGCACCGTGCATACTCATGGAGCTTGTCTTGCTCAAATGGTGAAAGAGGTGGCTTATTATTTTGATACTAAACCCGAAGATGTTTTTTTCTGGGTCACCGATATCGGTTGGATGATGGGGCCTTGGGAAATTATCGGAACGACCGCATTGGGCAGTACTTGTGTGATCTTCGAAGGTGCTCCCGATTATCCTCAACACGATCGCCTGTGGGAGGTAGTGGCTAGGCATAAAGTAAGTATTTTGGGAGTTTCTCCTACGGCTGTTCGCTTGTTAATGGGATACGGTGAGCAGGGAATCGGGCGTCACGATCTAAGCACCTTGAGAATTTTAGGATCAACGGGTGAAGCTTGGGATCCTGAATCTTACCGATGGTTTTTCGAGCGAGTGGGGGGTGGACGTTGTCCCATTATTAATATCAGCGGAGGCACTGAGATTGTGGGGTGCTTGTTGGCGCCTTTGCCGATCACTCCACTAAAATCTTGTTCTTTACGGGGCCCGGGCTTGGGAATGGATGTGGATGTATTCAACGAGCAGGGGGAGAGCGTACGGGGTGAGGTTGGGTATTTAGTATGTAAGCAGCCAGCCCCTTCCATGACCAAAGCCTTTTGGAAAGACCAAGAACGTTACTTGGAAACTTATTTTTCCAAGTGGCCTAGGGTTTGGTTTCACGGAGACTGGGCTTTGGTTGATGATGATGGTTATTGGTTTTTGCAAGGACGGGCTGATGACACGATTAAAGTTTCGGGGCGTCGTACGGGTCCCGCCGAAGTGGAGGCAGCTTTGATGCGTCATCGAGCTTGCGCTGAGTCGGCGGCCATTGGTGTTCCCCACGAAATTAAGGGGGAGAGTATTGTTTGCTTTGTCGTCTTGAAGGGGCAGGGAGGTGATTTCAAGATTTTGGAAAAGGAGATGATCGAGCAAGTGGGTGAGGTCCTGGGAAAGACGTTGCGGCCCGAGCGAATTTATTTTGTTCCGGCATTGCCCAAAACCCGTTCCTCCAAAATTGTGAGGAGGGCGATTAAGGCCAAATATCTGGGGAAAGATCCCGGTGATTTGAGTTCCGTGGAGAATCCACAAAGCCTGGAGGCTATTCCGTTACAGGGTTGAACTCATTTTAGTTTTCTATAATTTTTGAATTTTACTCCAAAAGACAAAAATTAAAATAACGAGAGGGCCGCTAAAAAATTGAGATATCTAAGATCTAAAACATCTTGCTGGGTTTTATTTCAAAAATTGCTGCGCGACTAGTCCGCCAACCAGCGGCAATAGTAAGTTGTCAATGCCCCGCTGTGAAATGAGTTCTACCAAGGTAGAGATTGCCGCGGTTGTAAGGCTGCCTGCCCAACCTAACACCGGGAGTAAGGCGGCGAATGCGGAAAAGAAAAAAGCTGAGCTGCCCGCGTAACTTTTTTTAAAGTGCAAAATTTTTCGTTTTCCCCATTTCATTCCCACCAGGGCAGCGACAGAATCACAGAGACATAGCAGTACGGCTCCCGCGAAGGCGGCGCGCATTGGCAGGATCACCGAAGTGACACCTAGGCCCAAAGCAAAGTAAAGCGGGGCAAGATCGAAGTGATCAGCGCGAATCAATCTTGGTACGATGTTTCCCAAGATGGGAAGGGGGCGGTGGTCACGGATGCGTAGCCATTCGGAAATCATATAGGCGATGCTGAGGCCAAGAAATCCCAACAGCATAATTTGTGGCCACTTGTTATAAACCAAGGGAATGAGCAGTCCCGGAAGATGGAGGGATTTGCGCTGAAGCTCTCGTTTGAGAAAGGCGTTGGTGTTCTCAGAAGAGGTAATTGATTTGGAGACCGGCTTGTTCATGGGTAACCTGGGGGGCCAAGAATAGACGAGGGTGATCTTTTCGCAAGAATTTTGCGGTGCCGAGTCCGACCACGGTGCCGATGACGGCGCCCATGACGACGTCGCTCAGAAAATGATCTTGAGAGTCTAAACGGTTGAGACTGACGATTACGGCCATGGAATAACCGGGGAGGGCGCCTTTCCATCCGTAAAAGGTAGTCAAGACGGCGGCGGTGCTGAAGGCAGCGGTGGTGCGAGCACTGGGAAAAGAAAAGTTCCCTGCATCATTGGGGCGTTCGCGGCGAAATGCAAATTTTGTGATGGCGCTGATGCCTAAACTCAAAGCTAAAGATTCGGTCAAGGCACGTCCGGTTAGGGCCAATTTAGGATGACCCGTGTGGGCGCCAGCGATCCAAAGCGCGAGGGAGGTGGGGGCCAAGACATAAGGCGAAAAGGTCCAGCCTAAAACTTCGTTGCCCGTGGCTCCAAACAAGGTATTTTTTTCCCAGCCACTGAGGACGTCATTGTCGACAAAATAAAGGCCTCCGGTAACACCGCTACCCAGAGCGAAGTATAAGGCCCCCCAACCCCAAAAGGCCTCTTTCATGCTGAGACCCAAATCTCTGGGGATTTCTTTAAAAAATAGGTGGCCTAAGCTATTGGACCTTTGAGTGAATTCTAAATCTTTTTGGGATGGGACCAGGCCCGAATTTTGAGTGGCTTCTGGAAGCTTGTTATTTGCATTTGTCTCCGCATGGACGAGTGACGGTAAAGTCCATTGGAGTGACAGGCAGATCAGTAATAAAAAATTTAAGGCGCGTTTCACAAAAATCGATTTTCTCGTTTGGGATATCTTCAGGGATGAAGTGCGCCTGGCGCCTTAGCATCGCCCCTGGGGATGGGCAACTTTTAAGTGGGAAGTCGCCTGAGATCAAGCGACCTTCGACTTGACGCTAGGAGGGGCCTTCAGCTACTAAACGAACAACGTTTCCCTGCTATTTTCAATTCTCTTCGGAGGGCCCCTTTGATGGATGCCACTTCTCTTTTTATTTTGGCTGCAGGTCTTTTGGCGCTGTTGTTTGCAGGTTTTAAAAGCGTATGGATTTCCAAACAAGAAGCCGGCACTGCCGGCATGATGGAAATCGCTCAACATATTCGTGAAGGCGCCATGGCGTTTTTACGTAAAGAGTATGCCGTTCTAGTGCTTTTTGTCGGGGGAGTTGCCATCCTGTTGTTTTTTGCGAACCGTGGCCGTGAGGATAGTTCGGCGTGGTTGGCCTTTTCCTTTGTTATGGGAGCCGTTGCCTCAGGTTTATCTGGATATTTTGGCATGAGGGTGGCGACTCAAGCGAATGTACGTACTACTCAAGGGGCCCGAGATAGCTTAGTAAAGGCCCTAAAAATCGCCTTTAGTGGCGGTTCTGTTATGGGGATGTCTGTAGTGGGGCTGGGGGTGTTGGGTTTGGGCGGTTTGTTTTTGGGATATTCGACGAACACCGATTGGGAAATTGCCCGGGTTGTTACAGTGCTTTCGGGGTTTAGCTTGGGGGCTTCTTCCATTGCCCTTTTCGCCCGTGTGGGTGGTGGAATTTACACCAAGGCAGCTGACGTGGGAGCTGATCTGGTGGGCAAAGTAGAAGTGGGTATACCCGAAGACGATCCTCGTAATCCGGCCGTAATCGCCGACAATGTGGGTGACAACGTCGGCGACGTCGCAGGAATGGGTGCCGATCTTTTTGAATCTTATGTGGGAGCTATTGTTGCAGCGATGGTTTTAGGGGCTTCGAGTAGCGAGCCTCGGCAGGCGGTGTTATTGCCGCTCGTTTTGGCTGCGGTGGGCATTATGTGTTCCCTGGTAGGTAGCTTTTTGGTGCGAACCCGCGAGGGAGGAAGTCCTCAGTTTGCACTGAACATGGGCTCTCTTAGTGCAGGGGTGCTCACCGTGATCGCGGCTTATGGGGTGATTCCCCGAATACTCCCGTCAGGTTTAATGATGGAGGGAAACTCCATTTCCCCCCTTGGTGTATTTTATGCCACCCTGTCGGGTTTATTAGCCGGAATCGCCATCGGATTAGTGACCGAGCACTATTGTGCCAAGCACAGGACTCCGGTGAATACCATCGTGCGTTCGTCCGAAACAGGTGCTGCTACCAACGTGATTAGTGGACTCGCCGTCGGTATGAGTTCGACGGTATGGCCGGTTTTTTTTATTTGTGTTGCGGTGTTAGTTTCCCATTCTTATGCCGGGCTTTATGGAATCGCTCTGGCGGCTTTAGGTATGCTATCGACCACGGGAATTCAGCTAGCGGTTGATGCTTACGGACCCATTGCCGACAACGCAGGGGGTATCGCTGAAATGAGCGGTTTGCCTCAAGAGGTTCGAGGACGTACCGATACTTTAGATGCGGTGGGCAATACTACCGCAGCGATCGGTAAGGGATTTGCCATTGGATCGGCTGCTTTAGCCGCACTTTCTTTGTTTTCGGCCTATCGTACGACAGCGGATCTCCCGAGCATTGACGTAACTCAGCCTAATATTATGGTCGGTTTGTTTTTAGGTGGGATGTTGCCCTTCTTTTTTTCCTCCCTGGCGATGAAGGCCGTAGGCAAGGCCGCCAATGCTATGATCCAGGAGGTTAGAAGGCAGTTTAAAGACATTCCCGGTTTATTGGAGGGGAAAGCAAAGGCCGATTACGCTAGGTGTGTTGCTATTTCTACGGCTTCGGCCCTACGACAGATGTTGCTGCCTGGTGTTCTAGCTATTGTGGTGCCGGTGGTCGTTGGATTTTACGATAAAGAGATGTTGGCGGGTCTTTTGGCAGGGGTTACGGTTTCTGGGGTGTTGTTAGCCATTTTCATGTCCAACGCCGGTGGAGCTTGGGATAACGCGAAGAAGCAAATCGAAGCAGAAAAGCCCGACATCGCATCCAATCAGGGTAAGGGTAGTCAGCGTCATAAGGCTGCTGTGATTGGCGACACGGTAGGAGACCCCTTTAAAGATACGGCAGGGCCTTCTTTGAATATCTTGATCAAGCTCATGGCCGTGGTAGCTTTGGTCATTGCTCCCTTACTTTGATTCCACAGAGGTTTTTTAAAAGGCGTCGTTGGCCGTGGAGGAAACCACTGTGGGCTGGGCCTCTGTTTGGATGGGTTTGGCTGAAGCCGACTTCTTAGTTCGTCGGGGTTGGCTTTGAACCGCAGGAGGCATACCCACGGAGGCCTGAGTAATTAACGGGCTTGAATTAGAGAGGCTAGGTGGGATTCGGCTCGGTTTTGCAGATTTTCCTAAGACAGCTTGGTATCCCCCCAAAAAACCTCCACGAAATCCAGCGACGAACCGGCTGCGTGAGCCAAACTCGTAACGATAAAATTGGTTGGGATCCTCGTAGTCGCCGTGTCGG
>DALYDW010000069.1:0-9950 GCA_031972915.1 bacterium
TGTGCTACACCCCGCGACATTTCAAACTTTTTGTTTTTGCTGAGATCTTGCCACTGAAGAGCAAGGGCCGGGAGTGTCTAGCGCTCTGTTCGGGTTGGGGCAAGTATTTTGCCAGGGCTGGGGATTTTTCTCGGGGTTGAGCTCTCTTGGTGGGCAGGGTAGGGTGGAGCTATGTTGGCTTATTTTAAAGCTTTGCCTCGCTTTATCCTGTGGATTTACGCTTTTTTCTTTGGGGGCGTGATTTATCTTTCCGACCGTTTGGCCATGGTTTTACTGAGGACGGCTCGGAAGTCTGAGTACGTGCGGCGTGGGGGATGTCAGAACACGGGTATGTGTTGCCGTAGTTTGGCCATTGAGATTCCCCGGTCCTGGGCGCGGCGGAGTTGGTTGGTGCGGGGTTTAAGGGGCTGGTATCGCTCGGTGTTTAATTTTCATTCTTTGGGCACTCTTCATGGCAATTGGCTGGTATTCGAGTGCCATCATCTTCGGCCCGACAATCGTTGTGGCATTTATCCCTATCGTCCTAAGTTGTGTCGGGAGTTTCCTGTGACCCCTCTTTTTGGTCATGGTCGCTTGCATAAGGGCTGTGGTTTTTGGTTCGCCAAACGCTCCGAGTTGGGGACTTTTCAGGAAGCGCTTTTGGCCAAGCAGCATGATAGGGAACGTCGGGATTATCTCAACCAAGGACCCGAGAAAATTCTTTTTGAGCATCGGGAAGCTTTGCGGCAAGATTCGGTCTCTCAAAACCCCACTTCTTAGTTATCGGGTAATTTGGTTTGGCTCTGTAGCCATTGAGCATAGGGTGCATGAATTTTTTCGGTGGAGATGCCTAAAATTTCTGGGCATTCATAGGGGTGATGCTGGGCAAAGAAGGTTTCAATTTTGGGGAAGTGACTTTTTCTGGTTTTAATCAGCAAGAGATATTCTTTTTCCACACAGAGTTTTTCTTTCCATACGTAACAAGATTCTCCCTGCGGTAAAACCGTTACGCAGGCCGCTAGTTTTTTTTCTACCAAGAGGCGGCTCAAACGTTTGGCGTCGGTTTTTTTTGCCACGCTGGTTAAGACTAATAATGCTGCCATAGCAGGGCGAGGGGCCATGAAACTCTCCTGAACTTAAAAAAATCTAGCGTTCCGCGCTTAAAAACTCGCGCACTTCTTCTAAGGGGCGAGTGTTCAAAATATCCTTGGGCGTTAACCAACCCTTGCGCGCGATACCGACACCAAAGCCGGTATCGGAGAGGCCCGCTATGCTGTGGGCATCGGGATTGATAGAAAACAAAACACCAGCATTTTTCGCCTGTTTTAAATAGCGCCAGTCCAAATCTAGACGATGGGGATTGGCGTTTATCTCAATAACTACGCCACGTTTGGCGGCCTCTTCGAAAATTGCTTCGTAATCTAAGTCGAAGCCATCCCGAGCCAATAAAAGCCTACCGCTGATATGGCCCAAGAATTTTGTTTGTGGATGGCGAAGAGCCTTGAGGATTCTTTGGGTCATTTTATTTTTATCAAGCTTAAATCCGGAATGAATGCTCGCTATGATGAAATCGAGCTGTCGTAATTGAGTATCTTCGTAATCGAGACTGCCATCGGCAAGGATATCCGATTCTACGCCTTGAATCACACGAAGCTTTTTGAGTTGTCGGTTAATATTAGCTATTTCTTTTGCCTGGGAGTTGAGCTCTTTAGGTTTGAGCCCTCCCGCGTAGAACGCGCTTTGAGAATGGTCTGAGAGCCCTAGATACTCGTATCCCAGATGTTCTGCAGCCTGAGCCATGTCTAAAATAGAATCGCGCCCATCGCTCCAAGTGGAATGAGCGTGAAAGATTCCTCGAATATCTTGGTTTTCAATTAGGCGAGGGAATTCATTTTTAGTGGCAAATTCAATTTCACCTAGATTTTCGCGTGCCTCCGGAGGAATGAAATGAAGTCCTAAGGCTCGGTAAAGCTCGGTTTCGTTTTGACAAGGAATGGATTTTTCTCCTTGAAACAGGCCATATTCGTTGAGTTTGAGGTGTTTATCCTTCGCAATTTTTCTTAAGACCGTATTGTGTTCTTTGCTTCCGGTAAAATAAACCCAAGCGAAGGCGAATTGTTCGGGTTTTACCGCACGAAGATCCACTTGAATGCCGTTTTTTAGACGGACGCTACTTTTTGTTTCGCCTTGCCCTAATATGTCTTCTACTCGGGAATGGTGACAGAATTTTTTCATCAGAGAACTTGGATTTCCTTCTAAAGTTACCAGAAGATCAATGTCTCCAATGGTTTCTTTATATCGTCGTAGGCTGCCTGCGATTTCGCATTGGGAAACTTCTTTTTGTTGTCGAAGCCACTGACAAAGGGCTTGAGCCTCTCTCCAAGCTTCCTCTAGAAGAAAACGACCAGCGCTGCGACGAAGTAGAGAAATTCCTTTCAAAACGTTTTCTTGTGTCTTGGCACCGAAGCCCTTGAGGTCGAGTAGGCGATTTTCTTTGCAGGCGTATTCTAGCTCGCCCAGATTACTCAGGCCTAATTCCTCGAAGAGAATCTTCACCTTTTTGGGTCCCAAGCCCGGGACTCCGAGCATTTCAAGGACTCCTTCGGGAATTTTTTCCTGAAATTTTTTTAAATGAGGTGATTCTCCTGTGGTGACCATGGCGTTAATTTCGTCGAAAAGTCCTGGCCCAATCCCTGGAATTTTTTTAAGTTCTCCCGTTCGCACCAAGTCTTCTAAGTCTTCTGCAACCCCTTGTAGGTTATGGGAGGCGTTGCGAAATGCTCGACTTCGGAATGGGTTTTCGCCTTGTAGATCCATGAGATCAGCAATTTTTTCTAAGTTGGCTAGTACAGCTTTTTTTTCCATGACTTCGCTTCTCTCCAGGTTTAGAGTGAGCACCGTTTTTGGATCTATTGGTTTTATGCGTGTTATCTGGCCATGAACAGAGTCTGAGATTCAAGGTTTTTCCTATGGAATGTCGTCGTGTAATGCTTTGGGTTGGGCTATTTTTATTTTCTTTTGGACTTGTCAAAAATTTGCAAGCTCAGATGGAAGCGCCTCTAAATGTAAGCCCTTGGAAGGTCATTCGCCAAAAGAGTTTTCCTAATTATAAGGTCGAAGTTGAGCAACGTTCCACTTTGGGGAAATGGCCTAGGGTAGAATCCACTCGAGCGCGTATTATTCCCCAGAGCGGTGGCTCAGTAACCGAAGTGAATGCGGTTCTTCTTACTCCCGATCCTAGGGATTATGTTCGTGACTGGAAAGGTGGGCTTCTCGATATGGATGGGGATTCTCTAGAAGATTTGGTTTTGAGGACATCTACTGCCGGGGCGCACTGTTGTTACAATTACGTGATTTATTCTTTATCTAAGCCCTTAAAAAAATTGGGTGAGATCGAGATGCAAGATTGTGGAGAAAAAATTCGCCTTGCCGATCTCAATGGAGATGGCAAGCCCGAGATCATTTCTTGCGATTCACGTTTTGTTTATTTGGGAAACCTTCCTTATTCTGAAAGTCCTTTTCCTCCTGCCGTATGGTTTTTGAGCCCCTCTGGTTATGAGCGAGCCGATCAACGCTTTCCCGCGGTGCTGCAGGCGGATATCGCTGAACAACAGCGTGTTTTAGCTCAAGGCAATCGAACCTCGGCAGTCCTCCAGCTTGTGATCGATTATTTGCTGATGGGGCGAGAAACAGAGGCCTGGGAAACCTTCGAAAAATTGTATCAAGGTTCTGATAAAGAAACTGTCAAAGAGCAACTGCTCCAGCGTTTAGGACAAAAGAATCTTGGTGAAAGTCTACCGGTAGGAAAGACACTCGATTCTCCTTTGCCCACCCCATCGGGGATGCTCCAAGGGTGGGGACAACCTTAATTGCTTTTTGATAAATCCTGCAAAAAGGAAAACAAAGATGGCTCATTGGGAAAAAGTGGCTAAACTCCAAGATATTCCAGAAGGGACTGGTGTGGCATCTCAGGTGGGGGAGGATTCCGTCGCGCTTTTTAATTGCCGAGGAGAAATCTTTTCGGTGCAAAGCCGGTGTCCTCATCGCGGCGCTCCCTTGGTCGAGGGAGAGTTGAATGATAATGTGCTTACCTGTCCTTGGCACGCGTGGCAGTTCGACGTAAAAACGGGTTGTTATGTTGATAATCCTGAACTGAAGATAAAATCTTATCCTGTAAGAGTTCAGTCGGACGATGTTTATATTCTAACGGACTAAAACGTTATGGCGTCTGTTTCTTCCCATCTCGAAAAAAGAGCCTTTGTCTGGTTGTTGTTAGGGCTTTTGGCGGGGGCGCTTTATGTGATTCATCCGTTTTTTTATGTAGTGTCACTGAGTGTAATTTTGGTCGTGCTGTTTAATCCCTTGCACCGAAAGTTTTTTCGCTGGACTCGTGGTCGAGAAAATCTCTCCGCTGTTTTTTCCGTTCTGTCAGTGCTTTTGCTCATTATTATTCCCATGGGGGTTTTATTCACTTTCTTGACGGCAGAAGTGGCCAACTTTATTCAATATGTTTCCAATAACGGAGAAACAACAAGTGTGTCGGGACTTTTATCGCATTGGCAAGATTTGCTCTCTCCGGTCATGGAAAAGATAGAACAGTGGTTTGGTATTCGTGTGAATTGGGCAAACTTGGCTAAACAGAGTGCGCAAGGCTTGGGCAAGATCTTTGCCCAGTACTCTCCTAGCGTAGTGGCGGGCACAGCCAATTTTTTCTTTCAACTTTTCATCATGTTGTTGTTGGTGTTTTATCTGTTTCGTGATGGATCTTTGATTTTTGAAAAGTTACTGAAGATTTCCCCGGTAAAGGATAAATATGAAAGAAATTTAGCGAGGGAAATCGAAAATACCATTCAGGGAGTATTCTACGGAACTTTTCTTACAGGCTTAATTCAGGCGATTCTGGCCACCCTAGGTTACTGGATTGCTGGGGTTCCTAGCCCTTTGTTATGGGGCTTTTTGACTTTTTTTGTTTCTTTTATTCCCCTAGTGGGGACTTCTGCCGTGTTAGTGCCCATGGTGCTTTATCTATTGATCCATGGCAGTTATGGTTATGCCTTATTTCTTGGTGTTTATGGAGTGGTCATTATTGGTTCCTCTGATAATTTGCTAAAGCCTCTTTTGATTCGAAGTAATGTCCATCAAGCCTTATTGTTTTTAGGGATTTTTGGGGGATTGGCGGTGTTTGGAGCTTTGGGGCTATTGCTGGGACCTATCTTGATGGCGATGTTGACAGCGACTCTCCGTATCTACGAAAAAGACTATTTGCTACAAAAGTAGAAATAGCGAAAAGGGGATCCCTCAGGCGCTTTCCATAGGCTGTAAAATCAGATTAAGATCCTTCCAATCAAAAATAAAAAAACCATGAGAGCAAAGATGAGTTCACCATCGAGTCTGAGTGGCTTTTAGAATGGAGGGCATTGCGTTGGAGAATCAACTCGAGGATGGGCTTACAAGTTCTCTCGAGAATTTTTGTACCATTGCTTTAAGGCTTGGGCAGCCGGTTTACCTCGTGGGGTGTAGCCCAAATCAGTTGCTCCCCCATCTCCAAACCAGACCCACCAGAACACGCCTTCTAAGAAAGGCGTATTGTTCCAAACGTCTGCAAATGCCTGGTAGCAAAGTGCTTGTTCTTGCAAATTCAAAGGGGCTTGGGAGAAATAATTCCAGGGATCTTTTGCAGTGCCCTCTTGTGAAAAATACCCCACCTCGGTGATGATGAGTTTTTTTTCGGGATGTTGGCTCATGAAGCGCGATAGCTTGCCTTGGATTTCCCGAAGTTGCCGTTTTAATTCTCGGAGATTGGGTTGGGGGGTCTCGCTTAAACGGTTGTAGGCGGTGATTCCGATATAATCCAAAAGGTGCCAAAAGCCGGGATGGGTGTAATGGTCCCAGTTAGAAGAGTATAGAAGTTTTCCCGAATAGCTGTTACGTATTTTTACGATAAGAGATTCCCAGAAAAAATCCTGTTTTTCCATAGAACCCAATTCACTTCCAACGCTTAAGAACTCGACACCCGTTTCTTGTGCTAGCTTGGCGTAATGTAAGAGAAAGGTTTCGTAACTTTGAGTCCAGGTGGCAAAGTTATGGGGTTTGATGACACCTCTCCACTCTTTGTTTTTTCTTTCTTCTAGACGCAGGAAGGGCATGAGTAAAACTTGCATACCGCGCTCGTGAGCCTGGGCGATAATGCGTCTTAGCAGCGGGTCTTCTGGAGTGGAAAGTTCTTCTCCCGGTAAATAGCGAGGTGAGATCTGATCGGCGTTTATGTTTTTTTGATACCAAGGCACCATCAATAAAACCGAGTTTACTCCTAAATCTTTCAGCTCTTCTAGGTCGGGGCCGTAGTCGTGAGGTTCTTTATGAAAAAGTCCAAGGGCCATGCCTCGAAGCTCGGGAGGAATGGGTCGTATCCCCTGAGGTGAAACCGTTTTTCTTTCGTAAGCCCAGGCTCCGACTAGGGCACTGATAAAAAAGAGAAACAATAAAACTAGGCTACGTTTCCATTTTCCCGAAGCTGCAGGGGGTGATGGCAGTGTGGGGCCCGAAATGTGGTTTTTAAAGGCTTCCATTGAGGTCTATCTAGCGGTTCGCTGGATAAAGATCCAGAGCGCTTATGTCGTTCGGTTTTAATGTTGGGTCTCGGGAGAACTTCCCGCATGATCCGGATAGATGCCGAACTCTTGAAGTTTTCGTTTGATTCGTTCCGAGCCCGTCATGAGCCACTTTTCGTAGAGGCGAAGCAGGTCTGAATTTTTACAAATTTTGTGGCTGCTGTTTTCATTGATTTCGCAGAGGGCATCCGCAAAAACGGAAAATCGACAGGAGAGCTCTCCAAAGGCTTCGCTAAGGCTTTCTGCTTTGCGAGAGCAGGCGATCATTTCATGGAGCCTGTGATAGGCATTGCCCCCTAGATTAACGTAGTAGCCCAGGTCGGTTTTTTTTCTAAACAAACTCTCCTGAAAGAAGCCTGAAATATAGAGCGTAAAATCCGCTAATTGTTTGAGGAGGCGAAAGGCCTCGGGGTTGTCACTTTGCAGAGATTCGAGATAGCGAATGGCTAGAGGAACCTCGTGGAAGGATTCTTCTCTGTAGAGGTTTCTTGTATGTGTGAATTGGGTGAGGAGTTGTACCAGATAAAATTCGGTATGGGGATTGGCTTGAATTCCCTGGTTAGAAAAGGCTCGGTTTAACTGTTCGTAGAAATAACCTTCCAGCCGTTCTGAAGCGATGAGAGGAAATTGATCCATAAAATCTCCTTCTCCCCTGGCCATAGTAGCATAAGATTTTTTGAAAAACCCAAGGGAAAAAGGAAATCACAATAACATCTAAGGACGCGCCGCGTTGTCTTCTGGGCCTTGTTGAAACAAAGTGCGGGGACGGGTCCACCAGTAATAAAGTCCGCTGAGGGCTTTGAAAATATAATTGATTCCCATCCAGGTCAGGGACAACGCAAAAAGAAGGTCTTTGGGTTCGACTTGTCCAGCGAGTGAGGGTGGGAGGATGATTTGGTTTTTAAGTAATTCCACCGTAGCCATTTGGACTGCCCCTAAACCTCCCGGTGTGATTGGAAGGGCGCCAAAGAGAAAAATAACCGGCACGGTAACCAGCGCCTCTAAGGGAGGGAGGTGAGCTCCAAAAAGACGCACTAGCATCCATAGAGAAAAAATAAACATGGCGTGCAGAGGAAGTCGCCAGAGGGCGATGCGGAAGTAGTCCAAAACATGGGCGTGGTGAAAGGCTTGAAATAAATGGCGACCTCGTAGCCAGTCGCCAAAGCTTAAATGAAATTTTTTCGGAACGACACGTCCGAGCCAACCCCGCCAAAATGCCAAATGGATAAAAAGCCCCAGTAAAGCCACATAAGCGACGCGTTGAATCCAGGGGGAGAGGTCAAAGTTTTCCAAAGAGTGAGGAAGAAAAAAAGATCCGACAAGAGCGAGAAAAATGACCCAGTAGAGGTCAATGATGCTGACAAACATTACCGCTCCCAGTGTCTTGAACAAGCTGCCTCCGTGGGTCTTTTTAACATAGAGTCCTAATACCGCTTGGCCCGCGTTGTAGTTGACAATGGAAAGTAAGTAACTGACACAGCGGCCCGGCAGGAGTTCCTTCAGGCTTATGGGGGTGGCAAAAAGGGACATGACTCGTGCCAATCCCCAGGTGTCCCAGAGCATGACGTAGAAAAAATAAAAGACCGCGAAGGCCAAAAATGGTCCTAGTTGTACCCGTTTTAAACCCTGTAGAAAATCTTGAGGAGGGATTTTATGAAACAAGTAATAAAGCAATCCTCCGGCGATGATCCAGGGAAGGACGAGGCGAAGACTGGAAATAAACTTGCGAATGGTCGACTCCTTGGTTTGAAAACAACTTAAAGGCCGGGCGCTTCTTAGCGAAGAGTGTCAGGGAAGCAAACTGTAAAATAAGTCGGTGGGGTCGATTGCCTCTTTGGGTCATGTCAGGGAGCTTTCTCGGGAAAAGGCTTGGGAAAGGCCGTTTTTACCTTGAGTCCCCAGGTGGCCTTGATTATGGCTCCGTCTTGCTCGATTTTTTCCGCTTTTTGAGGGGCGGTACAGGAGTTTGACGAATATTTTTCAGGCCTAGCCTTTAGGTAGGTCCATTCGAAAGCATTTTTATGACACAAGATCCCGCTGAAATCTTAGCAACGGTTTACGACCCGCAACCTGTAGAGGCCCGTTGGTGGCAAGCTTGGGAAAGTGCCCGATTGTTTTCGGCTCCCGATGCAGCAACGGAGTTTGGGGCGTTTTCAGTCGTCATCCCTCCCCCTAATGTGACCGGTTCTTTGCATATGGGGCATGCCCTCAACAATACTCTTCAAGATATTTTGGTGCGCTATCAAAGAATGCAGGGCAAGGCGGTTCTTTGGGTATTCGGTATGGATCACGCGGGTATTGCGACACAAAATGTCGTCGAGCGCCAGTTGAGGGCCGAAGGAAAAAATCGACAAGACTTGGGGCGCGAGGCCTTTATTGAGCGGGTTTGGAAGTGGAAAGAAGAATCCGGTGGCGCCATTCGCAACCAGCTAAAGCGTTTGGGATGTTCGTTAGATTATGAACACGAGCGTTTTACTATGGACGAAGGTTTGTCCCGTGCAGTTCGTGAAGTTTTTGTGCGCCTTTACGAGGATAAAAAAATTTATCGGGCTCAGCGGCTCATCAATTGGTGTCCCCGATGTCATACAGCTCTTAGTGATCTGGAAGTTGAATACGAGGAGGTGCAGGGCCATCTTTGGCACATTCGATATGCGATGGAAAATAATCCTCAAGAAGGTTTGGTGGTAGCGACGACTCGACCCGAGACCCTGTTGGGAGATACGGCGGTGGCCGTGCATCCCGAGGATCCACGTTATCGTGATTGGGTTGGACGCCAACTCAAATTGCCTTTCGTCAATCGTTGTATTCCTGTCGTGGCTGATGCGATGGTGGATCCTGAGTTTGGTAGTGGTGTGGTCAAGTTGACTCCTGCCCATGATTTCAACGATTTTGAAGCGGGAAATCGCCACGGACTCGAGCGCATCAATGTTTTGACAGAAGAGGGGCGGATGAATTCGGAAGCGGGTCCCTTTGCGGGGCAGGATCGCTGGGAATGCCGCAAAAATATCGTCAAGGCTTTAGAGGAAAGTGACGATCTCATTCGGATTGAAGAACATAAAAACCGTGTCGGTCATTGCTATCGATGCAAAACGGTTGTGGAGCCTTATTTGTCGATGCAGTGGTTTGTTGCGACAGCCGAGTTGGCCCGCGAAGCAATGGCTGCTGTGCAAACTGGAAAGACGCGCATTATTCCCGAACAATGGCAGAATACCTATTTTCGTTGGATGGAAAATATTCAAGATTGGTGCGTCTCTCGGCAAATTTGGTGGGGGCATCGAATTCCCGTTTGGTATTGCGGAGTGTGCGCCGACCGAGAAACGCCCCATCACGGGATTTGGGTCAGTCGGGAAGATCTTTCCC
>DALYDW010000069.1:9960-10724 GCA_031972915.1 bacterium
GATCTGCAACAAGATACCGATGTCTTGGATACATGGTTTTCTTCTGCATTGTGGCCTTTTTCTACCTTGGGGTGGCCTGAAGCAAGTGAGCGTTTGCGCACCTATTATCCCACCTCCGTTTTAATTACCGGATTCGATATCATCTTTTTTTGGGTGGCTCGCATGATGATGATGGGCCTCGAGTTTACCGGTGAGGTTCCTTTTCACGATGTTTACATTCATGCTCTAGTCAGGGATTCCGAAGGTCAGAAGATGAGCAAAAGCAAGGGGAATGTCTTGGATCCCCTGGTGGTGATGGAGAAATTTGGCACAGATGCTTTTCGTTTCACTTTAGCCGCTTTTGCGGCGCAAGGTAGGGATATCAAGCTTGGGGAAGAGCGCATTCTCGGCTATCGAAATTTTTGTAACAAAATTTGGAATGCGGCCCGTTTGGTGTTGGCCACGGTATTGCCCCACAGTGATGTTGCTCGGAAGGGCATTGAAGTCTCCCAAGAAATCAGGGCGACCCATCCCGTTTCTCAGTGGATGTTGTTAGAGTTAAATCGAGCTGTTGCAGAAGTAAGATCTGGATTTGATGAGTATCGATTTAATGAAGCTGCCCAGGCTTGTTATCGATTTTTTTGGTCGGTCTATTGTGATTGGTTTTTAGAATTGATTAAGCCGATCTTACGTTCGGAACAAGCTCAGGATCAAAGCTTAAAAACAGAATTTTCCAATTTGGCCGTTTTTGTTTTGGATCAGGCTTTGCGCCTCTTGCATCCTAT
>DALYDW010000070.1:0-10696 GCA_031972915.1 bacterium
GTGATTCTGTTTGTGGCTCTCTGGATGTTCGTCATTTACTTTCCCTTGGCCCACATGGTGTGGGGAATTGACGGTTTGATGAATGGCGTATGGAACGCTTCTGCCGCCATCAAGGCTGTGGACTTCGCGGGTGGTACGGTCGTGCATATGTCTTCCGGATGGTCGGCCTTGGTCTTGTGCATGATGTTGGGCAAGCGCATTGGCTTTGGTAAAGATCATATGCCTCCTCACAGCATGGTGCTTTGTATGGTCGGTACCGGAATGCTGTGGGTTGGTTGGTACGGTTTCAACGCCGGTAGCGCCGTGGCCTCCGACGGTATTGCCAGTAATGCTTTTATGACCACCACAGTGGCTGCTGCTGTCGCCACTTTTGTGTGGGGCATGGCCGAGTACATCGAAAGAGGCAAGCCCAGCGTTTTGGGTTTTTGTTCTGGTGCTGTCGGTGGTTTGGTCGTTATCACTCCCGCAGCCGGTTTTGTGACCGTGGGATCCGCTGTCATCATCGGTATTTTGGCTGGCTTGGTCCCTTATTTCGCCGTGACCCGTCTTAAGCATTGGATTGGCTACGACGATGCCTTGGATACCTTCGGGGTTCATGCTGTCGGAGGAACCATGGGAGCTTTGGTCACCGGTTTTCTCGCCGATGGACAAGTTAATCCCAATTTGTTGCTGAACCTCAAAGACGTTATCGAGGGCAATGCCTTGTGGATCGAGCAGCTCAAAGCCATGGGACTCACTATTGTGATGTCGGTTATAGGCACGGTGGTGATCGCTTCCCTTATCAAGTTTACTTTGGGATTGCGGGCCAGCGCCGAGAGCGAAGTTCAAGGTCTCGACGTGTCCGATCATGGCGAAGAAGGCTATATCTATTAATCATGAACTGTAGCGGTCGCGGGCCTAGGGGGCCCGCGCCGCTTTTTTTCTGAGTTTAACTTCAGAGATTTTTAAGAAAGGTGTTCCATGAAAAAAGTCGAAGCCATCATTAAACCCTTCAAGCTCGATGAGGTAAAACAAGCCTTGCAGGATGTAGGAATTCAAGGCCTGACGGTTTCCGAGGTCAAAGGTTTTGGGCGACAGAAGGGCCACACTGAGTTGTATCGAGGGGCCGAGTACGTAGTGGACTTTTTACCCAAGATTAAACTGGAAGTCATTGTCAGCGATACTGAGGTGGCCAAGGTTGTGGAGACGATTCAAAATGCCGCAAAAACTGGGCGGATCGGCGATGGAAAGATTTTTGTCTCCGCGGTGGAGGAAGTTATTCGCATCCGCACGGGAGAGTCGGGGGCCAATGCCATTTAGAAACTCGGTCTGGAGAACGGGGCTGAAACGCGGACAAGCTTAAGTCCATTTTTCGAAATGGACAGATTCTTTCGGGTAGCCCAATTTTTGAAGGCAATCCCGAAGATCGTTAACCATGGGCACTAAGCCACAGATGTAAACGGCCCTCCCCTGGGGATGGGGATAGTGCTTTTTAAGCATGTCTTGCACATAGCCCTTTTCTCCGGCCCATTGTTTGGGGCGGCTGATGACGGGGATAAATTCAAAGTTGGGGTGCTGTCTTGCAAGCTGGCGCAGTTCTTCTTCGAAGAGAATTTCATCTTCGTAGCGATTGCCAAAAATAAGAGTGATTTTCTTTTTGTGGCCCTCGTGGAGCAGTTGTTCGAATTGGGAGCGCAAAGGTGCGATGCCTGTTCCTGTCGCCACAAAAATCAAATGTTCGGGCAAGGGCTCTTTGAGTCGGAAGCTTCCCTTGGGACCGATTAACTCCAAAGTGTCTCCTGTTTTAAGTTCAAAAAACCAAGAAGAGACGAAACCACCCTCTACTTTTTTAACGCATAGTTCGAGTTGGTTGGGAAGATAGGGGGCGCTGGCGATGGAGTAGGGCTTCTTGACAATCTTGCCTTCTTTTGGAACCTCTACCATGACAAATTGCCCAGGGACAAAATCGAATCTGTGCTTTTCTCGAAATTCAAAATGAAAATTACGCACGGTGTCTGTGAGTGTCTCAATGCGAGTCAGTAGGGCGGGGTAGCGTTCGTTGTTCATGTTGGGTGACCTCATGGGAACCTGGTTAACCGATTGACTTTCCATCCGGGGGACCCTAGGAACTGCCCGTGGACAAAAAGCGCAACGTGTTCAAAATCTTGTTCAAACTGACCTTCTTGCCCATTTTATGACTTCTTTGGCAAGCCAAGGAATCGAAAAAATCAACGGAGAAAACATGGAAGACTTGGTTCGAAACTTATTGCGAGAATTGGGAGAGAGCCCCGAGCGGGAGGGCTTACTCAAAACCCCTGCCCGTGTGGCCAAATCTCTGCGTTTTCTTACTCAAGGTTATACTCAAGATCCCCAAGAAATTATTAATGGTGCTCAGTTTACCGAGAAATACAATGAAATGATCTTGGTGAAGGACATCGCCATTTATAGCCTGTGCGAGCATCATCTTTTGCCCTTTTGGGGTCGATGTCATGTGGCCTACATTCCCCGGGGAAAGATTCTTGGTCTTTCTAAGATAGTGCGCTTGGTCGAGATTTTTGCGCGCCGACTTCAAGTGCAAGAACGTCTAACCACTCAAATCGCCGAGGTGATTCAAGATTCTTTAAATCCCTTGGGGGTGGGGGTAGTGATTTCTGCGGAGCATTTGTGTATGCAAATGCGTGGCGTACAAAAGCAGGGAGCCCTGGCAGTAACCTCCGAAATGGTAGGGGCTTTTCGAGAAAATGAAAAAACCCGCGCTGAGTTTTTAGATTTAATTAAGTCTTGATCGGGTTGGACCCGATTTAAATTTCGCGTTTGAGGCGCATTAGCCGAGGCAAGAACCGAATGTGGGAGTTAAGAGGTTTTTATGGAAGCTCCGCTTCGTAAGATTCAAGAAAAAGTTCGGAATGGAGTTCGAATCAACGCCGAGGATGGGCTCGCGCTTTTTGCGAGCCGAGACTTGTTAGCGCTAGGGCAAATTGCTAATGAGATTCGCGAGAAAAAACACGGCAACCGCACTTATTACAACATCAATCGCCATATCAATTATTCCAATGTCTGTTATGTTGCCTGTAAGTTTTGTGAATTCGGCCAGACCAAGTCTTCACCTAAGGCTTATGAGCTAAGCTTGGAGGAGATGCAACGTTGTGCCACTGAAGCGCGAGACGCCGGAGCTACCGAGTTTCATATCGTCGGGGGGCTGCATCCCGATTTAAAACTCGATTACTACGAAACCTTATTGCATACCTTTAAAGCCATTGCGCCCCGGGTGCATCTCAAGGCCTTTACTGCGGTAGAACTCGATTACTTTGCCAAAACCAACCGAATGAAGCTGCAAGAGGTGATTCGACGTTTGCAGGCGGCGGGTTTGGGATCTCTGCCCGGTGGTGGCGCTGAGGTTCTTACCGAGCGAGTGCATCGCTTGGTTCATCCCAATAAAATTGGCCCTGATCGTTGGTTGGAGATTCATCGTATTGCTCACGGAATGGGACTTCGCTCCAATGCTACGCTCCTTTACGGTCACGTGGAAACGCCTCAAGACAAGGTAGAACATTTAGAAAAAATTCGTGCCTTGCAGGACGAAACGGGGGGCTTCCAAACTTTTATCCCTTTGAGTTTTGTGCCCGATGACACGGAATTAGCCCATCTGCCTAAACCTTCTGGGGCCGAAGATCTGAGGCACATCGCCATTTCTAGAATCTTTTTAGATAATTTTTCTCACATCAAAGTTTATTGGGTGATGACAGGATTAAACGTTGCTCAATTGGCCTTGAGTTTTGGAGCCGACGATATCGATGGCACGCTAATGAAGGAAACCATCGTGCATATGGCCGGGGCCAAGACCCCCGAGGGTATTTCTGTTTCCGAGTTGCAACGTCTGATTCGCGAAGCAGGACGCGAACCCGTGGAGCGCGACACGCTTTATCAGGTGGTGGCTCCCTCCTCGGCCGCTTGAGACTTGAAAGCAAGTGAAGGACCCGTTTGTTTTACGTAAGCGAGCGGGGAGCTTGAGCTGGGGGGATAGGGCTTGGTTCGGTGTGGCGAATTTTTTTGAATCTCCAATAATCAATCGAACGCCCCAGCTTTTCCCATTTTTTTTGGAAGTAGGTAGAAAAAGGAGATGTAATGGCCTCCTGGGCGAAGCCGCCATGAGTGGCAAAGGCTTCGACGATTTGTTCTGAGTAATAACCCGCGTCGGTGGCGCTGATGACTTCGCCGTTTTCTTGAAGCAAATCGCCAAGCAGAGACACCAGCCGAGGCTTGAGTAGGCGGTGTTTGGCGTGGCGCTTTTTGGGCCAAGGATCGGGGAATAAAACATAAATCTGCTCAAAGCTGCCCGGAGGAAAGATTCGAGGAAGACATTCTCGGGCATCGCCACGAATCATGTAGAGGTTGTTTAATTCGAGACGTTTTGCCTTTTCAGAAATTTTTAGAAACCGTCCTTTTTTAATTTCCACTGCGACGAAATTTTTTTGGGGTGCGCTTTGGGCGGAGTGCAATAAAAACTCACCTTTTCCCGGGCCAATTTCTAAAACCCAGGAAGATGCGCCCCTGGTCGATACGGGGGGTGGTGCGGGAAAAAACTCTAAATCGCGCTCGGGCGGAATGTAGTCGATCGTAGACATGGCAGAGGCCCTATTTTAAGATGGCCTTGCGATGCAAGAGGCAAACCTCAATCTTCTCGAAAGTTTTCTGGCCCTACTGCGGGTCGAAAAAAATCTCGCGCTTAATACGGTGGAAAGTTACCGTCGAGACGCCATGGCCTTTTTGGCCTTTCTAAAACAGCAATCCATCGAGTCGGTGGGAGAGGTACAGATCAGGGCCTTTCTCAGTCACGAATTCGATCGGGGACAAAAGTCACGTTCCACCGCACGGCGTTTAACAACCTTGCGCATGTGGTTTCGCTTTTTACAAAAAGAGGGCCATGTGGCGGTGGATCCGACGCTCAAGGTGGACTTGCCCAAGCTCAACCGGCGGCTTCCCAAGGTTTTAAGCGAGGCCGAGGTGGATCGCTTGTTGAGTCAGGTCCAACAAAAAACGCCTGTGGGCTTGCGCGACCGAGCCATGATCGAGGTGCTTTATGCGAGTGGTTTGCGGGTTTCTGAGTTGGTAAACCTGCGTCAAGATCAGGTGCATGGCGAGCGCGGCTACCTGCGGGTCTTGGGCAAGGGATCGAAGGAACGCTTGGTGCCTTTGGGGCGCTCTTCCTTGGCAGCCTTGAAGGATTATTTAGAGCAGGGGAGGCCGCGTTTTCGCGGCAGCGCTACCAGCTCGGCCTTATTTTTGAGCAATCGAGGTCGCGCCATGACTCGTCAGCAATTTTTTTTATTGTTGAAAAAGCACGCCAAAGCGGCGGGAATTACCGTGAATTTGAGTCCCCATTTACTAAGACATTCTTTTGCCACCCATTTGCTCAACCACGGGGCCGATTTGCGCTCGGTACAGGCGATGCTAGGGCACGCTGACTTAGCTACCACCCAGGTTTACACTCATGTGACTCCCGATCGCTTACGCGAAATTCACAAGGTGCATCCCCGCTCTTAGGTTGAATCAGGGGCAAGCCATCTTGAGAAATTAAAGAATAATCAGCCGTGCTTTTTGAGGATTTGGCCTCGACTGTTCCTGTTTCGCAAGTGTTGACCCAAGGGCCATGACCCGCTATAGCCCCGCCATGTCGCAAGTTAAAACTGTCGTTAGCGGAATGCGTCCTACGGGCAAATTGCACCTGGGACATTACTTTGGCGTTTTAAAAAATTGGATTGCTTTGCAGCAAGAGTACCGCTGCTTTTTCTTTATCGCCGATTGGCATGCGCTTACGACCGAATACCAAGACCCACGAAATCTCAAGCAGTCGGTGCGCGAGGTGCTCCTCGACTGGTTAGCGGCGGGTTTGGACCCGGAAAAATCAACGATCTTTCTTCAATCACAGGTTCCCGAGCACGCAGAGTTGCATCTTCTGCTTTCCATGATGACGCCCGTTAGTTGGTTGGAGCGAGTTCCCAGTTACAAAGAATTGAAGACCGAATTAAAAGACCGAGATTTATCTACCTACGGTTTTTTAGGTTACCCTTTGTTGCAAACGGCCGATGTGGCCCTCTATCAGGCTCATTATGTTCCCGTGGGTCAGGATCAAGTGGCCCACTTAGAACTCAGCCGAGAAATTCTTCGACGCTTTAATTACCTTTATGGCCAGGATTTTTTTGTCGAGCCCCAGCCATTGCTGACTCCTGCCGCCAAGGTTCCGGGATTAGACGGGCGTAAAATGTCCAAGAGTTACGGAAACTCCATTTATCTCAGTGATTCTGAAGAAGAGGTGCGAATAAAAATGAAGGAGGCCCTTACCGATCCCGCCCGTGTGCGGCGCCAAGATCCAGGGAATCCCGACGTCTGCACTGTCTTTGCGTATCACCAATTGTTTTCACCTCCCGAGACCGTGGGGCGAGTCAATTTACAGTGTCGTGAGGCGAGCATTGGTTGCGTGGATGATAAAAAACAAGCCTGTGAAAATTTGCTGAAGTTTTTATTACCCTTGCAGGAGCGGCGGCGTCAGTGGGAGGCTCAACCCGAACGCCTCGAGTCGATTCTTGTCTCAGGGGCGGAGTCGGCCCGGGCCCTTGCCGCCCAAACCCTGGCTCGTGTCTACGAAATCATGGGACTATGACCGTGGAATTTTATCACCCCTACAAGGTAGACCTCGAATTGTTTGAAGGGCCTCTCGACTTGCTCTTACATTTAATTCGTAAGAACGACGTCGACATCCTTGATATTCCTATTTCTCCCATCCTCGATCAGTACATGGAGTACATTGGTTTGATGGAAGAAATGAACATCGATCTCGCGGGAGATTTTTTGTTGATGGCTAGCGAGTTGGCCCATATCAAATCCAAGTTGTTGTTGCCTCCCGACCAGGTGACACAAGAAGAGCAAGAACAAGAAGATCCGCGGGCTGAGTTGATTCGTCGACTTTTGGAGTACCAGCGCTACAAAGAGGCCGCCGAGGCGCTTTGGGCGCGGCCCATGTTGGGTCGCGATGTCTTTCATCAAGCCCGACCTTATGAAGAAGCGGAGACCGAAGAGGGGCCTGTAGAAGTAGAGCTGTTTGCATTGCTGAGCTGTTTCTACGATCTTCTAAAAAAGGCGCCAAAAAAAAATGTGCATTCGGTGATGACCGAGAGGGTTTCCGTTACCGATCGCATTTATGAAATCATGGCTCTGATGCAGGGAAAAGAAATGAGCGAGTTTTCGACCTTGTTTTCGGATCAGCCCACTCGCGAAGGATTGATTGTGACCTTGTTGGCCATTTTGGAAATGGCTCGTTTAAAAATGTTGAAGATCACCCAATCCCAGGCCCGGGGTGAAATTTATTTATGTCCCTCTTTTGCCGAACTGGGAGTGGAAGACCTAGCGGGACAAGTGACCCTCCAATAACTTGAGAAAACTTTATGGATACCTCACGCATCAAATCCCTTTTAGAAAGCTTGATTTTTGTTTCCGAGTCTCCTCTCAAGGTCTCTGAAATGTGCGATACCTTGCGCCGCTTGGAGATAGGCGCCGATTGGAATGCTCCTCAACTCGATGAAGCGACTGCTTCCGCAGCAGATTTTCAAGAGGACGCCGAAGTCGTCGAACCGGAGCTAGATTTAGCTTCTGTTTTAGCGGTGTCGCCAGCCTCGAGTGGGCAAGACGAGGTTGCAGAGTCGGTGCAACAAGAGTTAGAGGATAGCGGTGCGCCAGAGTCAACCGAAGTGGGCGAGGATACGGAGACAGACTCGCTCGATGCCTTGGCTCAGATTCAGCAACGGGTCGTGGCAGAACAATCCGTTTTGGGAAAAAGTGACGTGGTCGCCTTGTTGAAAGAAATGGCTGCCGAGTATGAGGCTGATTCGCGTCGAGGCGTTTTGTTGTGCGAGGTGGCGGGAGGCTGGCAGTTTCGCACACGTCCAGAAAACGCCGCTGCCATTCATTCGCTTTTTCAACCCAAACCCACCAAGCTTTCTAAGCCCAGCATGGAGACCCTTTCGATTGTAGCTTATCGCCAGCCTTTGACTCGCGCCGAGATCGATGAAATCCGTGGGGTCGATTCGGGAGGCGTGTTAAAGACCTTGTGCGAAAAAAATTTGGTAAGAATTGTTGGAAAAAAAGACGAGGCGGGCAAACCCATTCTTTACGGGACCACTCACGAGTTTTTAGAGGTCTTCAATTTGAGAAGCTTGAAGGATTTGCCAGGACTCAAGGATTACCGTGATCTTGAAGAAGAGTTTCGTAAACGCAGTGAGGCGGAGGGCGTGGTCTTACCCCAAAGCACCGAAGAAGACGATGCCTTGCCCCTTTCTCAATGGATTGCAGAGGAGCCCTTGACTCCTTTGAACGACGAGGAAGAAGCCCTGTTGGTTTCTCTAGAGGCAAATATCAAAGAGGTGCGCCTTTTGGAGCGAGAGATCTTTCATGAAGAAAGTCCCAAAGAAGCTGAGGCTACGGAGTCGGTGTTAGCCCCTCAAGAATCGACTTCCACTTAGGGTTAAGCATGGCTTTGGAACGTCTACAAAAAATACTTTCCCGAGCGGGAGTGGCCAGTCGGCGTCACGCCGAGCAGTGGATTCTAGAGGGAAAGGTCAAGGTCAATGGCCAGGTCGTCACGGAGCTTGGGGCGCGTGCCGATCCAAATCGAGACTCAATCGAAGTGGAGGGCAGGCCATTACGTTTGAGCTCGGGTCACCAGTACTTCGCTTTTTATAAGCCTGTGGGTTGGTTGGTGACCAAGCAGGATGAACAGGGGCGTCGGGGAATTTTCGAAAGGCTCAATCTGCCTTCCAACGTCAATTCGGTAGGCCGTCTGGATCGTGATAGCGAAGGCCTGTTACTACTGACAGACGATGGCGATTTTATCCAACGTTACTCCCATCCCTCATTTTGCGTGCCTAAGATTTATCAGGTTCAGGTTTCCCGTTTACCTAACCAGGCAGAGCAAGAGTCCATGCTCCATGGGGTGTTGGAAGGTGAAGACCTATTGCAGGCGGTACGCGTACTTCCATTGAAGCCAATCCGTGGCGAGCATTGGATTGAGATCGAACTCAACGAGGGCAAAAAACGCGAGATCCGCCGGATGCTGGGTCTGCTCGAAATTCGCGTATGGCGATTGATTCGAGTCCGGCACGGCTCTGTATCTCTTGGGTCGATGCGCCCCGGCGAGTTGAGAAAATTACCGCGACGCCCCGGATAAAACAACGGCATGCTTAAATGCCGTCATTGGGCACCAGTCTCAGCACGGTGTTAGAAGAAAACAGGCTGACGCCGTAGACGTTTCCGTCCAATCCTTCTACTACACTTGTCATGCCAGGAAGATGGGCCATGTGCCGATCGTCAGAAATTTGAGCGTCTTCCCACTGAAAAGAACGCACGAAGCCGTAGTAGGGATTGCTATAAAAAACCCGATTGCCGATGAATCCCATGACCGTGATGACTTGGTCTTTGCATTCATGGACGATGCCGGCGTGTTTTTTGATAGTGAGGGCCTTGCTGGCATCACCGCTAGGTTCTCGGTAGGGGTCCTCGTGTTGTAATTCTTCATAGGCCTCCGAGCAGTGGGGCCAACCGTGGAAAGGAGAGCGAAACAGTTGGCCCGGGCCTTCTTCTAGAGGCCAGCCAAAGTTGACAAGGTCAGCGTCGTTCCATGAGAAGAAATTAATTTCTTCGAAGATAAAACTTCCCACGTCACCCAAAAGCAGGCCCGAGTCTGTGGCGATCATCGTAAAAGGATTGCGTAAACCCTTGGCGACCAGGCTGGGCTCTAAGGTGTCGAGGTCGATGCGAAAGAGTTTTCCTAGAGGGCTTGAGTTGTCTTGGGCCGAGCTATGTTCTGCGTCTCCGTTGGGGTGCCCGTCTCCTGTTGCCAAGTAAAGGGAGGAGTCTTCGCCTAGGGCCAGGGCACCGCCGACATGGGTAGCCGTGCCTGGGCCTTGATCATCCATGAGAAACTGCATCATCACGGTGGGGTTGCTGAGAAAAATTTCCGAGTCTTCGTTGAGCTCGTAGCGGACCAATTGGGTACAAGGAGCTTGTGGCGAGCAGTCGTTTTCGTAGGATAGGTAGCCGTGATAAAAGTAGACGTAACCATCCCGAACTTCAAAATCGATGAGGCCCATGTCGTGGAAGGCTAATACGGGAAGATGCTGTTGGGTGCCCCAAGAAAAATTCTCCGTCAGCAGGTAGACGGTTCCTTGTAAGGAAGCCACAAGCCATTTTCCCGAGGGTAACTGGTGCAAATTAATGAGGTTGCCGTGGAGATAGGGGCCCACGTTTTCAAAGAGGAAGGGTTGGGGGCTTGGAGCGGGCTCGGAGTTACTGTTTTCTAATGGGACATTTTCATCCTGCGCTGGAACCTGTGGAGTATTGAGAGAGATTTCTTCTTCGGTGGTCGTGGTGATATCGGAAGCTAAATGGTTTTGGCAGGCCAGGTTAAGGCTCAAAAGGACAAAAAAAAGCCCTGCGAAATATTTTTTCATTTTGGATCCATTTATTTTGTTTGGGGTTTCGAAAATTTCGAAAAAACTCATCTACATTCCCGAAAGGGCCCGTGCGGGTAACGTTTTTGGGCTGAGTTGACAAGATCAAAAATATTTTTTGGCCTGAGCGAGCGGAGTAACCAAAATACTTTAGAGCTTTCTTGTTTTGGTCTTTTTAGGGGGGAGGTTTTAGTAGATTTTTCCGCGTTGCTTAA
>DALYDW010000071.1:0-10689 GCA_031972915.1 bacterium
GAGTGGGAGCCAGAATCGCTTCTGGCTGCTCTTGCTCGATGACTTCGATGGGTTGCGCCGCAGGCTCCAAAACAGGAGAGGTCTCGGTGATGGTGTTTGGCTGAATTTCCGCCAGAGCGGCGTGGCCCTCCGGGCTTGTCGGAGGGGATGCTGTGAGGGGAGAGGTTACTTGGTCGGTCTGAGGAGAATCTACTGAGAACTGGGGTTTGCGGGCCGCTTGTCTAAGCGTGGCCAAGATGGATTCGCGTGGTTGGTGCTCTGCCTCAAGCCAATGGAGTCCTTTGCGAATTTGTCGGTATTCCTCCCAAAGTGCTCGGTGTTCAGGATGCTGGGCGAGCAAGACCCTAAGTTTTTCCATGGCGGTGCTACTGGGGCCTTCCAGGAAGGCTTGGTCCATGAGGGTCTCGAGTTCCGTTGGATTGATCTCGGGATTCACGCGAAGACCTCCTTGACGAAGCCTTGATGGCGCAACGATTTTCTTAAATGGCTGAGTGCATAGCGCATCCTGCTTTTGACCGTGTTAACCGAGACCTGCATGAGTTCGGCGATTTCTTCTAAACTCAGGCCGCCTTGTTCCCTAAGAACGAAGGTTTCCCGTTGTTCGATGGGCAATGAAAGTAGGGCTTGGGCGAGTCCCCGACTTAATTCATGTTGATAGGTAAGAGTTGCCGCATTGGGGGAATCGTCGGGGGTTTGGCTGAGAAAAGAAAGATGGTCTTCCTCTTCTTGGGGAGATTCTGGGATTTCGGGGCGGCGAGCCTCATAACGCAATCGATCGATGCAATGATTGCGGCACAGGGTGTAGAGCCAAGCGCGCAAGCTGCCAGAGGATTCTAGGCTACGAAGCCGTTCCAGTACTTTGAGAAAGACCTCTTGAAAGATTTCTTCAGCCCGTTCTTCTCGGGGAAAATATTGCCGAATCATAAAATAAATCCCGCTTTGGTAACGCTTAAGCAAGAGGTCAAAGGCTGTAGCCTCGCCTTGCAGGTAGCGCTCCACGAGTTCATGGTCCCCGAGGTTTTGGGGATGGGCGGGTGATCCTACTTTCATGGACGACACGAATCTTCCTCAGGGTTTATAAAAGCGAAGTCGAGGCTAAAAGCAATGAAGTGAGGCAAAATCATTTCTCTTTTTCCAACTGAATCAACAAGGTCTCGAGTTCATGTTTTTCGGTGTCCACGTCTAAACCCACGGCATCGGCTCCGTCCAACAAAGCGATTAACAGCATGAGCAAGTCTAGGCAATCTCGTCGCCGTTCCTCATGTTCGGTTAAGTGCCTGCACTTGGACAAAAGCATTTGATAGTCCCCCATGCAATACACCTGGGAAGGCAAGGGGAGGGGGCCCGTATGGCGGAAATCGGGAGGAAAAGCAAAGCCCTGTTGTGAAAGCACCAATTGATGTCCCGACTTAAGTAATAACAGCAGGTAGCTTTGTTGAGGATGGAGCGCGTTAGATTTTTCTTGGCTGCTTTGGATATCTCCCCGATGAAAACGGCGGGTTTTTCCTGAATGCAATTCTCTGAGTTCGAGAAAGGTTTTTTCTTGTCGGTTCAAGAAGGGGCCGGGATTTCGCTGAATCCATTGGAGAATGGCGTTGAATTGAGAATCTTCCATACAGTTCATGAAACGGTGCTCGAGTGTTTTTGAGCTTTTTTTTGAAAAAATGTCCCGAAAAACAGTGGATTTAATCTTAAGCCCGTGTCAAGGCCTCAAAAAATAGGGTGACTTTTTGCTGATTGTGCCCATGTTGCTCGCATGCTTCCTCAGATTTTTCATTCGGTGCCCGCTCGTTTCGCTCCTGTCAATCGCTTTTCCCGGGGGGCTTTTTTTCTCTTTGTCTTGAGCTTTTTCCTTTTCTCGTGGCTGGCGGGTGGTCGTCTTGTCTTGGCAGAGAACAATAACTTTACCTTGAGTGAATCCGATGTGGTCACTTTGGTCTTGCGACAAAATTTGGACACCTTGGCTCAGGCGCTAGATCCCCAAATTGCTCAAACCGCCGTGACTCAAGTGCAAAGTCGTTTCGATACTCTGATTTCAGGCCAGGTCTTCTACGATCTCGATCAAAGCGAGAAAGAAAATATTGTTTACGGAACCGACAACCGCGCTTTGCTTTTCGAAGCTAGGGTGCAAAAGAAATTGCCCCAAGGGGTTGAGGGCGCCATGACCCTCAGTAATCGTCGTGACTCTTCTAATTCTCCCTTTGCTACTGCCCCTGTGCTCTACGAACAAACCTTGGCCCTAGAGGCTCGAGCTCCCTTCTTAAAAAATCGTTTTGGAAAAACCGATCGGGGTGAGGTGGCTTACGCCCAGGCCCAACAGGAAATTACTCGAGACCAGTCTTTGCAACGGGTCGAGGATATTACCTTTCAAGTGGTGAGAACTTATTGGAATCTTGTGGCTGCCCAAGATTTTCTCCAAGTGACGCAGCGTTTTTTGACCATGTCCGAGGAGTTTTTGCGGGTGACCCGAGATAAAAAGGTTTTGGGTATTTCCGAAGATCCCGACGTGTTAGCTGCTGAGGCTTTGGTGTTGCGTCGCAAGACTGAGGTGTTGCGAGCTAAAAATCTCATCCAGGATCTTCGAGAAAATTTAAGAAATCAGTTGGATCTCAGAGGGGGAATCGCCCCCATGCCCAAGGAAGATCTGGGCCTACAGTTAAAAAAAGTTTCTCAAGAAACGATTTACGCCGAGGCTTTGAAAAATCGTAGCGACTATCAGGCGATCTTAAAAGAAGCTAAAGCACAGGATATCCGAATTGCCGTGGCTAAGGATCAAAAGCTTCCTGGGTTGGATTTGGTAACCTCATTGGAACTTAATGAGATCGAACCCGAAGAAGAGGCCTTTTTGTTTGGTTCTCTATCCGGGGTCAATCCCAGGTGGTTAATTGCGGCCCAATTTACTGTCGACTTGGAAAATCGTCTAGCGAAGAGCTCCTTAGAGCGTGGCCGTCTTGAAAAAGCTCGTGCCTTAATTCGGATTAAAAAATTAGAAAATGACATCGCCATCGATATCGACGAAGCCTATCGAGAATTACAATTGCAGCGTCAAGAAGAGGCCAACTATACGGCAGTTTCTGCTTTGGAAAAAAAGAAACTCGATATCGAGGTAAAAAACTTTTCCATAGGTCGCTCGAGTAGCGATATCATTGTTCGTTTTCAAGACGACTACCTCAATGCGGAGCGAGAACGTCTTGAATCGGAGCTTCGAGTAAAACAGGCTTGGGTGCGTTTGCGTTACCTGATGGCGGTACTGGTTCCGCCAGAAATTAAGACATTGCCCAGTGAAACTAGCTGAATGGTCTGTAAAAAATTCCTTGCTCGTCAACCTGCTCACGGTGTTTGTGTTGGTGGCGGGCTGTTTTGCCTTGTTTCAACTCCGACGTGAGGCTTTTCCCAATATCAATTTAGATATTGTTCAGGTTACAACCCGTTACCCCGGAGCCACCCCTGGCCAGATTGAAAAGTTAATTTCCATTCCCATCGAAAAAGAACTGAAAGAGCTGGACGACATCAAAGAAATGGTCAGCGCCTCCGCGGAAGGTTTATCGCTGATCTATTTGACCATCGAGCCCGATGCTCCCGATAAACCCAAAATCGTCAACGACATTCAAAGGGCCGTAGATCGAACCGAAGACCTTCCTGCCGACTTAGAAGACAAACCCATTGTAGAAGAAATCACTACGCGGAACATTCCAGTTTTGGAAGTTTCTCTCTATGGTGAACTTTCTCCTTTAGATTTAAGAATTCAGGCCAAGCGTTTGGAAGACAAGCTTCTTGATTTGCCCGACGTTGCTAGCTCTATTCGACGTGGCTACCGTGAACCCGAGTTTTCGGTGGAGGTGGATCCCAAAAAAATGAGGGATTTGCATATCTCTCTACCCGATGTTTTATCTGCTTTGCAGCGCACCAACGTGAATTTTCCGGGCGGAAAACTCAAGTTGGGAGATGAAGAGGTGATTCTGAGGGTCTCTGGAGAGTTTTATCATGCCCCCGATATCGAGCAAGTTATTGTGCGTGGTAACGACCGCGGTTACCACGTCAAAATAAAAGATGTGGCCAAGGTACAACCTGCTCTTGAAGAGTTGGTGGTCACCAATCGCACCGATGGATTTCCTTCTATTAATCTCATGGTGACTAAAAAGAGCGATGGAGACATTATCGAGCTTGTCGACGAGGTGAAGGGGGCCGTGAAGGATTTTCTCGAAACCGCGCCTCCTGGGCTCAAGGTCACGGTTGTGAATGACCTCTCTTTCTATGTTCAACGTCGCCTCAATGTTTTATTCAACAATGGGATCTTGGGCTTGGTCTTTGTCGTAGTTCCCTTGGTCTTGTTTTTGTCTTTTCGTACGGCCCTAAGCGCTGTCTTGGGAATTTTTACGGCTGTGGCTGCGACTTTCGCTTTGATGCAGGCCTTCGATATTACCGTCAATCTCCTCAGTCTCTTCGGTATGATTATGGTTCTGGGGATGTTAGTCGATGAGGACATTGTCATCGCCGAGAATATTCATCGTCACATGGAAGAAGGTTTGTCCGCCAAAGAGGCAGCCATCGTGGGAGCTTCTCAAGTGACAAAATCGGTGTTTGCGACGGTTTTGACCACCATTACGGCCTTTATGCCTTTACTGTTGTTGATGAGCGGAATCATGGGTAAGTATGTTCGCCAGATTCCCGCGGTGGTGATCCTCACCTTAACTGCCTCGTTGTTACAGGCGGTTTTGATTTTGCCTTCCCATATGGCCGAGTTTAGCAACCTTTCCGAGGCTCAAGCTCAGGAGCAGTACAAAACGAGAAAGCGCGGGCGTTTATTCGAAACAATTTTGCGGTTCTATGAGCGAACCCTGCGTGTTCTGATTCGTTTTCGTTATTGGGTGACGGGATTGTTTTTGGTTTCCTTGGTGGGGGTGGGAGCTTTGGGTTTTTACAAGGTCCCCTTTATTTTGTTTCCTCAGCGGGGTATCGAACAGTTTTTTATTCGTGTGGAGGCCCCTTTGGGAACCTCCGTCGAGGATACGACGGCGCGGATGGAGGCTGTCGAGAAAATCTTACAAAAGAATTTATCCCCTCAAGAGTTGGATCATTTTGTTAGCCAAGGAGGAATTCAGCAAAATGATCCGCATGATCCTTTTACTCAGCGTTCTTCTCATAAGGGACAGGTGTGGGTCTTTCTTACTCCCGAATCAGATCGAAAACGCACGGCCGATGAAATCATGGAAGCTCTGCGCCCCGAAGTCGAGTCCTTGCCGGACTTTGTTCAGGTAAGTTTCGACCATGTTCGTGCTGGCCCTCCGGTGGGCAAGCCGGTGGCCATTCGTCTCAAGGGAGATGACTTTCAGCGTATCAATGCATTGGCCGATCAGTACCGCAAGGTTTTGAGCAACTTGCCGGGTGTGAAAGATGTAAAAAGCGATTACGAGCGGGGTAAGGACGAATTGGTGGCACAAATCGATGAAGAAAAAATGAGCCGGGCTGGTTTGACTTATCAAGATGTGGCCACGGCGGTTCGTGTTGGATTCGATGGCGGGGTTGCGACTACTATCAAGGAAGGCGACGAAGAAATCGACGTGGTAGTGCGTTTTCCTCCCGAAATTAAAACAGGACGCGAGGCCTTGGATCGTTTGATGATTTCCAATCTCCAAGGGGATCTCATTCCTCTAAGTAATATCGCTCGTTTCGATCGTAAAGAGTCTTTGGCGCTGATTAAGCACGATGACCGTAAGCGGTTGGTCATGGTGACCGCTAATATTGACGAACAGAGCACTACTTCCATGGCCGTCAACGCCAAGGTTCACGAGTTGATGAAGGATCAGCTCAAGAAATACCCAGAAATTCAGGTGAAATACGGCGGCGAAGAAGAAGACACGCAAGAATCTCTTCAATCTTTGGGGCGAGCCTTTGTTTTGGCACTTTTGTTGACCTTTATTATCATTGCCGTGACCTTCCGTTCGCTATGGGAACCTTTTTTGATTTTGACCACGGTTCCCATGGGAGCCATGGGGGTCATTATCGCCTTTGCCCTCGATAAAGAGCCCCTGACTTTTCTCGCGCTCTTAGGAATCGTTGGCTTCTCAGGTGTTGTGGTGGATTCAGCGATTATCCTCATCGACTTTATCAACCGGGAGCGTCGCGAGAGACAACTGGGACATGTGGAGGCGATTATTGTAGGAAGCAAAATGCGTTTGCGCGCCATATTTTTAACCACTGTGACGACGATTCTTGGAGTGGTGCCCGCCGCCTTCGGTATCGGGGGTGCGGATCCCTTTATCCAGCCAATGGCCAAAGCCATGAATTGGGGAATTGGATTTGGCTCTTTCTTAGCCTTGTTTTTAATTCCCGTATTTCTTGCCGTATGCGCTGATTTCTTTTCTCGTTGGGAAAAGTCAGAGTCTGGAGTTTAGCTTTTGCTACGTGTTGTCTCCAGGCAAACGCTGAAACCAAATCTTCTAAAAACCGCTCCAGATGCGTAAAAAATCATCGACAACTCAAAAAAACCCTGATATTTCTTGCCGAATCGCGAATCCAAAATTTCTCTTTAACCCTTATTAGGAGGCGTAAGCCTATGGCAAAAGCACTGACTAAGTCCCAAATTCTGGATCATCTCTCCAAAAAAACAGATTTGACCAAAAAAGACTGTGGCCAGTTTTTGGATGAACTCTGCAAATTGGCTTATCGTGAAGCTAAAAACGGTTTTCCTCTTCCTGGACTGGGCAAACTGGTTTTAGTCAACCGTAAGGCCCGTATGGGACGCAACCCTCAAACCGGCGAACCCATCAAAATTCCTGCCAAGCGCGTTTTGAAGTTTCGCGTTTCGAAGGCCGCTAAGGATTCCATTTTAGGGGCTCCTGCCGCCGCCGCTGGCAAAAAGAAAAAGAAGTAATTCTTTTTTCTCTACGAAGAGATTTTAAAAACCCCTCTTGGCCTTTGGTAGAGAGGGGTTTTTTATTGGCTAAAAAGCAGAGAGCTGTTTTTAAAAATAGCGGGAGATAAGATTTTCCCCGGGCTGTCCTTGTTTACGCCAGGGTTATATCCAAATCTTTTCAGGGTTTGGACATCTTGATTTTTACCTGAGTGCCTTCGGATTCGGAGTTTGTGGTGATGCCCTTAGGATGCAATTCGGCAATGAGAGCAACCACCGCCTCATTAAAATATTCTTCAGGGTTGGTCTTGCAGAAGGTCTCTAATTTTTTTTGAATCCAGAAATAGTCTCGGCCTTCGGCGACATTTTGAATGTCAGGCGCGATAGCGTTGTAAGCTGAAAAATACCCTTGAACCCAAATGATAAAGCTATTTTTTTTTCGGTTATCTGCTTTGTAAAATTCTTTACAGGTGCGGGCGCCTTCTCCGACGACTGTTCCTGTTTCAGAGGCCCTAAGTGTCGTGGGGCAGAGCAAATAAACAAGTACTAAGAACAACCAGGGGCTTCGCATGACTTCTTTTCTCCGGGAATGCTTAAATTAAAAAACCCCCTCAAGCATCGTTCAAGGGTCTTTGCGTCCCTTCAGAGTTTCAAGACTTCATGGAAGCCGTTTCCCTTGCGGGAACAGGGGTTGCCTTCTTACCGTTTTTTTTCGTCTTGCAACGAAACCGCGGTTTCAAGGTTTTGCTCCTCCACAAAGCCCGGTCTTTATGCCCAAGGTCGGCTTTTTGTCGAGGACTTGGGTGGAAAGGCCTGACTCTCATGGGATTTGCCCAGGGATCTTGCAGGACTACCGGTAGCGTCTGGTCTTTACGGTAAAAGCGCTTCATTGGATAAATGAGGATACAGTGCCCGTTAAAACCCGTCCAAGACGGTGGGCTCGGTATTTGAGCGCATCCCGCAGCAGAATACCACAAAATCTCCGGGAGACTCCGACTCGTTCTCCATGATCCCCAAGGGTTTCATTAAGGACTTGAGCCGTCATCGGGACCCTTAAGCGATGCTTGAGGGGGTCTTTTGTAAAAGAACCGATCTCGAAAGTATTGTGACGGAAAACCATTTCGGCTTCAACCATTCCTTAGAGAACTTGAAAAAAAATCGTAGATGCCTTTTTAAATCTTTCATGAAGATTCCTGTCTTTCCTGTTTCCGAAGTAAAACAACAAGAGCTGAAAGAACTCATGGCCCACCTGGGGATTCAGGAACAAGATTTGTTCGAGGAGTTTTTGCGTGGGGGGGGACCGGGTGGACAGAAAATCAATAAGACCTCGGTGGCGGTGCAGTTGACTCATGTGCCTTCCGGTGTAGTTGTGCGCTGTCAAGAAGGTCGTTCCCAGATCATGAATCGTTACTACGCCCTCAAGCGCTTGGTAGAAAAAATTGAGGCCCAGGTTCTTGGTGAGCGCAGCGCTCGGCAACAGGCCATCGAAAAAATTCGTCGACAAAAGCGCAAGCGCTCGCGTCGCGCTCAAGAAAAAGTTTTGCAGGGAAAACGGGCCACTTCGGTGAAAAAGGGTCTCAGAAAAAAACCCGCCTCTTGGGAGACCTAGAAAATCCAGCGCTTGGCTTTTGCAACGAACTTTTTTAGGGGCTACTTTAGTCCTTAATTTTATTTTTTTCCTGAAGGAGGGGTGATGAAGCTAAAACGAGTACTGTGCCTGAGTTTAGGATTCTCTCTCGGTTTGTTTTCGGGGGTTACTGGGGTTCACGCGAAAAAGCCTTCCCACTCTTCTGGAAAGCTTCGTTGCACGATGGATTTTTCTCTCAAAAGTTGGTCGGCCTTTTATAAGTCTACCAAAGGGGAGGGAACCATTTCGTGTAATAACGGCCGTCGTGTTCCCGTAGTGATTCGTGGTCATGGTGGGGGCATCACCTTCGGTAAACATAATATCGCGAATGGTGTAGGGAGCTTTTCTCCTGTTAACAACGTCGAAGAGCTTTATGGAAAGTACTCCATGGTGGGAGGCGAGGGCGGTGCCGTTAAGTCTCGTATGGGACACACCCTATCCAAGGACGACATCACTTTAAATCTTAAAGGCACAGGAACGGGTGGGGGCTTTGGTTTTGATTTTAGCGGTTTTCGCATTTCTCCCGCAAAGTAGGGTCAAGGCGGGAGGTCGCTGGGTCCATCGAGAAAGATGGAGTTCGTGTGGCCATGTGGGTTGGCTTTAGAAAGAGAATCAACAAAAAAACCCAGCCCTCTTTCTCAGTGGCTTTGAGACTGAGGGCTGGGTTTTGATTTTATAGTTCTCTGCAGCTTTATCAGGATGAGGGCTGCCAATAAGGAGACGCGTTTTGACGTTCCTTAGCTTTTAGGCAACGGGCTTCCTGACAATTTTCATCGTAGGATTGTTGAGTGCTGGGGTGACCCTCGAGAACTCCTGGGGGTAGGGATTTGCCCGAGTAGGGATCTCCCACAGCCAGGTCATCGCTTCCTGTGCTGCGAATGTGGGTAGTTTTTACAATGACACCCGTGGGTGTGACTGATTTGCTTTCATTGATTTCGAGGGGAGAGCGTCCCGGAGAAGGGGCGCTCGAGGTTTCGGGGGCCGCTGGGGCCTGGTTTGCGGTAGGGCTGGGATTGTTCGAGCTTTGTGCCATGGTCGTAGAACCAAGGCAGAGCATGGCGCTAAGACTGAACAATATTTTAATTTTTTTCATTAGGGTAACTCCTCTCCAAAATATTCCCCGGACGAAAAACGTTCGTGGGATGGAAGCGGGCCTAAAACTTTCGGGGTATTGGGGCAAGATGTGATTTTAGGGGGGGCTCAGTTCTTTTTGAACGGCATCCCAGAGTTGGCACCTGGCTTGGAGCGAACTGTGGGCTGCGGCTAGGGCCTCGGCTTGTTTTTGGGGATCCCCCGCAATCAATAGATTTAAGAGGCGTCGTGACAGCGGACCGTGATTTTCGCCATCCAGTTGAATATGCCTTTCCAAGTAAAAACGAAAACGCGGGGCGTTTAAATCAGAGCGACCGATGGCTCCGTGTAAAATTTTTTCAAAAAGTTCGGGGATGATATCTTCCCGAGCGAGGGCAAAAATGGCCGCAATGCGGTGGATTTCTCCGCTTTGCAAAATTGTCCAATGAATTTTCAGGAAATTTCGGATGACCTCGGGTAGACGGGAATCTTGAAGGGAAAGGTCCATTGCATTGCTTTGCCTAATGTTTTGTTCATGAAGTCGGATCCAAAAATCATCGGCTCCTACTTCTTGCATGGCGCTTCTGTATAATTCGTAATGACTGAGATAGAGCTCCGAATGAACTTGGTCGCTTTCTTCTTCTAAGACAATTTCATTGAGCATACGCCGTATGATTGGGTCTCCTTGAGGCATCCAGGGGAGGCTTGTGCCGATGAGGCCGTATTGGAGTCCTTTGAGGACTGACATGAAGTCCCACACTGCGAAGACATGGTATTTCATGAAAACTCGGTAGTCTTCAAGGTTGAGCATCCGAGTAGGAAGACTGTGCTGCATTAAAGGGGCCTTGAGGGCCTCCCAGTTTTGAAAAAGGTCGTTTTGCCCTTGGGCTTCTTCGCGTTTTACAGACATGGCTCACCTCATGATTTGGGCCTTGGGTAGGGCGCTGGGACTGGCGTTAGCATTGCCTGGAAGGGGGGAACAATGGCTTTTTAGAAAGGGAAAATTTTTCGTTTAAAAAATATTCAAAAGGGAATAAGGCACCCCCCCATGAAGGTACTTGTTTCAGGATCCAACGGTTTAGTCGGTTCCGCTCTCGTAAAATCGTTAGAAGCTCAAGGTCATCGTGTGGGACGTCTT
>DALYDW010000072.1:0-10601 GCA_031972915.1 bacterium
CGTCGCCGAGGATGAAGGCAAGGTACAAAAATTTATTCAACGAGCACTTATGGAAGCGGGCATGGTGGTGGATGTGGTCGCTGAACTGGAAGATTTAGAATCAGCCTTAGGGACCCATCCCTATGACATCTTGGTCCTAGATCGTTTGTTGCATAGCAAAGACTCCCTATCCCTATTGCCTAAAATCCGAAGAAAATATTCCGAATTAAAAATTTTGGTGCTTAGCGCCTTGAGCGAGGTTGAGGATCGCGTGGAGGGGTTGAGCGAGGGAGCTGATGATTATCTTGGAAAACCTTTTCATGTTTCCGAGTTGGTGGCTCGAGTTCGTGCGCTGGGACGTCGGGAGTCCAAGGAAAGTTCTGGCGAGAGAGTCACCGTTTTGCAGTACGATGATTTGCGTGTTGATCTGGAGAGACAGCAGGTCTTTCGTGGAACCGAGAAGATTGATTTAACCGGAAAGGAGTTTCGACTCTTAGGTTTATTGCTGAGGCACCCTGGTCGGGTTTTTTCCAAGACGGTCCTTTTAGATCAGGTGTGGGAGATGAACCACTTCCCAGAAAGCAACGTGGTTGAGGTTACCGTGGCCAACTTGAGAAATAAACTGGATCGTGGCCGAAATCCGTTAATTTTTAGTCGTCGCGGTGTGGGTTACTGGTTGGGTAAGGAGTAGGTTTTGGGAAAGTATTTGAGAACTAAAATCGCCCTGATCATGTGGTTTTTTTCAATGAGTTCGACTTTGGGGGTGACCTTTCTGATCATGCATCTTCTGGTGCAAAGTCATCGGGCCTCTTTGCGACAGCAATTGCAAACGACGAGTGCGAGCTTACTTTCTTTGGGAATCTCTGATTTTTCTCAGGTAAAAGATTTTGATGAGTTAAAATTTTTTTTAAAAGACGCTTTGGGCATGGAACAGGCGGACAGCATCATCCGCATTTTCGATGCTAAGAGAGATCTTGTATTTAGCTCGATCGGTTTGGATTATGACTTGCTTCCCAATCGGTTGAAAGACGATGTTAATAAACCTGAATTTATCACCTTAAGTATTCAAGATCGTGATTACGAGAGTCTTATCTTGCCCTATAAGGGTGAAAAAAAACGACAAATTTTTTACCTTCAATTAGCGGTTCCCGTACCTAAATATTGGGGCATTCTACGTCTGGTGGCTGGTCAGATTTTGTTATTGTTTTTGGTGCTCTTGTCCTTGTCTTATGTTTTGTCGTGGGGGTTGTCTCGTCGTTTGATGAAGCCAGTGAGAGAGATCGCTTTTTATTTAAAAGATCTAGATCCCTTAAGCCAAGAACCTCCTGCCCCCTTAACTTTGAGACAAGAGGGTGGATATTTACAGGACATTGCTCAGGGGATTAATCAACTTGCTCAAAGAATTCGTGAGTCCGTTTATAAATTGCGCAATATGGGACGTTATGTTGCCCATGAAATGAGAAACCCTTTGACCATTCTTCAAGGGGAAGCAGAAACTGTTTTGGCCAAGAAACAGGCGACGCGTGAAGATTATGCGCAGGTATTGCGCAGTTCTTTGGAAGAGGTGCAGAGAATTTCTCAGATCGTGACGACGGTTTTGCAAGTGGGAGAATTAACCTCCAGGGAGGCCGCCTTTAAGCCTCGAGAAATTAATTTAAATCTTTGGTTGCAAGAGCAGTTGGGACTTTTTCAAAGAAGTCTGGGATGGAATTTGTCGGTTTGTATTGAGGAAACAGGTGACTTTCGGGTGAAGACGGATCCCGAGATGTTGTTTCGTCTGATCGATAATTTGTTAAGAAATGTCCACAAGCATACTCCCTCTGGCACGCCTTGCTACTTGGAAATGGCACAAGCATTAGGTGACGGAGTCCAAATCTGTTTATGGGACGAAGGGCCGGGAATTTCTGACTCTTTACTCGGGCAATTGAATGAAGGGGTGAAAGCCCTGGAGACGCCTGGGGTTGGTTTACCCCTTTGTCAGGTTTTAGCCGAAATACTCAAAATTGATTTAAAGTTTTCTCGTCCAGAAAAAGGGGGATTACGGGTTTTATTAAGGTTTCCTCCCCTTGTTTAGATGAGCAACGATCCAAGGTTTTTGTGTGATTTTTGGATTGTGGGGCAGTTTTTTTGGCCATTCTCTCCTGGAAAGCAATGATTCAAAGTTAGGGAAGTTTTCCGTTTGGCAAAGCCTCGCTCATTTCCACTCGAACGATCTTGGGGTCAATGTCTTCTAGGGTGATTTCTTTGGGATAGTTGAAGTTAGACTCAGTGACAGGAATTTTTTTTATTCCGGCTTTGGGATCGTTGAGTTTTAGAATGAGACGAATGTTATTTTCATTGACGAAATGGAAGGAGTTTCGTGGGCCTGAAAAGGTGACCTCGACTTTGGGTGGGTCGATTTTCTCAACCTTCCATTTGGACGAAAGCTCTGGATATTCGACAGCGATTAAAAAAGTTTTTTGAATTACTTTAGATTCGATAACTAAAACAAACCAGAGTGTAACGGCAATGCCCAGCGCAGCCGCTTTTTCCCGATAGTTTTTCTGAAAAAAATCTTTCCAGCTTTGTCTTTTAGTTTGTGGGGTAAGCTGTTGGTAAAATTCCTCAAGTATGTTTCGAAGTTGCTCGGGATCCTCAATGGTCTTGAGTGTTCCGTTTTGTGCCACACTCACGGTTCCCCGTTCTTCGGAAATGACCAGAGCTAAGGCGTCACTTATTTCTGAGATTCCCAGAGCCGCGGCATGCCGGGTTCCTTTTTTTTCCAATTCTTTGAAGTTTTTGGTGAGAGGTAGATGAACACCAAGCCAAGTGATGTGCTCGTCCTCTAGGATAACCGCTCCATCATGGCCCTGGGAGTGGGGATCGAAGATGCTTTTTAGTATAGTTTCGCTGGCAAAACCCTGTAGCTCGACCCCACCTTCGATATAACGGGCAAGAAGAGACTTGCCGCGGATAACGATCAGAGCCCCAATTTTTTGGCGGGCCATGTCAAAACTGCTTCGGACTAGAGTTTCGACGATTTTAGCTTCTTGCAGATGAGTGGAGCGGTCTTTTCGATTTCGGTTGATGCTCCACAGGGCGAAGGCTTCGAATAAATCGCGGAGTTCGTCTCGAAAAATAACGATGACGGCAATAAGGATGACTGCAAAAAATGCCTGTAGAACGTAAGTAATAAGAAATAAATTGAGCAGATAGGCGAGCAGGTACAAACCACCACTGAGGAGGATCCCCCAGAGGGCGAAGGCCGCACGCTTTCTTTTAAACCATACCAATATGGCATAGACGAGAATGGCCATGAGAATAATGTCGATGGCTTCCCGAATGCCGATGGATTTCGCTATATCAAGTATGTTCATTATTTTTTAAGGATCCTCGTGGCGAAATATATTTTTCAACTGTTGTTGTAGGGGGCGAAACGCGGGGTCGCTTCTGGCCAAAGCTCCTACAACGAATTCTTGAAGCTTTTCGTTTTGCATCAGGGTAATTTCTTTGGGCAACCCTTGGGGGCTGATTTCTGCTCTTCCCATGGTGGCATGTCCACCGGCGCTGCCGAGCATTCCAAAGGTTTTTGCCGCAACTTTTCCGGCGTTTTTTTTGTATCCGTCACAGCGAAAGACGACCACTAGTTTGTTTTTCACAACGCCGGTGACTAATGCCCAGGTGGCCTCTTTGACGTGAATGAGAAAGTCGGCTACTTGAACACAAACATCTGTATAGGGCACTGATCCAATATGGGAATAAAGCACATTGCCTGCGTGGCGTAGTCTAAGTAGAGCAATGCTAAAGTATTCGAGGTCGGCCAGAGAGTATTGCGAAAACTCGATGCGACGTAACAAGTTGCGATCTGCTATTTTTTCTAATTCGGCTAGAGCGTCTAAATCTGTGCTCGATGCGCTTTTTCTTTGTCCTCGGCTATCAGTGATAATTCCGTAGAGTAGAGCAGTGGCCATTTTTTTCGAAAGAGTGAGGTCGGCGGCGTGTAGATACTCTGTCATGATGGAAGCTGTGGCAAGGCATTTGGGACGAATGTCGACAAAGGGAGTTGTTCGATCCACTTTTCGAGGATGGTGGTCGATCACTACTTGAAAGGAGGGTAGGGCCATTTCTTTGAAAAAAAGAGGTTGAGCATCCACCGTTGCCAAAAGATCGTGATGGTCTAGCCATGATCTTTGAAAACTTTGGGCTGGGATCTTGAGCGCTTGGATCATGGCGGAATTTTGAAGGCGTCCGACCTCCCCCGTGTAACCGATTTGGGAAAGGATTCCCCAAGAGGAAAAAATCTCCTTTAAGGCCCATGCGCTGGCGAGGCCATCGGGATCGGGATTACCGTAAATCAAGATCACGGCATTTTTTGAGCCCTGGACGACGGAGTGAAGCTTTTTGAGCGCTTGCGTCATAAAAAAAGTTAAAGTTACACATACAGAGCATGTCCCATTCTTTATTTCGTGGGGACGGTATCCATACTATAAAATTATCCTTCGATGCGCCAAGAGCTGTTCGATTTCCCCTTTTCGGGGAGGAGAGCCCGTGTCTATATTTTTCTATTTTCTTTTTATGGGTTTTATGTTGGCATGAGCGTCGGACTTCGATGCCCCCATGGACCCCATCTTTTATTTTCTTATTATCTTTATTGCCATAATCGCTTCGGCTTTTTTCTCTGCTAGTGAAACTGCCCTGCTACGGTTACGAAAAGAGCATCTTGAGAAAGACCTCAAAGAGGCCAAAGGGCCGGCGGCTTTTGTGGTAAAAGACTTATTGCATTCTCCCTCTCGGCTTTTAACGACCATTCTCTTTGGCAATAATGTGGCCAATATCGTGGGCGCGGCCTCAGCGTCGGCCTTGGCCATTCATTTCTTTGGTGATAAATGGGGGGTGTTTATTGCCTCGGTCGTCATGACGGTAGTGTTGCTGTTATTTTCGGAAATTCTTCCAAAGGCAATGGGGGCTCATAATCCCAAAAAAATCTCCTTTGCCGTAGGGATTCCTCTTTATCTGATCCATAAATTATTACGGCCTGTGCATTATTTGATCGACAAGGTGATCGATCCCTTGGTGAGGGCCTTGACGGGTCGAAGCGAGGAGGGAATGGACATCTCCGAAGAAATTCTTGCCATGGCTAAACGAGCTAGTATGGAGCGCAATTCCGGCTCTCCTCTGGCGATTATTTCAAGTACGGCAGGGGCGGCAGAGCTTACGGTCGAAGAAATCATGACACCCCGAACTGAGATTGTAGCCTTTCCGGCGGAGATTTCGCCTTCCGCCTTGTTAGATCAGTTATTACACGAACGCTTTACCCGGGTTCCGATTTACGAAGGCAATCTCGATAAAATCATGGGAGTGGTTCACTTAAAAGAGTTGATCGAATTGGTTCGTGAAGGGCGTGGCGATGTTCGTGAAATTATCAAGCCAGTGTTACGGGTTCCTGAAAAGAAATCCATTCTTCCGCTTCTTACCGAGATGCAGCGTTCCTTGATTCACATGGCCATTGTTAAAGACGAGTTTGGGGTAACTCAGGGTTTGGTAACCTCCGAGGATATTCTTGAAGAAATTGTCGGGGAGATTCGCGATGAGTTTGATATGGAGGAGTTGCATAACCTCAAGTTGCTTTCCGACGGCAGTTATGAGGCCGATGGCTTAATGTATATCACGGATTTCAATCGTGATACGGGATGGTGTATCCCCGCCGACTCCGGAGAGACTCTCAGCGGTTTGGTCTTTAACCAATTGGGCCATATTCCAAAAAAGAATCAATTAATTCGAGTAGAAAACTATCGTTTTACAGTTCTTGAGGTGGCGGGAAGTCGGGTGGTTCGGGTGCGAGTTAAAAGGAAATCTTCCGAGGAAGAAATAAAAGAAGACAATTTTGAAACAGAAGAGTAGAGCCGCCCCCGGATGATTTTTGACTCCAGGTGGTGCATCGTTTTTTAGAAGTTCTTCTCAGGGTTGACAGAACCAAAGCATCGGTGTCAGTGCTCATCCCCCCCTGTAGCTCCCATCGTCTAGGGGTCTAGGACGTCGCCCTCTCACGGCGAAAACCCGGGTTCGAATCCCGGTGGGAGCGTAATTTTGAAAGCCCTTCTTCATCTACAAAACCTTGTCCCAAGAAGCCCTAATCGTTGCTCGATTAAAAACAGTTTTTGAATGAAATGTTTTTCTGAGGTGCCTCATCAACAACATGAAGGCTGCTTTCATTGAGTCGTGTTCTGCTTAAAAATAAAGCTTAGGGTTAACTACCCAATTACTTTGCCGAAGTCTCCGATCAGGAAAGCAAAGAATTCAACTCATATCCAGATAGGAATCAATTTGTCGATACGAAGGGATAGGATCGCGGCAATTTATTACACGAGTGGCTTTGGTTCTTCGCTGGAGTTTGGAAAAAGTCAAACTCAGTTTTTCTAGACGTGTAAGACCAAGCCTCTTCCCGTTGCACAATGAGTCTCTTATTCGTTGACCTTCCTGGTGCGAGCGAATCAGAATGCCCCATGATAAATATTCTCGCATGCAATAAAAATGGTGAGCTTCGTGAGGGGGGGGATAGGACCTTTCTCGAATCTATTTTGGCTGAGCGCCAATGGAATGTTTGGGTTGATATGGAAGACCCCGATGAAGAAGAAATTGATATCCTGTTAGAGGTGTTTCGATTTCATCCCGTGGCCATCGAAGATGTGGTGTTAGATGTAAGTATTCCAAGAATTGGCCTCTACGAAGAATACGCTTTTCTCAATTTGCATCGAGTATTTTACAACTTCGAAACTGAGGCCTGTGAGCGGCGGGATTTTGAAGTTTTTTTATCTACTCGCTATATCGTTACTATTCACGAAAAGGATTTGGCACGAACTTTTACTCGTACCCGCGAAAAAATTCGTGAAAATCCAAAAAAACTTCTGGGAGCGGAACCGAGTTATGTATTGCTGCGCCTATTAGAAATGGCAATTCAAGATTACCAACCTGTTCTTCAAGAATGGCAAGATCAGTTGGATGATATCGAACAACATGTTTTGAAAGGAACGGAGAATCATATTCTGGCTCAGATTCTACAATTTAAAAAATTGGTCGCTATCATGCGAAAAAGTCTTTTGCCGGAACGAGAGGTTCTCAGGCAGCTTTACGAAAATCCAGGATTGTCCGCTATTTCTGCCAAGGCTAGACCCTATTTCAAAAGCACTATCGATGACATGAATGGTCTGCTTCAAGATTTAGAAAATCTTAGAGACCATGCGGGCAGTGTATTCGATGTCTATGCGGCTGTATTAACGATTCGTTTGACCGAATCCTCCAATAAATTAAATTTTGTGATGCAGCGTCTGACGATTGCGGCGACTATTTTTTTGCCACTTACTTTTATCGTCGGAGTTTATGGAATGAATTTTCAAGATATGCCTGAATTTCGGTGGCCAGGCTTTTATTACATTCTCTGGGGCCTGATGATCTCGCTGGCCGCAGGGATGCTTTATTTCTTTCGCAAGAAGAAATGGCTTTAAATCCAAAGTTGATTTGTGGGTCTTGCTGAAAGCTTTTGAATGGAGCTAGGGAAGACTAATCTGGGGTTGGTAAGCGAGAATGCGTTGTTTAATTTTTTCTTTTACATAGCCATGGCTGAGATACCAATCAATCGCCTTCTTGAGGGCTAGCCGTACGTCGGGTTGGGGGAGTCCAAGGTCTCTAACTGCCTTTGTGGGATTAAAGAACATGCGTTTTTTGGCTAATTGTACCGCTTCTACTTCGACAAGGGGGGGGCGTTTTATGATTTTTGCAAAGCGTTCGGTGATTTGGGCAACTCCCATTGCTACACCGTAAGGAATTTTAATTTTAGGCGCAGGAAGTCCCGTGAGCATGGCGAGTGCCTGAAGAATTTCTTCTAGGGTCAGGTTTTTATTTCCCAAAATATAGCGCTCTCCGGGTCGCCCCTTTTCCGCGGCCAAGAGGTGACCCAAAGCACAATCTTCCACATCGATGAGATTGAGGCCCGTGTCTAAGAATGCCGGCATTTTTCGATTGAGGAAATCGACGATCATTTTTCCCGTGGGAGTAGGTTTGATATCTCCAGCTCCTACTGGAGCACTGGGATTCACGATGATTACGGGCAGCCCCTTGCGGAAGAAACGAATAGCCTCTTGTTCCGCTAAAAATTTCGAACGCTTATAGTGACCCTGACAGTCGTGAAGGCTAATGGGGGTATTTTCATCGCCTGGACTTCCATCGCTAGGAATGCCAATGGCGCCCACCGTCGAGGTATAGACCACTCGTTTGACGCAGTGTTTGAGGCAGGCTGAGAGAATATTATGAGTTCCTTGGACGTTGCTTGCGTAGATTTCTTTGGGATTGGGGTTGAAGAAGGTGTATTGGGCGGCAACGTGGTAGACCTCGTCGCAGCCCTCGACGGCTTTTTCCAAGTGGGCGGTATCTCGTAAATCTCCTAAAGCAATTTCAACCTTGAGTCCCTTGAGGAGCTGATCGTTGGCAGTTTTTCGCATCAAGACTCGTACCTGACGGCCCTTTTGCAACAAGGCTCTCACAACAGCGTTGCCCACAAATCCGCTAGCTCCGGTGACAAGTGCTAAGGTCATGATTTTTCCTCTAAGAATTCAAAACATTCACAAGAACGGCCGAAGAACATAGAAATTTTACCTGGCCGCGTCGAGGGAAAATTCTTTTTGGGGGAGGCTGACTTAAAAAACGATAAAAAAAGCCTCGGTATTTATCAGAAAATTTCTGTAAACCCGAGGCATTAGAGCCTATTGGAAAAGGGGGAGATAAGCCTAACTACGAAATCCCCCACTTAAAGGTTTTAAAAAAAATCAAAACGACTTTATTGAAGGAACTCGCAATCTTTCGGGGGCTTTGCGCCTAGCAAACCATCGCATTCTGCGCTTTCGATGCTTTTAACGCAGGCGTCTAATTGTTTTTGCGAGGATTGAATGTTGGGGAGGTTTTTATTGCCACTAAGGGCTGCTTTCATGGTGTTTTGGCAAAAGTCTTCGCTGGGCATGGCGTTGGGCTGACAAGTAGCCATTTTTTTACACATGGCCCCTACAATGGATTGAACTAAGGCTTCGGGTTCGACTTTTTTTTCTTTGGGGCATCCTGCCAAGCTTAGGCTTAAGGCTAAACCGAGGGTCGCAACGGTTACTTTGGAAATCTTAGCGATCATATTCGTCCTTTCGTTTCATGGTGCGCGGGAAAATATCAAAAGAGCCCCGCGAAGACTTGCGATTCTAAACCGCTGAGGATACAAGACCCCCCCGGAAACACCAAGTGAATTATTCTGTAAAAGGTAGAAAACACTATGAAAGCCGTGACCTTACGCATCCATGGAGGCTTGGAGGCTCTTCGGTATGAGGAGATTCCCGATCCCGTTTATCAGGCCGACGAGGTATTAGTCCGCATTAAGGCAGTCGCACTCAATCATTTGGATTTATGGATCCGCAAAGGGCTTCCTCACATTAAGCACGAATACCCGCACATTTTAGGTAGTGACATCGCGGGAGAAGTAGCGGCAGTTGGAGCCTTAGTGCAGGGTTTTGTGCCGGGCCAAAAGGTTTTGGTTCATCCCGCTCTCAGTTGTGGGCGTTGCGAGAGTTGTTCTTTGGGGCACGACAACCTGTGTCCAAGATATCAAATCTTGGGGGAGCATGTTCGTGGCGGCTATGCCCAATTCTTAGCTTTGCCGGTTCGCAACCTTTTACCTTATCCCGAAGGAATGAGTTTTGCCGAGGCAGCTTGTCTTCCCCTGGTGTTTTTAACCGCCTGGCAAATGTTGGTGGATCGGGCCAAAATTCGTCCTGGGCAGGTAGTTCTGGTTCATGGTGCGGGCAGTGGTGTGGGGTCGGCGGGAATTCAAATTGCCAAACTATTCGGCTGCTACGTCATTACAACTGCGGGATCTGATGAAAAATTGGAGCGTGCTCGCGAGTTGGGTGCTGATGACACGATCAACTACAAGAAAGAGGATTTTTTAAAAGGGGTCACCCAAAGAGTTGGTAAACAGGGCGTTGATGTCGTGTTCGAACATGTGGGAAAGGCGCTTTGGCAAGATTCTCTATTATGTTTGAAGTGGGGAGGGGTTCTTGTGACCTGTGGCGCAACTACGGGTTTTATGGCAGAAACCGATTTGCGCCAGATTTTCTTCCGTCAAATTCAGGTGTTGGGTTCTACCATGGGTTCTCGTGGTTCTCAGTTTGAGATTTTGCGCCATGTTCAGGCAGGGCGATTAAAACCCGTGCTGGATCGCTGCTTACCTTTGCAGGAAGCAGCCCGGGCCCATCAACTTTTGGAGGAAGGTCAACAATTTGGCAAGATCGTCTTGCTTCCGGAGTATTAAGCCTTACTGAAATTCATTCGAATTTAAAAAAGGGTGACACATGAGTCTGAAGACACTCTCCACGTTAACTCTACTTTTAACGTTTTCTATGTCCTTCGCCTACGCGGCAGAAGAGAAAAGTCCAGAATCAGCCCCATCAAACGTTCAAGCAGCTTCGGGTGGGGTTTCCCCCAAGGATGTTGCCGAGGTAATGGCCGAGTCATGGTGCGCTAAAATGGAGCAATGCACACAACGCCAGGAGATGGATCCCAAAGAATGCCGCAAGGTTCTCAAAAAGAGTTTCTTGGCGGGATTTAAGAAT
>DALYDW010000073.1:0-3653 GCA_031972915.1 bacterium
TCAATGGGTGATCGATGAAGTGATCGTTCGTTTTACTACGGCCCTGCGCCGTGGCATCGAATCCAACCCTCAATGGGAGCCCAGAGAACAAGATTCCAAGCTCAGAGCATTAGACAACGCGTTGGCTCGTTTGGGTCGTCAGCCCAGCGGACAGCGTAAGTCCGGAGAAACACAGTCCCGGCCTCCCTGAAGGGATCCCAACATCGGCACTCATGGGGCCGATGCTACGCCTCATCGCGATGCAACTCGTTTTGATTCCCGGGAGATTGACGAGTTACGGGCTTTAGGTGTGGAGATTTCCCCTTGGGTCGAGACTTCTCCTTGGACCCGGTCTTATTTGCAGGCCTTGCAGCGAGGCTTATCTCATCTCGTACGTTCTGAGACTCATCCGATCGAATACGGTGCCTCGGCTCTGGAGGTCGCGGTAGTGCGGCTCACGGCGGCCTTTCGACAAAGTATTGAATCTCATCCTCATATGTCCGAGCCCCAACGTGTGGCCGCAAAGCGCAAGTTGGCTCATGCGTTGAGTCAAGTGGGTAGGCAGGCAGGAGGGACACGTCTTTTAGGAGACCAAAATCCTGCCATGTCTACTCTGCAGTTCAACCAAGAATCGGGTAGTGATTATGCGGGTTTTGCAAAGGCTCAAGCGACCTGTCGCGCCGATCTCCTCGATTTTAACTTCGACCGCAAATCCTGGGTTGGAGAAATCGAGGGGCTCACTTATCAATACGAACGGGCTTTTGATCAGGGAGCCTATGTACAACAGGGGGGAGATGGCGCTTGGATTTTCTTCGAACCCACGAGCGGTGCTGTGACGACCACGGCCAGAGTTTTGAGTGCGGAGGAGGGACCTCAAATCGCCCAGGCCTACGAGCTTTGGCGCCAGCAAGAGAGTTTTCCAGAGGCCTCTATCCAGCAAATTCACGATGCGGCTCAAGAACTATCGGATTGGGGTGCGGCTCGTGGGATCGCCTTTACTATTGGAGAGGATAGGGCTCCCCTGACTCCAGAGAACGCTCTCTCGCTGGGAGCTTCTCTTCCCTATCTTCATGGCCTCTTACGGACACTTCCTAATTCTCTCTGGGGCACGAGCGGGCTTCGAGAAATTCATTTGGCTGCTCCGCACCATGGGGTGGGGCATGGCAGTAGTTTCGATGCAAACCATGGAGCCTTGATGCTTTTTCCTGGAGCCTTGAGGGGTTCCCGTCGTAACTTGATGGGCTTGGTGCTGCACGAGATAGGTCATGCTCTAGGATCGCCTTATACCACTCAGGGGATGGATCATTCTTCTACTCCAGAAATGCGTGAGTCCATGCGTGAGGATTACAACACCTTGGTGAATCGTGGAGCCTTGGTAGCCGTGGATTTTCGTGAAGGAGTTGCTTCGAGAATCGAACAGCAAACTCCCAGCTCTACTAGAAATCGCGAGGAGGCCTATGAGGAGTTTCTTGCTGATTTAGCCTTGCTCTATGTTGCGGGTGGAGAAAAGTTAAGAAATCAAATTCAAGCCTTACCCCCCAATTCTCCAGTTCGTAATGCCTGGGAGCGTCTCTATGCTCATATGAAAAACCAGGTCTTTGGAGGTCAGGAGTATGGGGTGCTTTCCGTCATGGGTCCAAATCGTCTCAACAATCCACGTCGGGGTTTGATCGAGGCCCCCGGAATTCCGGGACAATATGGCCCCAGTGTGGGTTTGACCGATCCTGGTTACGGTTATAAGCGAGGCAAGAAGGGTGAAGGAGGCAATGAAGATGTCATTCTGCAAGGACAGGATTTGGCAGGCCATCCCTTTGCTGTCGTGCTGGATGGAATGGGAGGGATGCAGGACGGGGCTCAGGCCAGTGCTATGGCAGCGCAGGTATTAGCGCAACAGTTAGGGAAGATTTCTGTCGGTGGAACCGAGGGGGCCCAGGCTTGTTCTTCTGCTTTGATTGCGGCTAATCAAGTCCTTTGGGACAAATATAGTCAGAGGGGGAAGGCAACATCTGGGGCCACTGTGGTGGGTTATCGGTTGCTTCCTCAAACCAACGGGACAACTCAGGCTGAGATCTTCCAGTTGGGTGATGCTCGCGCCATGTTGTTTCGGCTCAATGCCCAAGGCAAATACGAATTAGTCAAAATGAGCGAAGATCAGTCTCCAGCGATGACAGATTTAAGAAAACATCCTAGTTATTTCTCTCAAGATCCCGTCGAACTCGAGTTACAGATGCGTAGTCACCCTCTGGCCAATAAAGTTGATTTCGCGCTTGGTCTTCATGCAGACACCGGTCATAGCCGCTTTTTTAGTTGGGAGCTTCAGCCTGGTGATCGTTTGGTACTCGTCTCCGATGGGGTGTCGGATGGAATGTCCACCCGGGAGATTGCCCAGCATCTCAATGGAAAAAATCTCACCGAGGCAAGAGATGCCATCGCTCAGACGGCCTTGCAACGCATGAGGGTGCTCGACGCCGTCTCACTTAGGTTTGGCAACAAAGAAAGCCCTGCGGGCCAAATGATCAATCCTGTTTCTCGAGCAAAAGATTCAGTTTATGCAGTCTCTCTAAGCCAACCAGAGCAGCGTCTTAGGTTGCAAGGTGCGAAATGGGTGGATGATCAAGGAAAAGCGCCAGGAGATGTCTTCTTCATCAGCAAGTATGGTGACGTTTATGATAAAAACGGAAAGTTAGTGGACCATTACAAGGTCGACAACATGAGTTTGCACATTTACGGTCACGATCTTTCTTAATTTTCTCGAGCGAAAAATCTCCTTACAAAAAATTGCTTCCATCGGTATAAGTTGCGTCAGGTTCCGAAAAGTTAGGACCGGGTTAAGGCTGGTTTCTAGTGCTTGTTACGGGTTGTTCCTAAACATCACACTAGGGGTGGCTTTATGGTTTTGCGGACGACTTTGGCGTTTTCTCCCGCAGGGAGCGCGCCACATCCCGTTTTTCGGAATTCCGATACCGTTGTTCCGATAAACAAAAAAACGCTTCGAGAGCTTTTTGTATCTTTGCTCGACCCAAGGACACAAATTACTTCCGGGCAAATCCATCGTTTCGTTCAATTTCTACAACAAGATACCTCGGGTCGTTTCGAACGAGAGCTTTATCGTTGGGCGAGAGAGGCTGAAAATTGCGGATCTTACGCCTTGGCTTTGGCTCTATTTCAAAGCATTGCGGATCAAGGTGGAAGACTGGCCCAACGAGCCCATGATGTAGCGAATGCCCTTTCGGGTAAAGAATTCAATATCGAAACATTGCCTTGTCTATTTCGACAAACCTTAATGCAAGTGAGCGATCCGATTTCAGCTTTGGGCATGAGTTTGGCCATGGCTGGTGGCAGACTGTTACAGTGGAGGGGGCTGGCTTCTCGTTTGGGTCGTGGGGCCGTGAGTCGTCGGATGGGAGCCGGCTTGCGATTGACGACAGGAATGCAGGCTTGGTCTGCAGAAACTTCTATCATGGTGGCTGTTGACCAATGGGTTCGTCCTTTGCAGAACCCGCACTCTTCTTTGGTTAACTGCTCGTGGCAGCAAAGCGCTCTCCAACATGGTGTTGCATTTTTTTGTCTCAGGAGTGTTCCCGCTTTGGCACGTCGGGGATTTTACGGAGCCTTGGGTTGGGATCCGATTCAAGGTTCTCGACAGAGATTTTTGGGTGCGGTCGGACGAATGC
>DALYDW010000073.1:3663-10437 GCA_031972915.1 bacterium
GTTTGAGTTCTGCCATTCTCGATGCTTCCACCGCTGTCATCGATTCGGAGCAACGCGCTATTCAAATGCTCGCTTTGGGTTTGCAGATGGTCATAATGATGCCTTTTTCTTTGGAGTTTTTGGGTGCACGTTTTTATCGAAGTTTAGAATATTGGCAGTTGAAATCTTATCAAGGCACTGCTTCTCTTGGACCAAAATTTTTCTCTAGGGAGGTAGTCGCTGCCTCAAAATTTCGTCCGGAGAACACGGATGAAATCCACCATGATGCCATAGTAAGAAGTTTGTCAGATGCTCCAGGAGCCAATGAAACTCCGTATTTTCAGATCACTCGTTTATTGACTAACCGTTTAGGGCTCGAAGCTCAAAGTGCTCAATTAGATCGATTGCGTCGGATGCTTTTAAAAAATGGAGCCAAGGATTTTTATCGTTATTATGATTTTTTGGCGCAAAGCGAGTTTCCTAACTTAAGTTTTAAAAATCGTCGTGGCGGAGAACAATTCCTAGGCTCAGCTGAGGTTTTGGAGCGCGCCTTAGAAATGGGAAATCATTTCTTTGCTGTCGATGCCTTGCATCGGGTTCATGGTACTTTTTTTGAACATCTCGGACAGGCCGCTTTCTTAGAAACCTTAGCGAGCAAGGATGTTAGCTTATTCGATCGTTTACTCAAGGTCATGGCCGGAGAGCCATCGATAAAAGATTTAGAGAATTTCTTCCTGATTTCAAATTTGTCTTCAAAATACGGTTTGTCGGGAAAAAACACCCTGAGTCCAAGAGACTATCGCCGAAAGATCTTGGGTGCCACATTGTCTGACCCTATCCGTGCGCCCATTGCTTCCTACTTCGCTCGTTTGCGGGATTTTCATCGTCTACCTGAGTTTTTAAGACCACAGAACAATCGAGTCTTAGAGCGTGGCGAGATAGATCTTCGTGTAGATGCCAGTTTGGTACTTGGTGTGCTCCGTCATCATCATTCCCAAGGGGTATCGCCGATGGTATCTGGATTACTCCAACAAATTGTCGAGCGTGCGGAGTTCTCCCCGGTTGGACTGTTATACATGGATCGGATGTTTAAGATTTTGATTCCTGGAAAACGTTGGGAGGGTGGTCAGCATTTACCCAAATTGCATGAATTGGCCGATCCAGCGGATTTTGATTGGACTCGCTTGTTTGAATACTTGTCGCCAAGACAATCCCGCTATCCTGTTCGTGTGGCTAATCAAGTGCAAAACACGGCATTGACAGGCTATTTGGATTCTCCATCTCTTTCCCTCTATTTGATGGATTTTTATCGTCGTGTTCCAGAGTTACTCGATAAATCACGGGCTGTTAAATCACGTCAAGATTTCGAACAGGAAGTAGCCCGGCAGTTAAGTCTATCAGGGGGTAGATGGACGCACAATTTGGTAACCCATTTGCTCACTCACCAACCCACAATCACAAGTCACATGGCGGCTCTGATTCTTCAAAGGGGAGATGTGGATTTATTGATTTTACCTACTGCGAAAATGTCTCTTTACTGGAGGGAGGCTTCCGAGCAGATGCCCCTGGCCTTTTTCTTGCCACCTCGACATCGGCCTAAAGGGGATCCTACACGCCCCTTAATTGTGGTCCGTGAACCTCCTCCTCATTCACAGGGGGGCGAGGCCCCAAAATACGCACTCCAATTATTGAGAAGCGTGGTTCATGAGATGAGTCATTATCAACGGGATTATCGAAGAGGCTCTGAGGTTTTCTTCGATGACGCTATTTCTAAACTACGTGCCGAGGTTTTCGCTTATACCGAAGAACTGCATTTTGCTTTACGGCAGGGTGATGTGGAAGCATGGGGTTTGTCGGATCGTCATCCCTACGGCTGGCCAGGTTTTATTAGAACCCAGGTGGAGCACCATTATCTTCCCTAGTATGGTGGCCTCGATTAAGAAACCACAATAACACCGCACAGCCAACGAGTAGACAACTACGTAAATAAATTTCCCAAGAAAATTGAGTCATCAGTCCTAAGCAGAGCAGGGCTCCTAAAAAGGGGAAAGGCCAGGAAAACTTCATGCCCATATGAGGCGATTGTTGGCGTTTGATTTTTAAGAGACTTAGGTGGATCCCAAAAAATACTGTAACGATCAGTAGACTAGTGGTTTGAGCAAGAACCTGTAAGCCTCCCGTAATTACTAACAACGAAGTAATTAAAAATACGGTGACAATGCTGACGTAGGGAGTTTTTCGTTTGCCGTGAATATGACCAAAGCTTTTGGGAAGCAGATCTTCTTGTGCCATCCCGTAGAGGAGTCGCGAGGCCATGATAAGGTTGATCAGTCCAGTGTTGGTAATGGCGATTATGGCAATGAGGGGGAAAATACGGGTGGCCCAGTCTAATTGGGCTTTTTCAAAAATTAACAATAGGGGAGTTTCAGAACGAGAAATCTCCGAGGCTGAAATATTGCTTTGCAGGATTAGGGTGACGCCTAGATACAACAGGGTTGCTACGCATAGAGAAATTAAAATGGCTCGAGGGAGGTCTCTTTGGGGGTTTTTACATTCTTCAGCCAGATTGGCTAAGTCTTCGAATCCGATGTAAGCGTAAAAAGCCAAGGTGATTCCCGCCACTACTCCAGAAAATTCGAAATTCAGGGCGTGATTTGCATAATGGGTCCAGCTTTCTTTGCTAGAACTTTGCATGCCAACAGCAATGATCAAGCCCAAGCCCAATACTTCTACTAAGGTGAGAAAAAAATTAACTCGAGAGGATTCTTCGATTCCCCAAAAGCTCAAAAAGGAAAGACTGGCGAGTAAAAGAATTTGTGCAACAAGTGGAGGTGCCGAGGTGAAGGTCTGTAAATATTCTCCGAAGGCCACCGTTACCGTGGCGGCCGAGGCCAGGCCTGTGCCAAGCACGAAAACTCCCGCCAAAAGTCCGGGAAATCTCCCCGGAAACCCCCTACGAAGAAAAGCAGCAGCTCCGGCACTGACCGGGTAGCGGGCCGTTAGTTCTGCGTAGCTGAGGGCGGTGAGCCCGGCCAAGAGGGCGGCCAGCAAAAAGCTCAGCCAGGCCCCGTTTCCCGAGACGTCAACAACCTTGCCTACAAGGGCATAAATCCCTGCCCCCAGGATATCGCCTATTCCGTAAACAATGAGGGAGAGAAAACCTAGGCGTCGGGCGAGCTGAGTCATGAGATGAGACCTAAAGGCTTCGATGGAAGGGGTCCAGAATTTTTGTTGTGAAAGTTATGTCTTCTTCTCTAGTGTGAGGTTTATGAAAGCCCCAGCGAAGGTTTCCTCATTTGACTTTTCTTCAGGCAGGATCCTGCTGAAAAAATACGAAGTTGTCTCTAAGATCGGAGAAGGTTGGGAGGGCGAGGTCTATCTAATACGGGAGATCAATACCGGGATCGAACGCGCCGCTAAATTTTTTTTCCCCCAACGCAATCTTCACAATCGATCGCTTAAATATTACGCAAAAAAACTTCATAAACTGAGACACTGTCCCATCGTTATCCAGTACCACACTCAAGAAACCATTCAGTATCGTGGAATTTCGGTCACTTTTTTAGTCTCTGAGTTTGTCGAAGGAGAACGACTCAAGGATTTTCTGCAAAGGCAGTCAGGGAAGCGTTTACAGGTGTTTCCTGCCTTGCATCTTTTGCATACGATGGTGGCCGGGATGGAGCATATCCATGCCTTGGGTGAATATCATGGCGACCTTCATCTGGAAAATGTGATGATTCGCCGCTACGGTCTTGGTTTTGATTTAAAGATTATCGACATGTATCAATGGGCCCACCCCAAGCCTCAAAATATTCGGGATGATGTTTGTGACATGATTCGCATTTTTTATGATGCTTTGGGCGGGGCCAGAACCTACGCCTCCCATCCTCCCGAGGTGAAGGCCATTTGTTGTGGTTTGAAAAAAAGTTTGATTTTGAAAAAATTTCGAAGTGCAGCTGAGCTAAAAGAATATTTGGAAACCTTGGAGTGGGATTAAACGGCGTCCTCTTATGAAAAATCGTCGAAAGAAACTTGAGGCTTCTCTGTGGATTCGTGAGGGTCGCATGGAACAGGGGGAGTGCTTCGATTTAGATTTCGCAGAACTGGCGGTTTTCTCCGATCGGTCACCTGAGCGTGAAGGCGCAAACGAAGATGCTGCCTTTGTTTTTCTCGGGTCGGGGGCTTCTTTGGTGTTGGCCGTAGCAGATGGGGTGGGAGCTCGTCCCTGTGCCCGTGAAGCCGCGCAACAAGCCTTACAATGTTTAGAAAAAAATCTTCAATCCGTTCGAGAAAAAGAAATCAGCGAATGGCGTGGTGCAATTCTCAATGCCGTCGAGGAGGCGAATCGTCATTTACTAGAGTGGGGCTTAGGGGCTGCGACTACTCTTTCTTTAATGGAAATCCATCGTCATGTTTTAAGAAGTTATCATGTTGGAGATTCTCCCATGATGGTGATGGGCCAAAGAGGAGCCATCAAGTTTCAAAGCATTCCCCATTCTCCTACGGGTTATGGTGTAGAGGCCGGATTGTTGACCGAGGGGGAGGCCTTGCGTCATGCCGAGAGTCATTTGGTTTCTAATGTCTTGGGGTCGGTGGCGATGCGCATCGAATTGGGGCCTGAAATAAAATTAGCTCCACGAGATACCGTCTTGTTGGCCTCTGATGGAGTCACAGATAATCTCTTGAGCACCGAGATTGTCGAATTGGTGCGCAAGGGAACGCTGGAAAAGGCGGCTGCTCAATTGCAATCCCGTTGTTTGCAACGTATGGAGCATCCCAAAGCAACCCTACCTTCCAAACCCGACGATCGAACTTTTTTATTGTTTCGCCTGAGACCCTGATGGTGCGATTTGCGTCGCATCACTAGTTTTGCATTTCAGCGTCCCTTTGATTTGCAGCAAAAAAAACCAGTAGACACGACTAAAAAGCTAAATCGAAGAGGTAGAGGGAGAGGGAACCAAATTGGTGTCGGGGTCTAACTCAGTTTGAGAGATCGTTGGAGCCACAGTGTGGGGTTTGGAAAGATCCGCGATGTGGTAAATGGCATCCCCTTCATTCACCAAAGGTATATTACTTTTGCCGATGATGAGCCCTGCGAAAGGGGCGCGAATTTCGATTTCATTTTCTCCAAAGGCATCCCCTAAAATTCCCAAAAGTTGGCGAGCCTCAACTTTGGCGCCTAAAGGGATTTTTGAACGAAGCATGCCGCCGATGGGCGCTCTTACCCAACTGCTACGTCGTGCGATGAGGGATTGAGGATGGATGTTTTTTTCAGAGGAGGGCGGAAGCATATTGATCTTTCGCATGACATTCAAAATGCCTCTGACTCCAGCACGAATGGACATTTCATCGAAGCGTAAGGGTTCGCCGCCTTCATAAACTAAAATTGGAAGTCCCAGCTCTTTGACCGTTTGCCGTAGCGAACCGTCACGCACATTGGCGTTAAGAATAAGGGGAGCAGCGAAGGCTCGGGCCAAGGATGCAGTGTCGGGATCGTCCATGCAGGCCCGAACTTGGGGGAGATTGCTACGATTATTGGCTCCGGTGTGTAAATCGATGCCGTGAGTGCATTTCACCACGATTTCTTTCATGAAGAGATGGGCTAGACGAGCGGTCAAAGAACCGGTTTCTGATCCTGGAAAAGATCGATTTAGGTCCCTTCGGTCGGGGAGATACCGTTTGCCGGTGACAAATCCGTAAACATTAACCACAGGAATGGCTAATAAGGTTCCGCGAATTTTTTTGAGGAAAGGTGATTTTAATAAACGTCGAATGATTTCGACTCCATTGATTTCGTCCCCGTGGATCGCAGCGCTGACAAAAAGTCGAGGCCCCGCTTCACGACCGTGCAAGACCTGGAGGGGCATCGTGATATCGGTGTGGGTGTAAATTCGAGCCAGGGGCAGGTCTAGGGAAACCCGCTCTCCGGGGCGAATACTATGGCGTCCTACGTATAAAGTGGTTTGTGTCACTTCATCCGTTTCCTTTTGTTTTTGTTTTTCCGGGTTTGGCGTGGTTTTCGATAAACTCGATGATTTTTCCAGCCACATCGATACCCGTCGCTTTTTCGATTCCTTCCAATCCAGGACTGGAATTCACTTCCAGTACGACAGGGCCATGATGGGAGCGGATCAAATCAACCCCGGCGATGTTGAGTCCCATTGCCTTTGCGGCGCGAATGACTGTGCTGCGTTCTTCTGGTGTTAGCTTGATCTTTTGCGCTGTACCCCCACGATGCAGGTTGGAGCGGAATTCTCCTGGGGGAGCTTGCCGGCGCATGGCGGCGACTACCTTGTTGCCAACGACAAATGCCCTAATGTCCGAGCCCCCCGATTCTTTGATATACTCTTGCACGAGGATATTGGCATTGAGACCGCGAAAGGCCTCGATGACCGATTCGGCGGCTTTTTTGGTTTCCGCCAAAACAACTCCGATGCCTTGAGTTCCTTCGAGTAGTTTGATTACGAGCGGTGCTCCTCCCACCAGATTGATCAGACCATCAATGTCTTTGGTATAGTTGGCGAAGCCTGTGATGGGCAGTCCGATTCCCTCTCGGGAGAGTAATTGCAGACTGCGTAATTTATCTCGGGCCCTCGAAATGGCCTGGGACTCATTGGTCGGGAAAACCCCGATCATTTCAAATTGGCGCACCACAGCGGATCCGTAAAAGCTGTGACTGGCGCCGATGCGTGGAATAATCGCATCAAAGTGCAAGGAGTGTCCCCCCAGCAATACAGAAGGATGGTGAGCGGTGATGTTCATATAACACCGCAAATAATCCACGACTCGGAGATG
>DALYDW010000074.1:0-10409 GCA_031972915.1 bacterium
ATGTGGCAACTCGCGCTTGTGCCACTATTATTTTTTTCTTTTTAACAGCACCAGTGGCAGCCCATTGTTTAGGACGTAGTGCCTATCGTCGTGGGGTGCCTCTGTGGTCGGGAACTCTCAAAGATGACTTGAAAGGTCGCTACGACGATAAAACCGAATCGCTAAAGTCTCCGGGACAGATTTAAATAAAAAAGGAGTTGTGCATGGATTTTGATCGCGAAGAGCTAAAAGATTTAATTCAAGAGGTTGTCAAAGAAGTTTTGGATCGTTGGGAAGTCCCGGTTCCTATGGCTGATAAATGGGATGGCGGAATGTTGGTTTTAAAGCCAGGAGATTCGAGTTTGAAATCCAAAGAAATCGACATTGAAGGTTTCTTTCATAAGATCGTCATGCTTCGGGATCGGCTCCGTGTCTTGGAGCAAAAAATTAACAATCATCCTCGTTTCACCGAGTCGGAAAAAATCGAGATGCAGCAATATGTCACCCGTTGTTACGGAAGTCTGACCACCTTCAATATTCTGTTTAAACGAGAGGAAGATAAATTTAAGGGTACGGGAGGGGCTTAAACCTATGGGGTTTAAGGGGAGAAATGCACTCATTTTGTTTTGTCTACTGGGCGGGGTGGCTTGCGGGCCCTCGGGCCGCGATGCGGAGGTTAATCGAGTGACGCAGGCCTTGGCCTTAACAGCCCGCACCTTTGTTTCATTTTTTCAAGATGATTTAAAAAATTGCGATCGTTTTGAAAAAATTTACGACGAGTTAAGTACCTCTCCAGAGCCCTGTGATGGGCGTGGAAGCTTTCAGTTGAGCAAGACCGCTGTGTCTTGTGAGGATGCCTCGCCACTCAACGCCCAGGCCGATTTTATACTAGAGCAAATCGAGTGTCGCGACAACGGAACCGGTATTACCTCGACGGGAAAAATGACTTTATCGCTCCAGTTTTCTTCTCAGGGAAATATTGTGCTGATGGCTTCTCAAGAGTTGTTTGCACAAGAATTAGTTTTCAGCTTCCAAGATTTTCAAGTGAAGATTAATCTCTCTTCTAATAACCTTTCCTGTTCAAACTCTGAAAATCTCACGGTGGACGAAGAAGAATGTAACGTGGCCTCTAACTGTCGCTCTTGTCGATTTTGAAGCGCTTCGAGGGTATTTCTTCAGCGAAGCGTCCGATGTTTCTCAACATTCCAGAGAAAATCCGATCGTGAATGGGGTAAAGACCGTACCAATAAAGTAAGCCGAAGACTCCCAAGGGATCGAACAGGGCAGTTTGACGGATGATGGACCCTTCGTCTTGGGGGTCCACCTCAAATTCCAACCAGGCTCTTCCTGGCAATTTCATTTCGGCGCGTAGTAAAAGTCGTCGATGGGAGGTAAAGCTTTCTACTCGCCAAAAATCGAGTGCGTCCCCGGTTTTAAGATGGAGTGGGTCACGACGCCCCCGACGTAAGCCTACGCCTCCCCAGAGTCGATCCAAGGCTCCACGAATTTTCCAAAGCCAGTTTGCGTAGTACCAACCTCGAGCGCCGCCGATTTCTTGAATGGGTCGAAAGGCAACTTCGGGGGGGACTCGTACCAAAATGCTCCGAGAATCTACCAGGCGACTGCCCAATCGCAATCCTCCCCAATGGCGGTTTGGAGTCGAAGAAGAAAGAGCGTCCGACCAATGGGTTTGGGCGAATTCTCGATCTTCCTTGGCTAGGGCTCGGGCGATGGCTCGTTGAATGCCCATGGGTTTTACGGGAAAGGCGTGGAGCGCTGCGGGATTTTGTACGAGTGTGGGATTGCGAATGCTTTCTACAAGTTTTTTGCCAATGGGGGCATACAGTGGGGTGATCAGGCCTAGCCACAAGCTCGAAAGTTTTGGTGAGAGGGCCGAAATTGGAATAAGCCAACGTTTGAGTCCTCGTTGTTTGGCGTATTCTTTGATGAGATCTTCGTAACCCACAGTATCGGAACCGCCGATTTCAAAAATTTGTGAGAAGGAGAGCGGATATTCTAGGCCCAGCAGGAGGTAATGTAAGACGTCTTCGATGGCGATGGGCTGGGTGGGCGTTCGTACCCATCGAGGAGCGACCATGATGGGCAGCCGCTCCGTAAGGGCCCGCACCATTTCAAAGCTTAAACTGCCTGACCCCAGAATAATGCCAGCACGAAATTCCAACACCGGAATGCCCGAGTCGCGCAAAATGTCGCCAACTTTTTGTCGAGAGCGAAGATGAGGAGATAGGGAAGTACTGTCTTGTCCCAATCCACTCAAGTAAAGAATGCGTTGGATTCCTGCTTGACGGGCGGCTTCAGCAAAGTTTTTCGCTCCTTCGTATTCTTGATTTTCAAAGTTCGAAGAAGCCCCGAGGCTGTGAATCAAATAATAAGCGGCGTCTACTCCGACGAGAGCTTGGGTTAGGCTGGAGGGGTCGCTGATGTCTCCTTGAACGATTTCTGCGTGTTGCTGAATGTCCGGGGGGAGTCTTTCGGGGTGTCGTGCCAAACAACGAATTCGGTAGCCTTGTTTTTTTAGCAGGGGAAAGAGTCGTCCTCCCACATAACCAGTCGCGCCAGTCAGTAGGAGTAAGGCGTTTTTTCCGAGGGGTGAATGCATGGTTGACCTATTTTTTTAAGGTTTGAAAGGCCTGAAGCGCCTCGTGGCGTGCTTGGGAATGATCCACCATGGGCGCGGGATAGTCTCCAAAGTTTTTTGTTGATGTTGAATGTTTTTCAAAAAGGGGATCGGAATTTTTTTTAAGCTCGGGAATCCACCGCTGTGAATAATCTCCCTGGGGATCGAATTTGTTTCCTTGGGATTCGGGATTAAAGATTCGAAAATAGGGTGCGGCGTCGGCACCACAGCCCGCGGTCCATTGCCAACCCAGTGTGTTATTGGCCAAGTCAGCGTCGATCAAGGTATCCCAAAACCAGCGAGCGCCTAGTTGCCAAGGGAGACGCAGATCTTTTACCAGAAAAGAAGCGACCACCATTCGCACTCGATTATGCATCCAACCCGTGTGCCAGAGTTCTCTCATTCCAGCATCTACCATAGGAAAACCGGTTTGTCCTCGTTTCCATCGAGTAAAATCTTGGGGACTCTCCCTCCAGGGAAAATTTTCGAATTCGCTGCGTAAGGGCGCTTCGGGAGTATGGGGAAAATGGTAGAGTAGATGATGAGCGAATTCTCGCCAAGCGACTTCCCTTAAAAAAGCTGTTTTTTCTTCCTCTCCTGAAGTTGAGTCTTTGAGTCGTGGGTCGGACAGGATTCGATGCCATAGGTAGGGCACGCTGATTTCGCCAAAGTGCAAATGGGGTGAGAGGCGGGAGGTGCCATTTTTTGCGGGGAAATCTCGGTTTTTTCGATAATCTTTCCAGGGACCTCGAAGAAAATTTTCTAAGTTCTCTTGGGCGCCGCTTTCACCGGGGTTCCAGTTCTCTCGAATGCCTTGGTCCCAGGAAGTTTTTGGTAAAAGTTCCAAATCATTGAGATGCAGACCCAAGGGTTCTAATGCCTTTCGTTTGGCGGGAAAGGGCGAGTCTTCCAACAAGGGGGCAAGGGGCTTCGCAAGCAGTGTGCGCCAGAATGGAGTAAAAACCTTATAGGCCTCTCCTTTTTGAGTGTGCAGCTCCCAGGGTTCGTAAAGCAAATGGGAATTGAAAGTTTGTACTTGAAGCCCTTGTTTTTGCAAAATGGCTTTAATTTGGGTGTCTCGCGAGATGATCTTGGGTTCGTAACGACGATTCCAAAACACGGCCTCGGCGCCGGTTTCTTGGATGAGCTGCTGCAAATTTTCTAGACTGGGGCCCTTGCGAAAAATCATGGGATGCCCGTTTTCTTCCAATTGAGCCGACAGCTTTTTAAGCGAAAAATGTAACCAGACTCGAGAGGCAGCTCCTGGTGCCCACGGGGACTCTTCTTCGGGGGCCCAAAGATAGATCGGAATAATGGGGCGTCCGGTATGGAGGGCCGCTTGTAGCGCAGGATTATGCTGTAGGCGTAGATCGAGGCGAAACCACAAAAGGAGCGGGGCTAGATTCATAGTGTTTTATTTATAGAGGGAGCGGGCTTGTCACGAGAAGTGATTTTACAAGAGGTTAAATTTCTTTTGAACGTTCGATTGTTTTACCGAGTCACCTCATGGGTCCGGTAGGTGTCGTAAGTCTAATTCGGCGTTCAATTATTTTTTAATTTTGAGGAGTTATTTTATGAAGATAATTTATCCAAAAGACTTTGCCCCTTTTTCTGTTTTGTGTGCGGGTCTCCTGAGCGTGGCGACTTTTTCTACCCCGCTAAGAGCTGAGAACGTGTTGGATCGAGAAAAAAAAGAGCCTATTTCACAACAGGAGTTTTTGAAAAAAATGGAACGACGTTTCGAGAAAAAAGATAAAAATGGTGATGGTGTGATTTCTCGTGAAGAATTTATGGAGTCTGCCCAACGACGTTTTTCCCGCATGGATCGAGATCAAGACGGGCAAATTTCTTCTTCTGATCACTGGAAAAAAAATTAAATAACTCTCAGCTTTTTCTGTGAGCTTGTCTTTTATGCTGAGGCGCCTCTGGGAGAGGGGGGCTTTTCTTGAAGTCCACTCCCAGGGGCGGCATCGAAAACGAGGTTTTTCATGGCTTCGAATTTAGTCGAGTTTGTTATCTAAGATTTTTCCAATCAAAGGCAGCTGGTGTCTTCGACCGATGAGGACAATCGTCGATCCGCTTAGTACGGTAAACCATAAAAAAAACAATTTCGAACTGAATCCTAAAATGCTCAGGTGCGCAATGAGGGCCCCCAGCATGGTACCAAAGGCCAAAAGAGCTCCGGTGGCGGCGAGGTGAGGATGTAGCAAAAATAGGGCAGCCAATCCCTCGATAATGCCGATGATATAACGCCCCGTTGGCTCCATGCCCAATTTGGAGAAAATCGCCACATCGATGGCCTGGTCGCTTAGTTTGGCGTAGGAGGTTCGAAATAAAATTGCGGCACAGATCAGTTGCACGGCCCACAATAAAATATTTTTTCCGTTTTTCATGACCCGTCCTTAGGGGAGGTGAGGGAATAATAAATTGTCTTCGTTGAGTTCGTGATACGAAGTTTTTCCCAGAGCCGTTAATAGCTCTCGATGGTCGTGCTCCAAATTTAAAACATAATTCTTAACTCTTTCGGATTTTTCCTCAATGTCCAAACCTCTTTGTAGATGGGGGTTGTGTGTCGTGATCCCTGCCGGGCAAGTGTTTTTATTGCAAGTGAGCGCCTGTATACAGCCGAGAGCAAGCATGAAGCCGCGGGCCGTGTAACAGGCTTGGGCTCCGAGAGAAAGGGCGATAAATTGTCGGCCGGGATTGATGAGTTTTCCAGCGGCGAAGAGTTTAAGGCGGTCTCGTACCCCTTCTTCTTTTAAGAGTCGTTGCACCAATGGCAATGCATTCCATAGAGGAAGTCCGAGGTCGTCCATGAAGGCCATGGGGGCCGCGCCAGTTCCACCTTCGGCCCCATCGATAGAAAGATAGTCGGGAAAGCGATCTAGACGTTTCATGGTCCGCAAAAGCTCGCGCATTTCATTTTCTTGACCCATGCAGAGTTTGATCCCGACAGGAATTTGCGCAATGGATTGCACTCGTTCGATGAAGCGGACAGTAGATTCGGCGTCGATGCATTCTACATGATAGGGTGGGCTAATGACGTCTCGATTCATGGGGACGCCTCGCAGCTCGGAAATTTCTCGAGTGATTTTTTCCTTCGGTAGCAGTCCTCCTTTGCCGGGTTTGGCTCCTTGAGAAAATTTGATTTCGATCATCTTTATTTGGGGAAGTCGGGCAAGCTCGGCGAGTTTGGTTTCATTGAGTGAGCTGTCTTCGTTGCGACAACCAAATTTTGCCGTTCCCATTTGAAAAATCAGATCACAGTTTTCCATGAGGTGGTATTGAGGATAACCTCCTTCACCTGTGTTCATGAGAATGCCCGCTTTTTTTGCTCCTCGGGCTAAGGCTCTGACCGCATGGCTGCCGAGAGCTCCATAACTCATGGCGCTGATTAAAATGGGCTTAGTGAGGGTGACCGTCTGACGAATGCCACGTTCTTCGCCTAGGGTGAGTTGATAAGGAGAAGCATCAGATATTTTTTTTGGATAAAGGGAATGGCGTAATTTAAACTCACTGCCGTCGAAGGCTAGGAGCGAGCCGAAAGCAGAAGAGGAGTCGATATTTTTTGCCTTGCGATAGACCTCGTTGCGCTCCATGCGATTGAAGGGTTTTTCTTCTGTGTCGTTGGTGAAGAGATATTGTCGTAACTCGGGGCCGATACTCTCCAAAAGATAGCGTCCTTGGGCCAGCCAACCGAAGTTAGCTAGCAGGGTGTGGTGTTTTTGCACATGACGGTAGAAAAAATTCACTAACGTCATGAGAAAAAAAGTCACTGTAAGAAAATGAAAATAAAACGAATAAAAGTAACCCGCTAAAAAAGAGATTAAACAAAGCAGGGGTAAACCCAGGTTGACGCTTCGGGAGATCTTTTCGAGATTGATGGTCCAGGTGGAGGTCATAGCTGCTTTGCGGTTCTAAAATGAATTTGAGGTGAGTCATCTTAAGTGGGGGATGTGTCCGGGTAAATCTAAATTTTTGCGGGAGTGGATGGGTTGCCTTTGAATAAATAGGGGCATGGTTCGCTCGATATTGGGTCGTTATGTGGGGGTATGGAAAGCTTAAATCTAAGAAGGGGAATTGTAGTGCATAGGGCGAAAAAATGGACAATTGTGCTGTACGTAGAGTGGGATTGAATTTACAGTACATCTGGTTAAAAATCATTCGATTGTACTGTAGGTGCTATGACACGAATCGTGAAAAGCATTTTGGAAGAGGAGTTGAAGCGGGTGAAGTCTCTTCAAAAAAAATATGAAGAGAAAATAGCTCAGTCTCCTCAGGGTTATCTGTTGGCGAGGGGAGGTGAGGGGAAGAAATTTTATTATCTTTCGTATCGAGAGGGGGACCGGATCAAACAAGAATACTTGGGTAAGCTTTCGGAAGAAGAAATAAAAAAATACAAAGAGCAAATAAACTTAAAAAAACAACTGCGCGAGCAATTGAAAGAGACGAAGCGGAATATCCAATATTTAGAGAAGCTTCTTAAAAAATGAATGAGCCGCAGGACGATATCCTCCAACATTCTAAGAATGCTAGATCGCAACCAAGTCTTAGAACATTTGGTTTTAATTGGGAGTTGGGCAACTGTGTTTTACTAAGAATATTTTCTGGGAAGGGGTTGCCACCCGGTTGTTCCCACAACAGACATTGACTTTCTAATTTCAAAAATTATCCAAGAATGAGCGCAAGGCAGTGTTAGCGGCGGTTGAGTACGAATTATTGATAAGGGATATATTTAAACAGGGTTGATGGACGCTGGAATTAGCGTTTTCGGCTCAATTTACGCTTCAAGAGTTCGATAGATATCAAAATACCGGTTAAAATACTGTGTCTAGAAATCGCAATTTTAAAATACCCGAACCCTTCTTCATGCTGCCGCAACTTTTCAAGTGGTCCCTTATCGCTTTGGTCATTGGCGTCTTAGCGGGCAGCGCTTCTGCTTTTTTTCTTTGGGCCTTGGATGGGGTGACGAACTTTAGGCAGTCCCATTTGTGGATTATCGGGTTGCTGCCCGTGGCGGGTTTTTTCATCGGTTGGATTTATCATCATCTCGGAAAAGACACGGAGCGGGGCAATAATCTGATCCTGGAAGAAATTCATGATCCCCAGCAGACCATTCCTCTGCGCATGACGCCCCTGGTGTTGTTGGGCACTTTGCTCACTCATCTTTTTGGTGGATCGGCGGGGCGCGAAGGCACAGCGGTGCAGATGGGCGCCTCTCTTGCCGATCAAATGACGAAGCCTTTGCGGCTCAACAAAGAAGATCGACGTGTTTTGCTGATGGCGGGCATGAGTGCGGGCTTCGCTTCCATATTCGGTACACCCTTGGCTGGGGCGGTATTTGGTTTAGAAGTCTTGGCTACGGGGCGATTGCGCTACGATGCCATCTTTCCTTGTTTTTTAGCGGCGATCTTGGCCGATCAAGTGGCCTTGCTTTGGGGTATTCACCATACGGTTTATTCCATTCCCTTTGTGCCCGCTATTTCTCTCTTAGGAATTATTTATGCCATGGTGGCGGGGATTGTCTTTGGGATCACCGGCATGGGCTTTGCCAAAAGTACCCATGGCATTCAGCGGCTTTTCAAAAAATATATTTCCTATCCGCCGCTTCGGCCCTTGGTGGGAGGCTTGCTCATCGCCGTCTCCGTTTGGATTTTTAACACGACGCAATTTTTGGGTTTGGGCATCCCTGTCATTCAGGAGGCTTTTTCTAATCCGCTGCCTTCGGGGGATTTTTTGGCCAAGCTGGGCTATACCGCGCTGACTTTAGGGTCGGGTTTTAAAGGAGGAGAAGTCACTCCTTTGTTTTTTATTGGGGCCACCCTCGGCAACGCCCTTTCGGGAATACTCGCTTTGCCCCTGCCCTTGTTGGCAGGGATGGGCTTTGTCGGGGTTTTTGCGGGGGCTTCCAATACGCCCATCGCTTCTACTTTTATCGCCGTAGAACTGTTTGGTCCCGAAGCGGGAATGTTCGCGGCCATTGCCTGTGTGGTCAGTTATCTTTTTTCGGGACACTCGGGAATTTACGCCTCGCAGAAAATCGGTTTGAGCAAATATCAGCGCTTTTCTTCGGAAGAAGGTCTGACCATGGCTTCCCTCCATGACCTTAGAAAAGAAAAACCCCACTAGATTTCCCCCGTCGTTCATGCGAGGCAGCCCCCGCGAATGGAATTTTATTTATGAGCCAAGCCCCAAATCCCAAAGTTTGTATGGTGTCCCTCGGTTGCCCCAAAAATCTGGTGGATTCCGAATTGATGCTAGGTTCCTTAAGCCATGAGGGTTTTCAGTGGACCCTCAATCCCGAAGAGGCTGAGGTGCTCATCGTCAATACTTGTAGCTTCATCGAGGGCAGCAAGAGCGAGTCCATCGATAAACTATTTGAAATGGCCGAGTACAAAAAGAGCGGCAATTGTAAGGTCTTAGTTTCCACCGGTTGTCTCTCGCAGCGCTATGGGGCCGCCATGAAACAAGATATGCCCGAGGTCGATTTGGTGGTGGGCACGGGAGAATTTGATCGGCTTGGTAGTCTTTTGAAAGATCGTTTTCCCGAGGCTGAGGGACTTGCTCCACGAACCCAAGTAAGCGATGAGCCGCTCTTCGGCACTTTTCGTCATATTTTGCCCGATCCCGATCGCCCCCGCATCCTGGCTACGCCCGCCCATTGGGCCTATCTGAAAGTGAGCGAGGGGTGTTCCCATCGCTGTAGTTTTTGCATCATCCCCAAGATTCGCGGCACCTTACAGTCTCGCCCGATGGATTCCATTGTTCGAGAGGTCGAGGGGTTAGTCGCGAGTGGTGTGAAAGAATTCAACCTCATCGCTCAAGATTTAAACGAGTATGGTCGTGACCTTGCGGAGGGTGGCACCTTGGCCGAGTTGCTCCGTCGCCTCGATCGAGTACCGGGGGATTTTTGGCTGCGGCCCCTGTATATGTATCCGCTTTTGTTCAACGACGAACTCATCGGGGTGCTGCGCGATGCCCAGCACGTGGTGAAATACATCGATATGCCCTTGCAGCACATCAGTGAGTCGGTGATGCGCTCCATGCGTCGGGGTTCCCCGGGGCGTTATGTGCGGCAATTGCTGGGCAAGTTGCAAAAGGAAATTCCCGAAATTGTGCTGCGCACTACTTTTATTGTGGGTTATCCCGGTGAGACCGAGGCCGACTTTCAAGAGCTTTATGATTTTCTGCAAGAGGTCCGCTTCGATCGGGTGGGGGTCTTTGCTTATTCCCAAGAAGAAAATACCGAGGCCGCGACTCTGCCGGGACAATTGCCCGCCTCCCTCAAAGAAGAACGTCGGGAACGTCTGCTGGAATTACAGCAAAAAATTTCCCGGGAGAAAAACGAAGCCCTCGTGGGTAAAACTTTTAAAGTTTTGGTGGAAGGGCCCAGTGAAGAAAGTGATTGGGTGCTTACGGGCCGTTATGCCGGTCAGGCCCCCGAGATCGATGGCATCACTTATCTTTCTGAATTGGAAGCGGCTCCCGGAGAGTTCGTTTCGGCTAAAATTGTCGAGGCCCATGATTATGATTTGGTGGCCGAGCCTTTGTAGATGGCTCTGTAAATGCGCCTGTTTCGCTGCGGGCTTTATACCTTCTTAACCCACCCCCCTTTTTCAGGGACGACTAAGAAATAAACCCGAATCCAGCAGAGTCGTTTGACCGACAGGCGCTCCTCCATTATAACCGCCCCATGTTGACGACCCCTCTTTCTGTAGAACAAGTGGCCAAATTGCTCCGTCAGGTGCAAAAGCCCGGCCGTTATTTGGGGGGTGAGGTCAATTCCATCCGC
>DALYDW010000075.1:0-6180 GCA_031972915.1 bacterium
GATGAGGTGGATCCCTTTGGGAGTGACGCGTTTGAAGAGGGGGATCCGGCTCAATCTTCTGGTGCGGCCTCGGCAGAGCCTGGTGCAGCGGCTCGCCGAAAGGCTGAGGCGGCATATTCGACTGTGTACGACCAAGCCATAGCGGCGGGGATACCCGAGACGGATGCCAGGGCTATGGCACAGAAAGCAGGAGAAGATGTTCTCAAGGCCGAGACGAATAAACCTCGGGGTGGGGGCAGGACAAAAAGGGGGCGAGGCGCAAAAGGAGCGAAAGAAGTTATGGCGGCTCCTCCGGTGTCCCCCGCGAAGCTCCGGTTTTTAGAAACTTTGAGGTCTAAGGGAATCACCGATTCTAAGGTGCAGGATTTAATTTTGAAAGCTCGCCCCTTGCCTTCGGCCAAGGCCTCCGTGGCAGAGTCCGAGGCCTATTACAGTCAGCTTAGTCGGGCTTCCCAAACTGAGCTTTTGTCAGAAGCGCGGGAGACCGACGCCAAGTTGTGGCTCGATCATCATCGAAAACAGGGTGTATCTCCCCAGACCGCTTACCATAACGCCATGGCGCGGGGCTTGTTGCCAGAAGGCACAACCATTCCCGAGGCCTGGCCTCCGGCAAAAAAGCCTGTGTTGGAAAAAGGGGCCGTCGATTTTAGCAAGATCGAGCGTAGCCAAGCGGACATGGCCACGTCGGTAGCCGCTTTGCAAGCCAGGCCCGCACAAGCGGGTGGGCCCGCCGACGCCGAGGCGGCGGCGAAGCGCAATACGACACAAGTTAATGTGACGGCTGGTTACGTGCGCTTAGCCCAAGAGCGTTATCAAATTCCTCCCGAAGAGTCCGAGAAACGCCTCGCGGCCATGGGGTATGGTCCTCGAGACGATTTCGATCCCCAAGCGGCGGCGAGTGCCTTGTTTACCCTTAAGTCTGGGGTACAGGGGGAGGTTTTGGTTACCGGAGAAACCGAAGGGAGCGCGAACTTTGGAGAATGGGTCCTCGCAGATTCTCAAAATTTAGATCCCGTGGTTCCTAGGGTGACGATTCCCAATCAGGGCGAGTTTCCGCTTTCTTCTCCTGAGGTAAAAGCCTATTCACAACAAAACGGTATTGGGTCCTTGCAGGGCGCCAATCCCATGGGCGTGTTGGCGCTTCGACAAGAAGAAGAACAGCGTCTTGCTGGTTCTTTATCCCACCTCGGAACAGAAACTGCGCCCCAGGGAATGGGCTTAGAAAAATCCGAATGGGACGCGATGTTAAACTCCGATGTCTATGGCAGTCCGCCGTTATTCGATGCCGATGGAAATTACATCGGAAAAGATGAGGGCGGCTTGAGGCGTTTGCGTGCCTTAGAAAAGCAAGTCCAAGATGAGCGACGCTTAACCTACGGTGATTCGCAAGAGGCCAAAAAGGCCAGCGCTGAAGAGCTCGCCACTAAGCAACGTGCGTGGCGAGAAGAAAAATTTGGCGAGGCGAGGGATTATCATCGAAATCAAATGTTTGGGCATATGCACCGCTTTGGTTTGGATCGTGAAACCGTGGGGGCTTGGATGTCCTCTGCAGGATATTTGGGAGAATCCCCTGATTTAGCTGCTATGGCCGAAGACAACCAAAGATTCGCCGCCATCGCTACCGACGATAAAACCGCCATCGCCGAGTTAAAGCGCGACATTTTAGCCGAAAAAGGCAATGCGTCGGCCCCGGTGTCTGGCGATGAGGCCGTCGTACTCAGCGCCTTCGATGCTGCAAATAGTTCGGATGGAGCCGCTGGCAAAGGTGGCAAGGAGAGTGACTTGGCCGATCAGAAGGAAATGGCGAAATTTGAGGCCGATCTTCGAGAGAAGAGTGAGATTGCCGCAGAAAAACGCCAGGAGGCCATGCAAATAAGGCTCAAGGCCTTGGATCATAAAAATGCAAAAGAGATGACCTCATTGCAGGGAGGCTGGCAGGCCATGCAAGGTTTGCTTCAGACTTTAAGCCAGTTGATGCTAGGAGCCGTGCAGGCCCAACAACAACTTTTGGGAGCCCAGACAGCGGTGAGCAACCAGACCTTGCAGACGATTTTAGCGGGCCTCTATGGGCCGGGTCAGGCGGGAGCGAGACGATAGTTTGTCGTTCTGCGGTTCATGCATAACAAGCTTTGAGGAAGAACGAAAATCGTTCTTCCTTTTTTTTTGCCTTGAAAGCATGAACCCACACGCTTGGACCACTGTTATTTTATGCCTTAGGCGCCAGCTTTTTCGCCAAGTCTCCTGAACGGTCGAGTGCCGCCAATTCTTGATAGCCCCCGATGAGTTCTTCACCGATAAAAATTTGCGGTACGGTGCGCCAGCCGGTGCGCGCTTTAAGTTGGGCCTTGGCGTCGGGAGCACTGACATCAATTTCTTCGAAGTTGAGATGACAATAATCGGTTGTGTAAACAGTTATCTTCATCATGGTGTTCTCTTACCCGAGTGATCGTGAGGAGACAACTCTAAGCAGCTCGCGGGCTGTTGGGGTGACGTCATTCGCTGACCAAACTCCCTCCCCCTCTGTTTGCGAAGTCTTTGCAAGAGTGTTGTGTAGATAGCATCTATGAAAAAGTAGCACTAAGAGACTGTCGCGTTGCTGGCAACCATGGCAAGGCTGAGCTTGCCAACAAAACCCTCTATTCTTGAGTGGTTGTTTTTCATGCACAACGGTAGCTCTCCTTGAATCATTCAATATTTACAACGGTGACAATCGTCGCTTGCCTCGTCCTTTGGCCTCGGTTTAGGGAAGGTCATGTCATGGATTACGATCGTGGTATTGGCCTTGGTGGTGATGGGCTTATTTTTTCTGTTTTTGAGACAGCGAGAATTGCATCGGCAGATACTGTGGGAGTCCCAAGCCAAGCAGGGGCCCTGGTTGTTATTGCAACAGGGCTTGGACGCCCTTCGTGAACAAGTGAATGCTAATCTTCAGGGGTCCTCTCAGCTTTTACAGCAGCAATTAAACGATCTCCAACAACAGATTCAACAAAGGTTGCACGATTCTTCCCAATTGATGAATCAAGGCCAACAGCATATCGGCGAACGCCTAGACCGCGCCACTCAGGTCGTGGGGGATCTGCAAGGACAATTAGGAAAGTTGGCGGTGGCCAACGAACGTTGGTTAGAGGTGGGGCGGGACATTCGCGGTTTGCAAGAAATTCTCAAGGCCCCCAAATTGCGCGGGTCCTTAGGAGAGTTTCTTCTCGCTGATTTATTAACTCAAATTTTGCCTCGGGAACACTTTCAATTGCAGTATGGCTTTAACAATCATGAAAAGGTTGATGCCGTTGTTCGTCTAGGGGATGGTTTGGTCAGTGTGGATGCAAAGTTTCCCTTAGAAAATTTTCAAAGATTGTTGGCCTCCCAAGATGAGGCTCAGAGGCGGCAGTATAAAAAACTTTTTGTCTCTGACGTTCGCAAACACATCGACAGTATTGCCCAGAAATATATTCGTCCTGCCGAGGGAACTTACGATTTTGCGCTTATGTATGTTCCAGCTGAAAATATCTACTACGAGGTTATCGTCAAAGACGAGGTGGGGGGCACCGAAGATTCTTTAACAGAGCGGGCCATGGGAAAACGGGTTATTCCCGTGTCGCCTAATACCCTCTACCTGTATTTACACACGATTGTATTGGGGTTGAAGGGCTTGCGTATCGAGAAGCAGGCCCAGGAAATTCTTGCGGGATTGAGTCGCCTCGGACGAGACACACAGCAGCTTCAGGACATCTTTCGAAAAACAGGGATACATCTCCATCATGCCCATCAATCCTTCGAGGATGCAGAACGACGTTTGCGTCAACTAGACGATCGTATGGGTCAGCTTCAGGGTTTGGCCTTGGGAGAGGTCGACTCGCTCGATGACCAGGGCAAAGAAAAAATCCATGCTTTGCCTCAAGGAAATGGCTAAAGCGTTTTGCGCCGTCAAGTGCGCGTCAAATGAGAAGGTATGACTATGGGAAAACCAACCTATCAAATTTTTGCAGTTTCTGATGCCACCGGTGAATTGGCCATGAATATTGCCATTGGAGCCTTGCGGCAGTTTAAAGTGGAAAATGTCAATATTGTGCGCAAACCGAGGGTGACTGATCTTAAACGAATGGTCGAGGTGGTTAACGATGCCAAACGGCAGCATGCTATTGTTGTGTTTACCTTCGTTGGACTGGAGCTGCGCAAACAGTTTTTGGAAGAATGCTCAAAGAAGTCGGTGATCTCCATCGACATTATGGGGCCGGTGATGGATGTGTTCACCTCCTTTTTACATTCCTCTCCCAGTAGCGAACCGGGTTTGAAGTACAAACACACGAGTGAATATTTTCGCCGCCAAGAGGCCATCGAATTTACGGTGAAACATGACGATGGCATGGGGCTCGATACCATTCAAGAGGCGGATATCGTTTTGCTGGGAATCTCCAGAACCTCTAAGACGCCCTTGAGCATTTATCTGAGTTATCGAGGTTATAAGGTGGCCAACTTGCCTTTGGTGATGGACGTGCCTGTGCCCTCTGAGTTGCAGCGTGTCGACAAGAAAAAGTTATTGGGGCTGACCCTCAACGCCGAAAAATTGGTTCAGCTTCGAGAAACCCGTTTGGTCAAATTGGGTAGGCCGCTTTCCGAAGAATACGCCAGCTTCGAGCGCGTGGTCGAAGAGATGAATTATGCGCGCAAGATTTATGAAAGCTTAGGCAATATTCCGGTGATCGATGTGACGGGCAAGGCCATCGAAGAAATTGCTACTGAGGTCTTGTTGAGTTTGGGAAAATAAAACAATTTGGGCGGATTTGCGCTGAGAACCGCCTTTAGAGCACCATCTTCAAAGGAGGCCCTTTGGGGCTGATTTCAACTTTTTCTCCGTAAGCTACAGGTACTTCAACGTGATTGCCGTCGATGAAAACGGCCGATTGGCGAGTGGTGGGAAAAAAGAGAATTTTTTCTTCTTTCGAGAGGAGTCCACTGCGGATTTGATAGTGGATGCCAGGCGTTTCCAGTGGTTCACGTACCCAAAATTGCATACCAGAAAAATCGAGGGGCAGAGGCTTTCCGCCCGCCGAAGAAATGGCCGCCGTGGATCCAGCTCCTGTCGAGATCCAAACTCCCGAGCTTTTGTGTTCTTCTTGTCGTTTTCCTACTTGAATGAGGTAGCGGCTAGTGCCGGCGGGAGAGCGATTGGCGAAGAGGGCTTCGTTGAGCACGGGTTGCTCGACGGTGATCTGGCCTACTTTTACTTTTAAGCGAGGTAGCAGCTTGGCTTGTTTTTTTCCTGTCAAGAGATCAATCATGACCCCCAAGAAGGTGTCCAAGCGTGCGCCGCAAAGTGCTCCCGTGGAGTCGGAAGGCGCGGCGTTGATGCCCAACAGAATTTCACGATTGAGAAAGTGACTGGTCTCTAAGATGGTGCCATCTCCTCCCACGGTGACCACCAAGTCGTAGCCTGGAGTTTTCTTCAATTTTTTACGGTACAGGGTGTCAGTGGGGATTCCTAAAAGCTGTAGTGTAGTTAAGACTCCGTCCAGGGTACGTTGGTGTTGCTCGTAAACACCGATCCATTTTTGTGTTGTTGGATGTTTCTTTTTTAGCAAGTCTCGGTAACGGGGGTCCCTCCCCTCGAGAATGTGTTGTTGGTAGAGGGGTTTGTTGTAGACGAGAAGAATTTTTTTAAGTTGCAAAGACATCGTGTTACTCAAGCTGGGTAGAGGCCTCGTGTTTTGATGTAGCGGGCGACTTCAGGTTCGACAAAATCTTCCCAATTTCCTCCCTCGCGAATCCTTTCTCGAATTTTCGAGGAACTCAAGTCGAGAAAGCGAGACCTTGGATCGGGAGGACGGGGTAGAAAATCAAAATCGACGAGCTTTTGCAAGGCTTCGCTTTCTTTCCATTGAGCTAGCCCTGTCCGTAAGTCGGATCCTCCCACAAAAGTAAAGCGCCACTGGGGATGTTTTTTTCGAAGATGCCGGATTAAGTCGATGGTGAAGCCGCTCAGCGTTTTTTCTTCGTCGGAAACCTTAACTTTTTTGCCCAATTCATCGAAGGCCAGGTGGCACATTTCTAGTCTTCGGATATAGGGGCTTGCGCGATTTTTCCACGGGGATCGAAGGCTGGGGAGCACCCAGATTTGATCGTATTTTTGTGATTCCAAAAGAAACTCTAAAATCTGGCGGTGGGCTCGATGAGGAGGATCGA
>DALYDW010000075.1:6190-10281 GCA_031972915.1 bacterium
CCTCCTGCATGGGTGAAACAGCGGTTTTCGGCAGGAGGTCTTCATTCAAAAGTTTTTTGAGTTCGGCTTGCATTGCGGGTTCGGAAAGCGGGGATAGGTATTTTCTTCCTTGGGGCCCCATCTCTTTGCTGTGGTCTTGCAGTAGTCCCAATTCTAAAAAACGATGGAGGGCGTTTTGTATGGCAAAGCGGTTTACGGATTCGGGATATTGAATTTTGCCTCTCAAAAGCAGAAGTTTGCCGCGTTCGAGAATTTTTCTAATTAAGAGCCATTCTTCTATTTTTCGAAAAGGGATTTGCTCCAAGGCCTCAAGCGTGATGCGGTAACTTTCCAAGAGAGGGTCTAAAATTTCAGAAATCCATGCAGGGAGATTTTTTGAGTCGGCGCATGGGGGGAAGGCCTCGAAATAAAATTCCCGTTCTAAAAGTTTTTTACCTTGCGAAAAGCAACGGTCGGCAGCGGCAGCGTCGTTGGGAAATCGTTGTAAAGATCGAGCTTGCAGCGCCAAACTCGCCAAAAAGGGGAGTGCGGAATTTTTGTAGTAGTTGAGATTAAGACGAGTTTCCTCAGGCAAAGTGTAGAAGTCTTCACTCAAGCCCTTGTGGAGCAACACCCAACCCTGTTTTTGAAAATATTCTAAGCTTTTATGTAGGGCGCCAGAGGGATCTTCTTCGAGTGGCTCCGACAATCTGGGATGAATGCGGCGCAAGGCCTCTAGTAGTGTGTGGCAGCGTGCTTCCAGTGACGCTAGGGTAAAGGCGTTTTCTTTGGGAGTAAGCAAAGCCAGGGCCACCCAGGGAGAAGGGAGTAAGGTGCTTGTTTTTTGAATGCTGTTGCCTAGCTTCCAAGCGAGATCAGTCGTCAAACAACTGCATGCATCGCGTGCTCCGGATGAGGGCTCGTAGGAATTTTCAAGAGAAGCGTGGCGCAGTTCTTCTTGGAGAGAGACAGGAGTTCCGAATTGAACATACACCTTGCCATAACGGCGGCTGAGAAATTTGGGAAGGTGGAGTAAATCCCTCAGGCGTTCTCCTTGTTTTTGTGCGCCTTTGACCTCTTCGAGATAGGAGCCTTCCTCCAAAACCTTTTCGTAATCTAAGGAGACGGGGATAAAACTCAGGTCTTGGTCTTGAGGCATCTCTTGGTAGGTTTCGACGATCATCCTGAGCAGTCCCGTCTTTGGAGGAAAGATCTTTCCTGAACGACTTCGAGTGCCTTCGATAAAAAATTCTTGAAAGAAACCGTCTTCCATCAGTTGGGCGATATAGCTTTTTAACGCCAGATTATAGAGCGGGTCTCCTGAGAGGCTACGCCGGATAAAATAGGCCCCTGAGCGACGAAATACGGAGCCCAGGGGCCAAAAATTTAAATTAGCTCCTGCACAAATGTGGGGCAGGCTCAAGTCGTTGCGATAAAAGACGTAGCTGAGCAAAAGGTAGTCGACGTGACTTTTGTGGCTGGGCACTAAAATAACAGGGCCTTTGCGTGCCACTTGCTTGATCTGGGTTAAGCCCGCTTGATCGACTTTTAAACCATCGTAGAAACGATGAAACAACCAGTGCAAAAAATAATTCCATAGCTCGATGGTGGTAAAGTTGAGGTCACTGGCAATTTCGTAAAGATGCTTTCGGAGTCTTTGATCGACTTCTTCGCCACTTAAGCCCGAGTCTTCAGAAATTTTAGAGAGGCTGGTGAGGACCTGGGGGCGCTTAAGAATTTCTTCGATGACTTGGCGGCGAGATTTGAGCTTAGGCCCTGTAACGTGGCGGGTTTCGGCTTCGAAGACTTCCTGCAGTTTTTTTAAGAGGTCTTGGGGGTGGGGAGAATGTTGGGACAAAATTTTGAGGTCGAGGGGCATCCCAATTTTGGCCACGGCACGTTTTTTATAATTACGTAAAAATAACAGGATTTTTTTCAGATAACCTGGATGTTGTTTTTCTCCGAAGAGAATTTCTCCCAAGCTTTGCTGTTCTCGTTCGGGATGTTTGTCGTAGAGGAAATTGAGCGGTACCCACTGAATATTTTTTCCAGTTTTTTCCTGAATCTGTAGGCAGTGCTGGATCCACTGCTCCTGAGCCGAAAAATCATACTCCATCCACTCGGTGGCCTTGGGCAAATCTAGACAATACAGGACGCTCTGATTTGAGGCCAAGGCGGCTTCTAAAGAAAACAGCTCGTCATTGAAGGGCCAGTGGCCTGTCATAAAAAAGCGATCTATCTTATTGCGCAAGATGGCCTTACGTTGGCGATGGGGCATCCAATGGGTCATTTTGATACGATTGTTGTGAGTAACTCGGGGAATCTGATGCTTTAAAAAAAGATAGTTGAAGTAGTTGTATTCTACTTGTCCCCAATGGGACATGAGGAAAACGACGGGCCCCTGAGCTTGGGCCTTATTTAACCATTGCAACTCGGATTCGTCGAAACGGATCGAGTCGAAGCCTTTTCTGAAAAAACAACGGTGGAGCCAGTTAAATTTTTCGAGCATGGCCGAGGTATCCAGGGAAAGCTCAGCATCGAGATGCTTTTCGAAGAAGCTCGGCCAACGTTCTCGCAACCATAGGTAAGGTCGCCGCAAGAAATTAAAGAGGCGAAGCCCAAAGAAAAAAAACCAGGAGGTGTTTTTTTCTTGGGCTGCAAGAAACTCAGGTGGGTTGCTGGGACGATGCATAATTGACTAAGAAGTTTGGTTTGGAAAATGTCTGGGCTATTATGAAAAAACCTTTTTGTATTTTAAACGCTTTTTCCTTGCGAGTGGTTTTTCTTCGGGTTTAGTGCCATGGTTCAGGATCTAGCAGGAAAACTATTGAAAATCCCTTGTTTTTTAAAAAAATCCCGTTGCTAGTTTCAAAGAGCAGCGGCTAGAATAGATCGGTTTGCGGTCAGTTTTTTCGGAGGAGGTAGGTTCTCGTGAAACGCATTAAAAATGTCCTAGGAAAAATATCCCTCGTGGCGGGTTTAATGGTCACGGGTGTTGCGGCGCAGGCCCTCACCGTTGTTCCCAAAACTTTAAAGGGTTTGGTGCAAGATTGCGGAAAGGCTTCTGTATGGATTCAAGGCGAGATCACCCATTCCGAAACGGTGGTGAATCCCGTGGGCTGGACCGTAACTCGGGTAGAAATTACCGGGACCCAAATCAATCGCCCCGAGACCGCAGACGGTAAAAGTCTTTCTCTCAACGAAGCCGCTCCGGCTTCTCAAACCTTTTCCTTCGACATGGTAGGCTCTCCGGCTCGGCAGGTTATTCCGGGTTTGGGTACTTTGCCTCCTGTGGGTACCCAAGGTATTTTCGGCGTCCATGGGGTGAGTTCGAAGGGATTGACCAGTTTTTGCGGTACCCAAATGCAGGGGGTATTTATGACCGATGGGCAGGGCAATGCTTCTAACGGTACCGGAAATAAATTTCTCGAAGTGCAGCAAATCAAATTGGATGCGGTAAAAAATGCCCGGGCGGGCAAGGCCTTAGAAAACCTTAAGGCCTACAGTCCAGGCGCGGCCTTGCCAGTCCAGGAGTTAAAGGCGGTTATCGCCGACCTTTATCAAGAGCGATGGGGACAGGCTCAAGGCCAAACGCCTTGAACTTATCGTAGGAGTGGAGGGAACGGCCAGCGTCGGCCGATCTTTTAGGATAGAGGGTTATGTCATGAAGCAAATCCATGGGCGTTCTTATCTTCGTTTTTTTCACCGTGCCGGGAAGCGAACCTTAAGCCTGGGTTCGGCCTTGTTGGGCGCGGGCTTGTTGTTTCTCGGCAATATTTCTCCGGTGTGGGCGGGAGGCTGTTTTTCCACCACTCCCCAAGGGGAATGCGTCAAGTGGGATAGCACTCAACCGGTTGTGTGGCATCCTGAACACGGGGTGTTGAAGAGCGGTGAGAATGGCGGAGGTAATGGTGACGGCGATAATTCTTCAGGGGGCGGGGGCTGCGGTTTGATGCCTCAGGCTCATGCGGCGGAGGTTGACAATGCCCAGTCGGTGCAGATTATCTCCGAGGCCTTTCAGCGCTGGATACAGGTTCCCAACGCCAGTTTAAATGTTCAACAAGGGGACTTTCTTCCCGATGGTGGGGATGTCGATTATTCCAACGTAGAAA
>DALYDW010000076.1:0-9788 GCA_031972915.1 bacterium
CCATTCGTTATAAAGACGAAACCATCCCATGGCACGTCGTTCTAAAAAGCTCCACCTACTTTTCGTCGCCGACCCACTGGACCGTTTCGATCCCGTGGCTGAAACCACTTTGCACATGATGCGCGAGGCCCAAAATCGAGGCCATAAAATTTACGCCACCACGCCACAAGAACTCAGCGCCCGCAATACCGAGGTATTCTGTCACGCCACCACCTTACAGATATTTCCTCCCGGCAAAACCCCTTGGTACCGACGGCAAAAAACCGAATCGCGTGCTTTAAAAGACTTCGACGCCTTATTGCTACGCAAAGATCCGCCCTTCGATCGAGAATACCTCCACCACCTCTACCTTTTAGAAATGGCCTCGGGGCAAGTCTATATGATGAACGACCCTCGCGGCATCCTCATGGCCAACGAAAAATTGCTTCCCTTGCTCTTTCCCGATCGTTGTCCTGACACCCTGATCAGCTGCCACCCCGAAGAGCTATCCCAATTCATCCACCAACATCCCAACGGCACCATCTTAAAACCCCTCGGAGAAGCCGGGGGCCGAGGCGTCTACTACCTCAAGGGCCCTCAGGCCGAGAACCTCAAGGTCATTTTAGAAAATCTTACCGAGGGATTTCGCCGCCATATCATCGCCCAATCCTATCTCAAAGAAGCGCGACGCGGAGACCGCCGTATTTTGTTGCTCGGTGGAAAATTCTTGGGCGCCTTTACCCGTAAGCCTGCCCAAGGAGAACATCGAGCCAACCTCCACGCCGGAGGACAAGCGGCCCCAGCCCAACTGGGGCCCAAAGACCATGCCCTGATCGACCGACTTACCCCAGTGCTCAATTCCTTGGGGCTCGATTTCGTAGGTCTTGATTTAATTGGAGAATCTCTCATCGAGGTTAATCTCACCAGCCCCATGGGGCTTCACGAAGCCCAATCTGTACAGGGAGGCCACCCCACCCGGGCCGTTCTCGATTTTATCGAGAGTAAAATCACCTAATATCCGCATCCATCGCGGAGTTTTTTATTTTTTAGATCCCCCAACATTGTCTTCTCCAAGTAAGTTTTGCGGTTGCATCCCCCGAACGAAATCTCTATGGATTCCCTCCCTCAACTCCCTTTCAATGCGAGAGGGGGCCCGTAAACCAAGTGAGAACAAACGCCATGACCAGGGCAAACACAAAAAAATCTTCCGGGACAAAACAGAGGGGTGTCGCTCGCTCCAAACCCCACAGCAAACCTGAGCTGGTGCTTGAAACCCAGATTTCTCCGAACCTCGCTTGGATGTTTCCCTACTTGCGCCGGATTCAAAGCAAGATGCCCAATTTAGTGCTACCTAAAAAAATTCGCTCCCATAAACCTAACACCCAAAAGATTATGCGCGTCTTGGGCAATGCCTATTGCCATAACCAAACCATCGTCATCGCTACCCACAACCAAGTAACCTATCTCAACCGCAAAGGCGAACTTCGGGTCAAACGCATCGTCCGCTTGCCAAAATCGCGCATGCTTGACACTCTTGCCCACGAAATCGCCCACTTAACCTACCCCGAACATGGCTACGAACACGAAGAGTTCACTCGAGCCATTTTTAAAACTTTCGGACTGAAGGAAAAATGTCCCCACTGCAAAGGAACAGGCAAAGTTACCTTGCAGGGACGTTATTAAGTTTCCCTACGAACTCATTCCAAACCCAAACTGTCTTACACCCAAAAGTCCCTACTTAGAGCTAGCATGACAGAGAGCCATCCCAAAATTTTCCAAGTGCCGCCTTTGCCCAACTCTATTCGTTTGGACAAGTACCTTGTAGAAATTTTTCCGCACAGTTCGCGAGCCTTTTGGAAACAACTCCTGTCGAAAAACGTAAGAATTGATGGACTTAAACCCAAAGCGGGACAGAGACTCTTCGGAGGAGAAAGACTAAGCATCTCCTCCCCCCCCGAAGAAAAAAAATTCCCCCTAGTGCCTAACCCAAAACTTGCACTGAAGATCTTATACCAAGATGATTTTTTATTGGCCGTAGACAAACCCGCCGGCCTTCCTTGCCATCCTCTCAAAGCCGGGGAAACTGCTACCGTGGTTCATGGGGTCGTGGCACTAGACCCACAACAACTCAAACTTTTTCCCGACTCCCGCGAGGTCGGGCTACTGCACCGCTTGGACAACGAAACGAGCGGAGTCTTACTCTTTGCCCGCACCCCGGAAACCAAAACCAAACTTATGGCAATACAGAGGCAAGGGGGCTTACGAAAAACCTACCTGGCCTGGGTAAGTGGCAAGCTAGAAAACGAGGGCAAGATCCAAACCCCTGTGGCGCACCATCCCAAAAATGCAAAAAAGATGCAGGTCTGCGCCGATGAAAAAACAGCTAAAAAATTAAAAGCCCGAGACGCCCTTACTTATTACACCCCCATCAAAAGTTCTCTCCACTCTAGTCTTGTACAAGTGGAGATCTACCAAGGCGCCCGACATCAGATTCGCGTACATTTGGCCTCACTCGGCCACCCCCTTCTGGGAGACACCCTATACGGAGGCCCCCCAAGCCACCGTTTGTTGCTGCACGCCAGTCAAATCGATTTGCGCCACCCCTTTACCGGAAAACCCTTAAGCTTACGCGCTCCATCCCCCCACGACTTCAACCCTAATTTTTTATAATTTTTTTATGGAAGCCATGGATCTTTTTACATCGCTTTTATAAAAAAACCTTTAGCCTCCTTTCTTCAATGGAAGGAAGCCGACATGAACGCTCCCAATTACCCTTTGTTGTTTTTATTTTTTTTAGTCCTCCTCGTTACTGTCCCTCTCTTGGGAATTTACCTCGACAAGGTTTACTCGGGAGCCTGCTCCCGGGGTCCCTGGGGCTGGGCCGAAGCCCAGCTCTACCGCGTCTGTGGAGTACATCCCCAACAAGGAATGACATGGAAGCGTTATGCCTTAGCCGTCGTCGTCTTAAATGGCATCGGGTTCGTCTTCTTGTTTCTACTTCTCATCTTTCAACATCATCTTCCGCTCAATCCCCAGAAAATTCCTGGACTACCCCTAGATCTCGCCTTTAACACCGCGGTCAGCTTCGTCACCAATACCAACTGGCAGGCCTACTCGGGAGAGGTCAGTCTGAGTTATTTTTCACAGATGGTCGGACTTACTGTTCAAAATTTTTTAAGTCCCGCTATCGGCATTTGCGCACTTTTAGTTCTGATGCGCGGACTCACCCAAACCCAACAAGAAAACCTGGGAAATTTTTGGGTCGACCTGACCCGTTCAATTTTCTACGTCTTCCTCCCCTTGAGCCTTGTTCTTGCTGTGCTGTTAATGTCACAGGGGGTTGTGCAAAGCTTTGCACCCTATCTCAAAATTGCCACCCTCGAAGGATCCACCCAGATACTACCTTTCGGGCCCGCCGCCTCACAAATTGCCATTAAACAATTGGGGAGCAATGGCGGCGGCTTTTTTGGTGTAAACAGCGCGCATCCTTTTGAAAATCCCAGCACCTTGAGTAATTTTCTCCAAACCCTCTCCATTATCCTCATCCCCGCCGCCTTGACCCTGACCTTCGGCAAAAAAGTAGGCAACCTCAAGCAGGGCATCAGCATCTTAGTGGCCATGCTGCTCATTTATTTCTTGCTGTTAGGCTTAGGTCTGTACTTCGAATTTCAAAGCAACCCCGCGCTGGGCGGACTACCTTTTCTAGAGGGCAAAGAGACTCGGTTCGGCATCACTGAGAGCGTTCTATGGTCAGTCTCCACCACCGCCACTTCCAACGGCTCGGTCAATTCCATGCACACTAGCTTTTCTCCACTCGGGGGCATGGTCATGTTATTGAACATCGTTCTGGGAGAAGTCGTCTTCGGTGGCGTGGGATCAGGGCTTTATGGCATCTTGATGTTTGTATTTCTCACCGTATTCATCGCGGGCCTCATGGTAGGACGTTCTCCCGAATACTTAGGAAAAAAAATCGAGAGCTATGAGATCAAGCTCGCCATTCTAGCTATTTTGCTGCCCTCTTTTTTGATTTTAGCAGGCACGGCCTTAAGCGTTTTGAGTCCGGCAGGATTAGCCGCTCAGAGTCAGGGCGGGCCCCACGGCCTTTCAGAAATTTTTTACGGCTTTGCCTCAGCCTCAGCAAATAACGGCAGCGCCTTAACTGGCCTCAACGCAAATTCGGTTTTCTACAACCTGCTTTTGGGAATCGCCATGTTACTTGGCCGCTTCGGTGTTCTCTTGCCGGCCCTGGCCATTGCAGGAAGCTTAACTAAAAAGAAATCGGTTCCTCCATCAGCGGGCACCTTTCCCACCGACACTCTACTATTTTCCGTGCTGCTACTGGGCATCCTACTACTGGTGGGAGCACTCACTTTCTTGCCGGTTTTGGCCTTAGGGCCCATCGCAGAACATCTACTCATGAACTCCGGCGTACTGTTTTAAGGGAGACACCCATGTCAAAAGCACTTCGCAAAAAAAATCCCTCTCTCTTCACAACGGGCCTAATGAAGACAGCTTCATTGCAAGCATTGAAGAAGCTTCACCCCCTCGATCAGATTCGCAATCCCGTCATGTGCATCGTCTTTGCGGGAGCCATCCTCAGTGCCTTTTTTACGGCTCAGGCCTGGAAAAACCCCTCATTCAGTTTTTATCTGCAATTGACCCTTTGGCTTGTCTTTACAGTCCTTTTCGCCAATTTTGCAGAGGCCTTGGCAGAAGGCAAAGGCAAGGCCCAAGCCGAAAGTCTTAGAAAACAGAAACAAGGAGTTACTGCCCGGTTATTAAAAAATGGAGTCGAGAGCCGTATTGCTGCCGAGAAGCTCAAACCCGGCGATCATGTCATCTGTGAGGCTGGAGATTTAATTCCCGGAGACGGCATGGTCGTCGAAGGCATCGCCAGCGTCAACGAAGCCGCAGTCACGGGAGAATCCGCTCCTGTCATTCGGGAAAACGGCGGCGATCGATCCGGAGTCACCGGGGGCACACAGGTCATTAGCGACCGTCTTATTATCGAAATCACCTCCGAGCCCGGAAACACCTTTTTAGACCGGCTCATTGGCTTGATTGAAGGCGCTCAACGACAAAAAACACCCAACGAAATCGCTCTCTCCATCATTCTTTTTAGCCTGACAATTTTATTCATCGTCGGGATTCTCAGCCTTAAGGCATTGATGCACTATAGCGAAAGCGCCATGCCACACACCTTGGATAGCCTCGCCACTTGGCCCGTGCTCATCGCGCTTTTGGTGTGCTTGATCCCAACCACCATCGGAGCTCTGCTCTCAGCAATCAGTATTAGCGGCATGGATCGAATGATCCGCAAAAATGTCATCGCCACTAGCGGAAGAGCTGTCGAAGCCGCCGGAGATATCGACGTTTTGCTTTTAGATAAGACCGGCACCATCACCTTGGGAAACCGCATGGCCACGGCCTTTTTTCCCGCAGCAGGAGTTGCCCCCGAAACCCTGGCCTTGGCCGCCCAACTCTCTTCGTTTTCAGACCCTACTCCCGAAGGCCGATCCATCGTGGTCTTAGCCAAAAATCAATTCAATCTTCGCAGCGCTGACGTGCATCAAAGCTCTATCGTGTTTATTCCCTTCTCCGCGCAAACTCGAATGAGCGGAATTGACCTCCCTCGAGAAGACGCTTCGGGATTTCGCCGAATTCGTAAAGGATCCCTAGATGCCATTGAAGGCTTTCTTAGAGAGCAAGGCGAATCCCTAGCTTCAGAAGTAGTCATTACCGCAGAGCGTATCGCTCGTGAAGGTGGCACTCCTTTACTGGTAGCCGAAGACGCGCAAATTCTCGGAGTGATCCAACTTAAAGACGTCGTCAAAAAAGGCATCCGAGAAAAATTTTCCGAAATGCGTCGCATGGGAATTCGCACCATCATGATCACCGGCGATAATCCTCTTACAGCGGCGGCCATCGCCGCCGAAGCTGGCGTAGATGACTTCATCGCCGAAGCGACTCCCGAAGGAAAATTGCAACGAATTCGCGACGAACAAAAACAAGGGAAATTAGTAGCGATGATCGGAGATGGAACCAATGACGCTCCAGCTTTGGCTCAAGCCGATGTGGGGGTGGCGATGAATTCTGGAACTCAAGCGGCCCGCGAGGCAGGCAATATGGTGGACCTCGACAACAATCCCACCAAACTCATCGAAATCGTAGAAACAGGCAAGCAACTGCTGATGACGCGAGGCGCATTGACGACCTTCAGCATTTCGAACGACATCGCAAAATACTTTGCTATTCTTCCGGCTTTGTTCACGGGCCTTTACGCAACAGCGAAAAACCCCAACCCCTTCGGCATTTTCAACGTTATGGGCTTAGCTTCTCCACAAAGCGCCATACTCAGTGCCACCATCTTTAACGCCATCATTATTGTCCTACTCATTCCCCTAGCCTTGCGCGGAGTCCAATATAAACCCATGAGCGCAAAGACCATGCTTTGGAAAAATTTCTTAATCTACGGAGTCGGTGGGCTCGTCATGCCCTTCGTCGGCATCAAAGTCATCGATACGCTTATCCACTGGTTAAGGTGGGTCTAGGAGATTTTATGCGAGACATTCTCACAGCTATTTTTATGTTTTTTTCCATAACCCTAGTTACCGGACTCGTTTATCCCTACAGCGTCCGATGGTTAGGAACAAAAATGTTTCCCAACGAAATTGAGGGCAGCCTCATTATCGACACCGATAGCAGCCCTCAAAATCCACGGATACTTGGCTCGAAGCTCCTTGGGCAAAACTTCACCTCTCCCCGTTACTTTTGGGGACGTCCTCTCGGTAGTGAAAGTTCCGCGGGCTGGACGGGACCCAGCAATGCGGGGCCCACCTCTAAAAGCCTGCTCTCTCAAATTGAGTCGCGAAAAATAAACTTGATAAAAAATGGAGATTCTCCCCAACGACCCATTCCACCCGAATTACTCATGGCCTCAGCTAGCGGCCTGGATCCCGATCTTAGTCCTCAAGCGGTTCATTTTCAGATTCCGCGAATTTTAAAAGAAAGAAATATTTCTCCCCAACGAAAGGGAGAAATCCTAAAATTAGTGGCGAAGCACACCATCCATCCCCTGTGGGACTTTTGGGGGCAGACACGAGTGAATGTTCTGCAACTTAACTTAGAGCTGGATCGTTTATTTCCATGAAACCCACACCTAAAACTCCCGACCGAGCTAGCCCAGAACAATGGCTTAACATTGCCAATAGCGTTGAATCTCAGCGTAAAGAGGGAAGGCTCAAAATATTTTTGGGCATGGTCGCAGGAGTTGGAAAAACCTATGCGATGCTACAAGAGGCCCAGCATCTTCTAGGAAAAGGCATGGATGTAGTGGTGGGGTTCGTCGAAACCCACGGTCGTAAAGAAACCGAAGACCGACTCCAGGGATTACCGATTCTTCCAAAAAAAACCGTCGAGTACCGAGGCTCCACCTTCTTCGAAATGGATCTCGATGCTGTGTTGCAGCGCCGTCCCCAACTTGTTTTGGTTGACGAACTCGCCCACACCAATATCCCCGGTTCACGTCACGGCAAACGCTACATGGATGTTTTGGAGATTTTACAAAATGGGATCGACGTATATTCCACACTCAATATCCAGCACGTTGCCAGTAGAGCCGATGCAGTACGAGACATCACTGGAACCTTGATTCGTGAAATCATTCCCGACTCCGTGCTCGATCGTGCCAACGAAATTGTAGTGATTGATCTTCCCCCAGAAGAAATTTTAAAGCGTCTCGGAGAAGGAAAAATCTATCAAAGTGGATTGGCTCAGTCGGCTCTACAGAATTTTTTTCAAGAGGGAAATTTAACGGCATTGCGCGAAATCGCTCTCCGTTACACGGCCGAACGCGTGGACCACGATCTGCGAGATCTTAAAACCTTGCAGGGAATTCCTTCTCTTTGGAAAACCGGGATGCGCCTGATGGTTGCTGTCTACGGCAGCCCCTACTCAGAACGCATGATTAAATGGACCCGCCGACTGGCCGATGCCATGGATGCTCCCTGGATCGGTGCCTACATAGAAGACTCAAAAACCTACAACGCCGAACAACAGGGCCTACTCGAAAACAACCTACGCCTGGTCCAAAGTATGGGAGGCGAAATCGTTAAAACCAAAGACGACGATATTGTGCAAGGCCTACTCCATATCGCCAGACAAAACCAGGTAAGCCATCTGGTCATCGGAAGATCGAGACGCAATCGTTGGGTCAACTTTTGGCGAGGTGGATCGGTGACCGAGCAATTACTTCACAAAGCCCAAGAGCTAGACATCTACATCGTCGGCACCACCGAACAAGACACACAATCCTCTCATAAAAAAAATCGAAAGCGCTTGTTTGACACGGGCTTTGATTGGAAAAACTTATTTTTCACCCTATTGGGAATTTTAATCACTACCAGTTTTTTTCTGATGTTGCTGCCTCACATCGGTTATCGAGCCGTCGGAGTGGGGTTTTTAATGAGCGTTGCCTTGACGGCACTAGCTTTACCTAGACGTTTCGCGCTTTTTTCATCCGTGATTTACGGCATATTGTGGAACTTCTTATTTATTCCACCTCGTTTTACTTTTCATATCTCCCATTACGAAGACAGCTTAATGCTCATCGCCATGGTGCTCTCCGGCTTGCTCACTAGTTATCTAACCTCACGGATAAAACGAAAAGAGCGTTTGCTTCGTGAACGAGAACAACGAATGGCGGCACTCTACCGCTTTACCCGAGATGTCTCTACGGGCTCTAATCTCGACAAAATCATAGAGCTTGGAATTCAAGACATGACGAAAGAATTTCAGGCCGAAATCGCGTTATTTTTAAATTCTCCCCATGGAAACGCAAATACCCTGAACCTGCATCCCTCCAGCACCTTAAGCATCGACCCCAAAGAAGAAAGTGTCGCCTCCTGGGTAGGTCGTTACAACCAGCCCGCGGGAAAAAGCACAGACACCATCTCCATGGCCAGGGCCTATTACATCCCCCTGATGACCTCCCACGGCACGCTGGGAGTTTTAGGAATAGCAAAAAAAGCAGATCAACAACTCAGTTTCGACGAAAAAACCCAACTGGAAAACTTTGCACGGCAATGGGCCCTAGCTATCGAAAGGGAAAGGCTCAACGACAACGTGAGAGAAAATAAAATCTTCGAAGAATCGCAGAAAATTTATCAAACCCTACTCAACTCCGTTTCCCACGAGCTCAAAACACCTCTTTCAGCCATCGCGGGATCCGCTACCGCCTTACTCGATCCAAAAATTCAGGAGAAGCCTAAGCTCTTCAACGTTCTACTTCAAGATATCTGCTCGGCATCGGAGCGTATGAAAGACCTCATTCAAAACCTTTTGGACATGAGTCGAATCGAATCGCAAAAAGTACAGTTACGCATGGATGCCGTCGATCTACACGATCTGATGGGGGTTGCCGTACAACGGCTTCAGCCCCATAGCCAAAACCACACAGTTCTTTTAGAACTCCCTCCATCACTTCCTCTGATTCATGGAGATTTTGTCTTGCTCGAACAATCTATTCGCAACATCGTTCAAAATGCGATTCAATACAGCCCACCAGGGACCCAAATCAAAATTTCCGGTCTTTATCGAGAAAGAGAAAAAGAAATCATGCTATTTTTCGACGATGAAGGTCGCGGATTACCAAAAGAAAATCCCAATTCGGTTTTCGAAAAGTTTTATCGTTCCACCCCAGAAATTGCCGGCGGCACTGGACTGGGACTAACCATCAGCAAGGCCTTTGTAGAATTGCACCATGGTCACCTCAGAGCAGAAAACCGTAGCCCTAGCGGTGCACGCTTTGT
>DALYDW010000076.1:9868-10132 GCA_031972915.1 bacterium
AATGACACACAGCCCCCCGCTCCAACCGAAGCCCCATGAGCACTCCATTGAAGATTCTTACCATCGATGACGAAATGCAAATTCGCAAGCTCTTGAAGATCTCTTTAGAATGCGAACAATACCAAGTGCTCGAAGCCGCCTCAGGAAAAGATGGTCTGCAAATGGCGGCCACCCAACGTCCCGACTTGGTGCTCTTAGACATGGGCCTTCCCGACCTAGGCGGTTTAATCGTCTTGCAACGGATTCGCCAATGGAGTTCCGTAC
>DALYDW010000077.1:0-3761 GCA_031972915.1 bacterium
TCTCCGGAGGCCGCCAGTTTTTTTCCACTATGGATCTTTTTTTCGAGGTCGATTTGAGTCCCGCTACCGGAACTGCTGCCGGGCGAACTAGGGCTACAAGAGGCCACGAAAATTAGAGAAATCATCGAAACGACTTTGAGGAACTTCATGAATAACTCCATGCGTGAAAAATAAGAGTGTTGAAAAAACGCATTCTTAAGAAAAGACGAAGTCCTTCGTCAATCTTATTTACGATTCCTGTTTACGTTTGATTTGCAAAAAAGGTGTCACGAATAAAGGCTTTGCTTCCGAGGGAAGTTCCGGCTAACCGGTAGGAGTGAGGCGTTTTCTTTTAATGGTCAATTCAGGTTGCGGTTTGGGTTTTTTACCCAAGGCCCCGGGTACCTTCGGTACCCTTTGGGGAATTCCTTTGTTTTACGTCCTGAGTCGACTTTCCTTCTCCTTAGCGCTTCTTTTGATGATTTTGTTCATCTTATTTGCGGTTTGGACGAGTGATCGTGTGCAAAAACTGGTGGGACAAGACGATCCTTCTTTTGTAGTTATCGATGAGATTGTGGGTTACGGTGTGTCGGTGCTGGGTTGGTCTTTTGATGCGAAGGGTGTATGTGTGGCCTTTATTTTGTTTCGCCTCTTCGATATTTGGAAACCTTGGCCGGTGCGTTGGTTAGATCGAAACCTCTCGGGAGGTTGGGGAATCGTGCTCGACGATGTTGCGGCAGGTGTTTACGCCAACCTCGTGGGCTTGATTTTGTTTCAGGGGCTGGCCGCTTATCAAGCTCACGGATAATGAGGATGGGGCAAAGATGATCGCGGAGATTTTGGCTATCGGTCACGAAGTCGTGGATGGCACGGTACTCAATACCAACGCCAATTGGCTTTCCCAACAATTGCACGCTATCGGGGTGAGGGTTCGTTTTCATTCCGCAGTGCCCGACGACGAAGAGTTGATTTTGCAAGCTCTCTCTCAAGCTGAGAAGCGCGTTGATTGTGTTTTGGTTACGGGGGGCTTGGGGCCAACGGTCGACGATTTTACCCTTGAGGTAGCAGCTCGTTTTTGGGGGAGGCCTTTGGTTGAAGATCCTCTGAGCTTGGAGCAGATTCGCGAGCGCTTTCGTCGTTTGGATAGGGAAATGAGCCACAATCAAGAGAAGCAGGCTTGGATTCCCCAGGGAGCTACGGTGATGGCCAATTCTCAGGGGACGGCTCCAGGGGTTTATTTCAAAACAACGCGAGCGCTTTTTGCTTTTTTTCCTGGAGTCCCCGCCGAGATGAAGGCCATGTTTCAGGAAAGCCTTTTGCCGGTGTTGTTGAAGCAAGTTCCCGAGGGGAGTGGTCAGGTTCTGAAAGTTTTGCGTTGTTTTGGACTTCCCGAAGGGCAAATGGATCAAATGCTTAGAGGTCGTGTCGCTGGGCGTAGTGAGCTCATGGGGGTCAATCTGGGTTTTCGAGTTCGATTTCCTACGATCGATATCCGCTTGAGTGCGACGGGTCCTCGGGTTGAGGTGGAGGATCGTTTGGAGCAAGCGGCCTCTTGGGTTCGATCCCAATTGGGCGAGGTGGTTTTTGGGGAAGGGAATGTGGAGTTGGCCCAGGTGGTGGGAAGTCTACTGCAACAAAAGGGCTTAAGTCTGGCCACCGCCGAATCCTGTACGGGGGGACTATTAGCCGATGAAATCACTAATATCCCTGGGGCTAGTGGGTATTATCGAGCTGGATGGGTGAGTTATTTCAACGAGGCTAAAATCAAATTTCTGGGTGTATCCGATGATTTGCTAGAAAAATGGGGGGCAGTGAGCGCACCCGTGGCCTTGGCTATGGCTCGTGGAGCGCGTGAAATTTCGGGAGCGGATTTTGCCGTTGGCATTACGGGAATCGCCGGTCCCACCGGGGGAAGCGCGGAAAAACCGGTGGGAACGGTTCATGTCGCCGTGGTGCATCCTCAAGGAGAATGGGAACGGGCCTATTTTTTTCCATGGGATCGGCGACGTTTTAAACAAGTGGTAGCCGCGCTCGCCTTAGATCGTTTGAGAAGGATTTTACTCCGGTGAAAATCGGAAAAATATTTTGTCTTCTCATGGTGGGACTTCTCTTCCTAGGAAGAGCGGTTGAGGCGAAGGATTGCGATGGTTCTGACTGTGTTATTACCGAAGAGGAAAAAGTTAAACAGCCTATTCCTGTGCCTTCTCCTACGCCGAGCCCCGAGCCCGTTCCTCCCCTCGTTGCCTTGTCTTTCGAATGGGATTTTTATTCTCAGTATATTTGGCGGGGCATCGAATCGAGTCAGGGGCCCGTTTGGCAGCCGGCTGCTGCCATCGAGGGCTATGGTGTTGGCTTTTCTGTGTGGGGGAATTTCGTACTAGGCGATGAGCCAAACCAGGGGCAATTTAACGAAATTGATTTGACTCTCTACTATCATCGTCAATTTAAAAAACTCGACGTCAATACCTGGTTCGTCTTTGAACTCTATCCTAACAGCAATCCCAAATCTTTAAACGACAGTAAGAGCACCATTGAATACGATCTTATACTCACTTATCCCGTGGGGCCGGTTTTTGTCTTTTCTGATTTGGCTGTGTTTTTGATGTTTGCCCAGGGGGGGGTGTATTGGGATGTGGGCTTGGGTTACGAACAAGCGTTACCCTTGGGTTTTTCATTTAGGATTAATTCTTTATTTGCCCTTACGAATGGTCCCTTTAACCAGACTTTTGTTACCGATGTGGGGACCCAACCTTATATGTTTCAAACAACTTTCGGTTTCCCCTGGAATCCCTTTTCAGGCTCTTTAAAGGATTTGAGTTTTTATCCTAATGTCCAGGTAAGTACCTTGTTAACTTCGGCATTGCGTGATGCCGTTGCGCACCCCACCTTAATTCGTGGTGGGGTGGCAGTTTCTTATCGATTTGGGATTGGCGAGCGTTCTGCCAAGCGACACTGATTTTAAGCTAAGGGGAGGGAAGTAGATTTGGAAAATTTTGGAGAGCTATTACCCGATTTAATTTTTTCTACGGTGAGTGCCCAGGGCTTTCGTCCCACTGGGGCGCTCTTTCCTTTAAACAGCTATGAAAATCGGGTCTACGAAATCGGGGTTGAGGGTGGGGAAGCTCTGGTAGCGAAATTTTATCGCCCGGGTCGTTGGTCTGCTCGAGCCATCGCGGAGGAACATGGCTTTGTAGGTCGTCTAGTCGAGTTGGAAATTCCTGTGATCGCGCCCTTGTCTTTGGTGAAGGCTTGCAGAGAGGCCCCCACCTTGGGGGAAGTAGAGGGATTTTATTTCGCTTTGTTTCCTAAGTTTCGTGGTCGAGAAAAAGCCGAGTTGAGTTTGGAGGATTTAGGTTGGTTAGGGCGCCTCTTGGCGAGAATACATAATGCGGGAGAGGGTTTCTCAGCTCCCTCGCGAATGGAGCTTAATCCCGAAACCTACGGTTATGCCAGTCTGGATTTTTTGCTCGAGCAGGCTTTTATTCCCGAAGAATTATTGGCTGCTTTGGAAGATATGCTCCATCAAGTTTTGGAACAGGTAGAACAAGTATGGGATTGGGATCTGCCTCAAATCGCTCTTCATGGTGATTGTCATTTGGGTAATGTGTTGTGGAATTTACAAGGTCCGCACCTCTTAGATTTTGACGACATGGTTCAAGGACCTCCAGTGCAGGATCTTTGGTTACTTTTACAAGATCGCGACCCCGTAAAGCTAGATTTGATACTTTCAGGATATGAAGAAATCTCTAATTTTGACCGAAAGAGTCTGATACTCATTGAAC
>DALYDW010000077.1:3771-6739 GCA_031972915.1 bacterium
AAGACGTTTGGATGTTATTTTCTGGAAACGAAATTGAACGACGGGATGCGGAGGACGCCTTTTGGGAGGGTTACGAATTATTTCGCGAATTTGATTTTGATACCTTTGCTTTGATCGAGCCTTTACGTACCTTGCGGATGATTCGTCACGCCGCTTGGATAGGACAGCGCTACTCCGAACCATTATTTCAACGAACCTTCCCCTATTACACCGAACGACGTTATTGGGAGCGTTTCCTGCTCAACTTAAAAGAGCAGATGGCTTTGTTGCAGGGCTACGAATAGAAAAAAATCGAAGAATATTTTTTTTCGGGAGAGATTAAAAAGAAGAATTGGGTTCTTGGAGAAAGTCTTTTTCTTCCCTTGAGGAGTCTCTTCCCAAGATGTCATTGCGATGAGGAAAGCGTCCAAAGCGTTGAATGATCTCTGCGTGACGTAAGGCGAAGTCCAAATTATTCTTTAAGCTGGAGGCCAGTTCTTTGGGGGCGTGTTCGGCCAGTTGGCGAAATAAAGTGACGCTCTGTTTTTGTTCGGAGAGCGATTCGGAGTGCATGAGGGGCATGTAAAAAAATGTTCTTTGAATTGGGGTGAGTTGAGTGTCCAAGCCTTCAGCGAGGCCTTGCAGGCAGGCTTGGCGTGCTAATTCGTCTTGGGCAAAGGATTGCGCTGAGCCTCGATAGAGATTGCGAGAAAATTGATCTAGTAAAATTATCCAGGCTAAACATCCCAAGGGTTTTTGTTTCCAATCATCGTAGTTTCCGTTTTTTGCCTGTTCGACATCTTCGGAAAAGCGCTGGCGGATCTCCTCGTCCCAGCTTGGATCTTTTTTCCACCACTTATCTTGGTTTTCTAAGGGTTTTTTTGGATCTTTGCCCAACCAGAATTCTAAAATGGCGTTGATTTTTTCTTCCATATTTTTTTCTATTCGAAGGTGTTGATGTTGCCTAGAAAGGAAGTGTGGTCCTAGATTTTTTTGTCGGTAGTTTTTACATAAAAACGACGTGCTTGCCAGTAAGAGACGTGTCAAAAGCCATGGGCTCAAGCGCTAACCGTTTTTGATGAAGTTGGGGTACGTTTTTGTGAATCGTTTTTGGGTACGAATTGGCACTCTCTTCGCGGTGGGTTTCTTTTTGGGTCCGGTGGGAGACTACTGTCACTTAATTTCTCATACGACGACCTATCCTCCTCAGGTGGATGGCTTCTCCCTCTTGGGTGTTCCCTTTTGGGTGCCCTTTTTATTCGGGGGAGCTGCAGTGGCTGTGGGATGGAGTCATCCCGCCATAGATCGACTGTTTCATCAGGTACCTTTGGGAAAAGCAGTGAGTTCTCCTTGTTATGCCTGGGGAGGTTTGCTGCTATTCTTGGGGCTCTATTGTGTGAGTGGTTTTTTGCCTTGGGTAACGCCAGGGGGCGACGACCTGTTTCTGGCGTGTGCTGCCTTGGGGATATGGAAACTCTTGGAGGGTCGTCCCTTAGGTTTTGCTTTAGCCCTATTGACGGCTTTGATGGGGACTTTTACAGAGGTTTCTTTGGTTCATTTCGGGGTTTTTTCTTATCTTCCCCCCAAGAACGGCCTATGGGGTGTGGCTACTTGGTTGCCTTCCTTGTATTTTGCGGCCTCGGTTACTTTGGGAAATTTTGGGCGTTACTTAGAAAAAAAGGGCTGTCGTGGTTCTTAAAGAGGGGCTTTGATTTTCGGTGGCTCCATTCGAAAAATGTTTTATTCCCTAATATCTCTTCTCAAGCTTGGGATCAAAAACCGGTGGTTTTGGGTTTCTAAGTGCAGCTTGTTTTCTGGCACCAAATTTGAATGGTGATCTCAGAAAAATAAGCCGGGATTTGTCGTGTAAATCCAGGTTGACAAGCGGGACCGGAAGAGATTTTAGTCCTCCAGATTTTTATCTTCGATTTTTCATGTCTTTTAAGGAGCAAACCATGACCAGCGCCGCCACTTCCCTTTCAGAAAAAGAACAGGCCATCGCCCTTGCCTTGAGCGGAATCGAAAAACAGTTTGGCAAAGGCTCCATCATGCGTTTGGGCAAGGATGCCGGTCCTTCTTACGATGCCGATCGAGTTATTTCCACGGGTTCTATCTCTTTGGATATCGCCTTGGGCATTGGTGGTCTGCCTAGGGGGCGCATCGTAGAAATTTATGGGCCCGAATCTTCAGGAAAAACCACATTGGCCTTGCAGGTCATCGCCCAGGCGCAAAAAAAAGGGGGCGTCAGCGCAATTATCGATGCCGAACATGCCCTTGATGTTCAGTATGCAAGAAAATTAGGAGTTAAGACCGAAGACTTGTTGCTCAGTCAGCCCGATTCGGGGGAGCAGGCCCTAGAAATTGCCGAGGCTTTGGTGCGCAGCAATGCCGTTGACGTTTTGGTGGTCGACTCGGTGGCTGCCTTGGTGCCTCGTAGCGAGTTAGAAGGTGAGATGGGCGATGCGCAAATGGGAGCTCAAGCTCGATTGATGTCCCAGGCCTTGCGCAAGCTGACGGCCATGATCAACAAGTCCAACACCTTGTTGATTTTCATCAATCAAATCCGCATGAAAATTGGGGTGATGTTCGGAAGTCCGGAAACCACCACCGGAGGTAATGCTCTTAAGTTTTATTCTAGTGTTCGTTTGGACATCCGCCGTGTCAGTTCCATTAAATCTGGTGAAGAGGTCTTGGGAAGTCGTACTCGAGTGAAGGTGGTAAAAAATAAAATGGCGCCGCCATTTCGTCAGGTCGAGTTTGATCTTATGTACGGAGAAGGCGTTTCTAAAGAAGGTGACTTGCTCGATTTGGCCGCCGATAGCGATATCATCGAAAAAACGGGATCTTGGTTTAGCTATGGTAAAGAACGCATTGGCCAAGGTCGGGAAAACGCGAAAGAGTTTTTAAAAAATAATTCTCAAATGGCCGAGGCCATTGAACGCAAACTCAAAGAACATTACGGTTTGGCCGCGACCGCAGCTCCTCAGGA
>DALYDW010000077.1:6749-7596 GCA_031972915.1 bacterium
GTGGCTAAGAAAAAGCCCGCTTAAATTGTGGATCTTGAGTTCTTATCTTTATCGACAGGTTGTAAGTGATGATTTCTTCTGCCCAGATTAGGGAGTCCTTTTTGCGTTTTTTTGAAAGCAAGGGACACCGCCGTATTAAGAGTGCTTCTTTGGTTCCGCAAAACGATCCCACGCTTTTTTTTACCAATGCGGGGATGGTGCCTTTTAAAAATGTGTTCACGGGCCAAGAAGATATTGGAACCTCTCGAGCTACTACGTCGCAGAAATGCATGCGAGTTAGCGGTAAGCACAACGATTTAGAGAATGTTGGGCGTACGCTTCGACATCACACCTTTTTTGAGATGTTGGGAAACTTCAGCTTTGGTGATTACTTCAAAAAAGACGCGATTCGTTTTGCTTGGGAATTTCTTACCGAGGTCATTGCTCTCGATAAGTCGCGACTTTGGGTAACCGTGTTTCGCGAAGATCTGGAGGCGGAGGAACTTTGGAAGCAAGAAACCGATGTTCCCCATGAGCGCATTTTGCGTTTCGACGAAAAAGATAATTTTTGGAGCATGGGAGAAACAGGTCCTTGTGGTCCCTGCACTGAGATTCATTACGACCACGGACCGAGTTTTGGTTGTGGTCGTCCTACTTGCGCCATGGGTTGTGATTGCGACCGCTTCATGGAGATTTGGAATTTAGTCTTCATGCAATTCAACCGTACAGCGGGAGGTGAATTGCAAAATTTGCCCAAGCCCAGCGTAGATACGGGAATGGGGCTAGAGCGCCTGGCCTGTGTGGTGCAGGGGGTTCACGGCAATTACGATACCGATTTGTTCATGCCTTTGCTCCATTCTATCGCGGC
>DALYDW010000077.1:7656-10082 GCA_031972915.1 bacterium
TAGCCGGTAAAAAATACGGTCAGCACGACGAAGAAGATGTGTCCATGCGCGTGATTGCCGATCATATTCGGGCCACTACTTTTTTGATCGCCGATGGAGTTTTGCCTTCCAACGAAGGGCGGGGCTATGTCTTGCGTCGCATCATGCGGCGAGCTATTCGTCATGGCAGGCTTTTGGGAATGAAACAGGCGTTCTTCTTCAAACTGGCTCAGCAGGTAGTGGATGCGATGGGTGTGGTCTATCAAGAGTTACCTCAAAATCAAAAATTTATCGAAGAAGTGATCCGAGCTGAGGAGGCTCGTTTCTTAGAGACTCTAGAAAAGGGTTTGGACATTATCGGTGTGGAAATCCAAAATACCCTCGACCGGGGAAGCAAAACGCTTTCGGGTGAGGTGGCTTTTCGCCTTTACGACACCTACGGTTTTCCCGTCGATTTGAGCGAAACCATCGCCACTGAGCGTGGGCTTCATGTGGATTTGGCAGGTTTTGAAACTTTGATGGAGGCACAGCGACAAAAAGCTCGCTCTGCCTGGAAGGGATCGGGTGCGGAAAAAACCGAACTAGTTCACCAACAATTATTGGCTCAAGGCATTGATACCGAGTTTTTAGGCTATCAAACCCTAGAATGTCTTTCTAAGGTAAGCGCCTTGGTTCGGGAGGGGCAAGTCGTGGAGCACCTTCAGGCCGGAGAGTCGGGAGAGCTCTACACCGAATATAGTCCCTTTTACGGAGAGTCTGGTGGACAAGTGGGAGACGTGGGTGAAGTTCTTTGGCCTCAGGGTTTTGCTCAGGTCAGTGATACCCAGGTTCCTCTTTTGGGCTTAGTCAGTCATCAGATCAAAGTAGAGCGCGGCGAACTCCGGGTTGGATCAGAAGTGCATCTCAAGGTGCATCGCCACAGTCGCGAGCCCACAAAACTCAATCATACTGCGACCCATCTTTTACATGCGGCTTTGAGGCAAGTGCTGGGAGAGCACGTTAAACAGGCGGGTTCCTTGGTGGCTCCCCATCGTCTTCGTTTTGACTTCAGTCATTTTCAGCCTTTGAGTTTGGAGCAGTTGCAGCGGATTGAAGATTTAGTGAACGAAAAAATTCGAGAAGACATCGAGGTGCAAAAGCGACAAATGACTTACGATGCTGCCATCGGTGAAGGCGCCATGGCCCTATTTGGAGAAAAATACGGCGACGAGGTTCGAGTTTTAAGGATTGGGGATTTTTCTACTGAGCTGTGCGGCGGTACCCATGTGGATCGCACCGGTGAAATCGGGGCCTTCAAAATATTGAGCGATGCCTCCGTTGCGGCGGGCGTTCGACGAATCGAGGCTATTACGGGCGCCGATACCTTGGCTTATTTGCGTCGTTTGGAGACACAAATTCAGGGATTGGCCACGAAATTAAAAGTCACTCCCGACGAATTATTAGAACGGGTGGAGCGGCAAAGTGAGCAGGTCAAAAAGCAGGAGCAAGAAATACGAAAACTGAAGACTCAGTTAGCCTCAGGGGGCACCGGAACCGCGGAAGATCTTGGTGCAAAAATTCGCGAGGTGAAAGGCGTGAAGGTTTTATCCTTGCGCCGCGACGTAGATGACGTGAATGCCTTGCGAGAAATTTCCGATCAGCTCATGCAAAAGTTGGGTTCTGGTCTTTTGGTGTTGGGCGCCCAGGTTGAGGGTAAGGCCACTCTGATTGTTCGGGTGTCAAAGGACCTCACCGAAAAGCTTCACGCGGGAAATCTCATTCGCGAACTAGCTCCCCTATTGGGTGGCAAAGGCGGTGGACGTCCCGATATGGCTCAGGCAGGCGGTCCCGAGGTTGCAGGGCTCGATGGAGCCTTGGAGAAAATCTTTACATTGTTAGCTTGAGCGGCTTTGTGCTGAGTTCGTCATGATTGTGAACATCATGTGGCTCGAGCACAAAGGTAATCAGGCCGCTCTTGAGTGCCGCTCCAGCTTCATCGCGAAGAGATTGCTTCAGCCCCTTGCATGGGCTTCGCAACGACATTGTGAGTTAGTTCTGTGGTCGAGTTCTCTAGCACCTTACGGCAACGAGGGGTGAGTCTTTTACTTTAATTCTTGGCCTCGGCCAGTTTGAGATACATTTTGGCCCCTTCGTTGCCAGGTTGACTTTTTAAGATGGAGTTCCATTGCTTGACGGCCTCTCGGGTTTTTCCGGCGGCGTATTGGGTGACCCCTAGTTGCACTTGGGCGTAATAATATTTTGGGTTAGCCTTGATGACCTTGCGAAGCTCTTTCAGGGATTCTCCGTGTTGTCCCATTTCTCTTAAGCAGATGGATAGTTTGCAACGAATATCGTGAAAAGTGGGTGCGAGCTTGAGTGCTTTTTAAAATTCTTCGATAGCCTCTTGATAAAACCCAATGCCTTCATAAATATCTCCGACTTCTGCATGGCGATTGGCCAATTTGGCT